>DIAV01000364.1:21023-23775 GCA_002415895.1 Anaerolineales bacterium UBA5069 | reverse complement strand
CCGCGCCTTTGCGTTGAGATGTTGCTTATTCACTGAATTCGGATTCTCCCAGACCCATGGTCGTTCCCTCACTCCGTATTGCCGTCCTGGCCGACATTCATGGCAACCTGCCCGCGCTGGAGGCAGTGGTTGCCGACTTGCGCACGCAAGGCGTGGATGGCGTTTACCTCGCAGGCGATCAGATTAGCCGCGTCCCCTGGCACAATGAAGTGATGGACCTCATTGCCGAGAACGGCTGGCCCGCAATATACGGCAACCACGACCTCGTCATCGGCCGCTTGCACACGCGCGAGAATGGGCCCCCCTTTACCGACGAGCAGCGCTTTGCATCACTCTACTGGACGCAGGCCACCTTGCGCCCAGAGCACCTGGACACTGTGCGTGCGCTGCCGGCCACATTGCGGCTGGCGTGGCCTTCGCTTCCGCCCATCCGCATTTGGCATGGCACGCCCGGCGATCCCTACAGCGGCATCTTCCCCTTTACCAGCACGCAGGTTGCGCTCGCCCTTCTGCACAGCGTCGAAGAGTCATTCGTCGTCCTCGGCCACACGCACCGCCCAATTGACCGCAGCTTTGGACGCTGGCGCGTCTTCAACGGCGGCAGCGTGGGTCTGCCCTACAATGGCGACACGCGCGCCCAATGTCTCGTCCTGGACGGCACGCCCTCGGGCTGGACGCCCACGTTTCGCACCGTGGACTACGACCACGCGCCCATCCGCCCCGCCTTTGAGGCGTCGGGCATGCTCGAAACGGCGGGCGCAACGGGTGAGCTGCACATTCTCACTGCGCTCACGGCCCAGCCCTGGAGCAGCGACTTTGCCTACTGGCTGCATCACCATGTGGCATACCAGGCGCGCAGCGTGGACGATGCGGTTGCGGCCTATTTGCGCGAACATGGCCCCGGCCATTGGGCGTTTGAGGTGGAAAACAAATGAGTGTGCGCATTCTTGACGAGCGCGACGGCCCTGCGCTGCGTGGCCTCGCAGCAGAACAACCTGAGATCAATCTCTTTTTGCTGGGCAATCTGGAAACACTTGGCTTTACACAGCCCTTCTGCACCTTTTGGGGCGATTTTGACGAGAACGCACCCCATGGCCCACAACTGCGCGGCGTGGCCAACCGCTACTTCACAGGCTGGTGCGTCTCCGGCCACGCTAACGCCGACTGGGCTGCCCTTGCCGCACTGATTGATGCCGACGAACACGCCGAGCGCCTGCAGGACAACCCCGGCGGCACGGCGTCGCTGCTGCCCTGGTTGCAGCGCCACAGCGCAGCGCAGGTGCACATTGAAGAACTCATGCGGCTGCGCAACGCCAACTTCCAGCCGCAGGCTGTTCCGGCGGGCTGGCGCATTCACCGCGCCGGCGTGGATGACCTGGATGCGCTGACCGAGCTCTATGCCGACGCCGGCGCCATGGCGCGCACGCGCGCGGGCACAGAACGGCCGCTGCGCGATGGCCGCGTCTATGTCGCGCGCAACACCCGCGGTGACATTGGCGCGGTCGCGTTGACCAACGCGATCACGCATACAACGCCGTTGTTGGCCATGATGGGCGGCGTCTACACCCCGCCGGCACAGCGCGGCCTGGGCCTGAGCAAGGCCGTTTGCAGCGCGCTCTGTGAATCACTCCTTGCCGATGGTGTAACGCCCGTGCTCTACTGGAAGCATCCGGCTGCAGGACGCGTCTATCGCAGGCTGGGCTTTCAGCCCATTGGCCACTGGCGATCCATCTGGCTGGAGCCGACCGATGTCACAACACAATAAACAAAGCGGGGCTTCCAGATGGGAAGCCCCGCTTTGTGCTACTTACTGTGAGTGTGGAACCGAATCCCACTACATCACGTTCAAGCGGGAAACTGCTCCACTGCGCACTAATTGGTCGCGCAACTCAGCCCGAGCACGCGACAGTCGCGATTTGACGGTCCCCACCGGCACTTTCAGCAGTTCTGCCGCTTCGGCGTAACAGTAACCATGCACGTCGACGAGCAGGACAACACTGCGATGCCATACGGGCAACTCGTCAATGGCCGAGAGCAGGCAATCCATACTCTCATTACTCACTGCCACCTGCTCAGGGTCTTCCTCCACACGCACGGAGTGTGGCTCTGCCCAGAAAAACTCCTCACCATTGGAAGCCTCATAGAACTCATCAAGGCTTACCGTGGCGCGTCGCTTCTGCCGGCGCAGATAGTCATAGCAGGTGTTGGTGACGATGCGCAGCAGCCACGAACGGAAGTTACCGTCTTGAAAGCGGTACATGGCGCGATGTGCCTTAATAATCGCGTCCTGCACAGCATCAGTAGCCGCTTCGTCCGTTTTGAGAATCTGCCGGGCAATGCGCACCGCTGCGGTGTAATGATGCTGGATAAGTGCCGAAAACGCGTCCGGGTCGCCATCCCGGGCCGCATCAATCGCCATATCCAGCGGTAAGGCCGTGACGTGGGCATCATTCTGCCCATGCCATACGTCAACTGCAACTGCGTACTTCTGGTCCCAGGCATGTTCCTTAGCAAATTGCGACTGCATGGTTCAGGTTCCTTTCCTGAATGCAGACTTTGCCAGAAACTGCCCCTCACCATTTATGTTAGTGTAGCTTTACGATTACCTGTCGGACGCGCAGTATACCACAATCAGACGATTACCCTACGCCAAGCTGGTTTCGTGCTTTACTTGCCTTAAACGTTGGATCCTGCGGCAACGCGCGACGGGTAAAGCCGGGTCGTTCTGCTTTTCGTGGCGCATCCGGTAAGT
>DIAV01000364.1:15031-20900 GCA_002415895.1 Anaerolineales bacterium UBA5069 | reverse complement strand
CACTGAAGCCGCCGCTACGCAATCACTCGCGCATATGCAGGACGCACCATTTGGTGGCAGCGCCTTTGCAGAAGCAGAAGCCCCCGTTTGACGGGGGCCCTGTCTTCATCATGATTTAACGCATGCGCGCCATTAGCGCACGAAAAGCTGATAGCCGTAGCCACGCACCGTACTGATGAAGCGTGGCTCGGCGCTTTCGTCCGGCTCAATGCGGCTGCGCACGCGGCTCACCATGCGGTCAATGTTGGCGTCGTAAATATCGCCTTGCGACTCGGGCCAAACGGCCTGGGCGATTTCATCCTTGCTCACAACGCGTCCGCGATTCTGGAAGAGAAACCAGAGCAGATCAAATTGCTTGACGCTCAGCGGCGGGTCCAGCAGCACGCCATCAACAAAGACCTGGCGCGTGGACGCATCAATGCGCAAACCCGGCTCGCGCACGGCCATAAGCGAAGGCGCAGTCACCGTGGCCGAAGGATCGTAGAAGCGGAATTTGGTGGATGCGAACTGCACTTCGCAGCCATCACTCAGCCAGGCCGATTCGCCCAGTTCGAGCCGCTGGCCATCCACAAAGACGCCGTTCTTGCTTTGCATGTCGCGTACCTGATAGGCGCTGTCAATGCGCTCAATCTCGGCGTGGTGGCGCGAAGCAAACTGGTCTTCAAGCAGCAGTTGCACATCGTTGGCGCGGCCCACGATGGTAAGGTTCTGCACAAGGTCAAATTCGGCGCCGGATTTCGGGCCATTCAAGCATACAAGTCGTCCGAAGCGGCTCACGACGGCACCTCCAAATGGGTTGCAGGCAATACGCTGGATAGTGCCGTATCCAGCCCGGGGCGGCTGTCAAAGACACGCCACCACTCTCACATGCGAATGTCGTATGCTAAAATGGTATCCCTGAACAAGATAGTCTGCAAATCGCGGCGCATCTTTCAGTTCGCATGTCCGGCGCGTTGCATGATCAACCGCTGCATCACTGCGAGGGCATGTAGCGCAATTGCATAGGTGTGGGTTCGCGTTGGAAGAGCCGATTTACGCCGCTATGGAGAATGTTGAACCGGATAATCGAGACCAGTATGCGCAGCTCTCCGGTGCGCCCCTCTACAGTGACGCGCCGTCAGATCGCAGTGCGCGCGCGGCGCGCGGCACGCTGATTGGCCGCGATGTGGGTGGCTATCGCGTAGAGGCGCGCATTGGCGGCGGCGCCATGGCTGCTGTCTACAGCGGCGTGGACTTGCGCACCGGCGACGTTGTTGCGCTCAAAATTCTCCTCGCCGACGCGGACGACACCGTACGCGAGCGCTTTCGCCTTGAAGCGCATATGGTGGACACGCTGGACCACCCGCACATTGTGCGCACCCTCGATGTGAGCCCCACAACAGGTGCAGACGGCCTTACGTTCATTGCCATGGAACTGGTTGAAGGGCAGAGCCTCGCAGACCTGCTCGACAAGGTGCACACGCTCAATGTGGCCGACAGTTGCGCGCTGCTTGCGCCCATCGCGCGCGCGCTCACCTATGCCCACAGCCGCAACGTTGTTCACAGGGACGTGAAACCCAGCAACATTTTGCTGCGGCGCGTGGCCCCCGGTGCGGCCCATGCCGTACGCCTGACCGTGCTGGATGACCCCGTGGTGCCGCTGCTCTCCGACTTTGGCATTGCACGCGCGCTCGACGCGCCGGACCTCACAACCGCAGGGCGCACGATTGGCACGCCCGCGTACATGTCGCCCGAGCAGTGCGCCGGCACACGCGAAATTGATGGCCGCGCGGACATCTACTCACTGGGCGCCGTGCTCTACCGCTGCCTGGTGGGTCGCTCCCCCTATTCCGGTACGACAACACAAATTCTGTACGCGCACGTCTACGACTCGTTGACAATCCCCAATGACGCGCTGCGCCTGCTCTCGCCGCTGATGGTTGAGATTCTGCGGCGCTCCATGGCCAAAGAGCCTGCCGATCGCTACCGTACGGCGGCAGAGTTGGCCACCGATTTGGGGGTGGGTGCAGGGGGGCCAGGGCGCCCTTCCCTGGCGCGTGGCACTAGCCCGGGCGGGGTGACACCACTCTCTGCCTTGCCCTATGCGCCAACCGCGGCGCAGCCCGCAGGCCAACTGGTTGATCAAACCATGACCTTCCCGGACCTGGCGACAGCATCCGCACCGCGTGAGAGCCTGCGTGTAATTATTCCGGCGCCATCACTCGCCCACAGCGCTGCTGCGCAAACCACAAACGCGCAGCCACAATCAGGCCCGCCGGTGCAGGCAACGGCGCCCGTTGGCCCGCAGCGCCCCATCGTGCCCAATGGGTCGTTGGGCGCGCAAACGGCCGGGGCGCGCCCCAAGCGCACCACCACAACCACAAGCACGGCCCTATCGAGTGGCGCCACACCAGCCCCTGCGTCAGGATGGCGCTGGCGGGGTGTATTTGTCGGGCTTGCGCTGGCCATTCCAACCTTTGTGCTGCTTGCGCTGGCTGTTGGCGCGCTGCTGGACGTTGGCCCCTTCCGCTTTGGAGGTGACAATCTCGTCGCAGCCAGTGCGACACCCCAGCTCACAAGCACAATAACGCCAGGCGACCAGGTGGCGGCAGCGCAAACGCCTGCTGCGTTCGTACCTTCAACTACCGCACCGTCAGGCGCGGACGCGGCACCAGATGCCGCGCAGCCCGCAACGCCAGCGGCGACAAGCGCTGCTGAAACCACAGAGCCGACGGCCTCGCCGGAAAGCGGCAGCGCAGCGGTTGCACCGTCACCCACTTCAGCCACGCCGGAACCAACGCCATCCGGCGATATCAACGCCTACTGGCAGGATGCCCAGGCACTCTTTGCCGATGAAGAGTGGGAACAGGCCGCGGCCTTCCTTACACTGGTGCAGCGGATTAACACCGACTTTGAAACGCAGCGCGTAGACGCAATGCTCTATGAAAGCCGCCTGCGCACGGCGCTGCAAGAGTTGCGTCAGGGCGATATTGGCGCTGCGGCCACCGAACTCGAGCAGGCCGCCACGTTGCGCCCTGATAACGCCGCGGCGCAGGCTTTGGCCCAAAGCGCCCTCGCCGCTGCCGCAAGGCCGGACGACCAAAGTGCCCTCAATGCTCTGCGCGCAGCACTCGACGGCGAAGGAGCGGCCCGGCTGGGCGGCAGCGATCCCTGCGCCGCCGCCGACCTTCTTGAAGTCAGCGTAATCGTTGCGCGCACAGTGCCGGGCGACACTGCCTCCACAGCCACGATTGACGCGGCGGTGGACGCTGCGACTGCAGTGCGGGCCCAATGCACCCGCCTGCGCCAGGCACAGAATGATGACACCACCCTAACAACCTTGCCCGGTCGCCTGCTATACTCCACGCAAACAGGAGCCGAAAGCTACCGCATCTACGCCGTAGGCGCGGCCGTCGGGTCATCTGCCGTGGAAGTGGTGGCCGACGGCAGGCAGCCTGCGCTCTCGCCCGCAGATTCGATCATTGCCTTCCACAGCACCCGCCCCGATGTTGTGGGCATTGCCGGACGCAACCTGAACGCAGGTGGCGACATCTCATCGCACTCCATCATCTTCACACGTGGTGTTGGCGATGCAGTGGACAGCCCGCCATCATGGAGCGGCAGCGGTGATCGCCTCGCCTACGCGTCCGTTGATCCCACCGATTTGCGCTCCCGCATATACACTGTCGCAGCGGACGGCCGCGACACGCCATCGCGCATCGCCGCAGGTCTCGCGCCTGCGTGGAGCCCCACCTCCGATGTGATCGTCTATAATGGGGTTGATGATGCAGGCCAGCAGCCGGGCCTCTGGCTCATGCGTGCCGACGGCTCCGATGCCACGCCGCTGACATCAAATTCGGCAGACACGCGTCCCGTGTGGGCGCCCGATGGCGGCAGCATCGTGTTCATGTCCAACGGGCGCAGCGGTGACTGGGATGTCTTTCGCCTGAATCTTGCCGATGGCATTGTCATGCAACTGACCACAGAGTCATCGCAGGATGGCCTGCCTGCAATTAGCCCCGACGGGCAACATGTCGCGTTTGTGAGTGACCGTGGCGGCAACTGGAATATCTGGGTCAAGCCACTGGACGGTGGCCGTACCTTGCTGCTTGCGCCCATCGAGGGCAGCCTCACAAACTGGCTGGAGCATACGCTACAGTGGATTCCCTAAACAATCCTTTCTCAGACAGTTACGGCGCAGACGGCGGCGGCGGCGGCGGGGGGGGCGCGGACTATAGCCCCAGCGACGGCCCACCCGGGGTTGGCCTCTCTGACCTGACGGGCCGCCAAATTGGGCGCTACCTGATTGGCCAGCGCATTGGCAGCGGCGGCGTTGCCACCGTCTACCGTGCCTTTGACCAGGTGCAAGGGCAAACGGTCGCGCTCAAGGTGCTGCTGCCCTCGGCCGATGAGAAGAGCTACACACGCTTCCGGCGCGAGGCGCTCACAGCAGGCGCGCTGCGCCATCCCAATGTGGTGCGCATTTTGCAGGTGGGTACGGCGCCCCAGGGCGAGGTTGCCTACATTGCCATGGAGCTGGTGGAGGGCGAAAGCCTTGCCGATCTGCTCATCCAGCGGCGCACACTGCTCCCTGGCGAAGCGTGCGCGCTCCTTGTGCCCATTGCCGACGCCCTTGCGTTTGCGCATGAAGCGGGCATCATTCATCGCGACGTGAAGCCGAGCAATATTCTGCTGCGCCCCGTGGGGCGCGGCGCACCCGGCGGCGTGCAGCTCGAATCGCTTGAGTATCCAGTTGTGCCTTTGCTCTCGGACTTTGGCATTGCGCGCGCTATGGATGCGCCCGAATTGACCAGCGCAGGGCGCACTGTGGGCACTCCTGCCTACATGGCCCCCGAACAGGCCGCGGGCAGCCGCACAGTTGACGGCCGCGCCGACATTTATGCACTGGGTACGGTTCTCTATCGCTGCGTCACCGGGCGGCTGCCCTTTGTGGGCAGTGCAACGCAGATCCTGCACGCGCACGTCTACGATCCACTGCTCATCGACTCCACGCTTCTGGCTGAATTGCCGCCCGACCTCGTGAGTGTGCTCCAGCGCGCCCTGGCCAAACGCCCGGAGGATCGCTTTGCCACGCCGGCCGCCATGGCCGCAGCCATGCTGCCCATTGCGCTGCGCGGCGACATCGCACCCCCCGCCGACAGCAGCGCTACCTTGACGCAGAATCTGGCCGTTGCCCATGCCCGCCCGCTGGACCCATCGGGAACCACAATCCTCGTGCCCGGCCTCTATGCGCCGAGCGCGCCATCCGGCGTGAGCGGGCTGGCCACGGCGGGCAATGCCAACGCCATTGCGCTGCCGTCGCACAATCCGCCGACAACACAGCATTTGGCTGCCGTGGCTGGCCCAGGCCAGGTTGCGCCGTCCCCGAGCTTCAGATGGACGCTGTGGGCAGCTGCCTTTGCCATGCTGATCCTTGCGGCAGGCACGCTCGGCACACTCATCACGCTCTCGCAGCGCAACAATAGCCTGCGCAGCACGCCCACACTCCCTGCGATCATTGTGCTGCCGAGCGATAGCACGATCACCCCCACCCCCACCCCCACGCCGCGCCCCACGCTGCCGCCGTTGAGTACAGTTGTCGTTGTTTTACCCGGTGACGGCTCGGCCACGCCGACCGAATCGCTGCCTATCTTCCAACTGCCGACCGACACGCCGACACCGCTGCCGCCATTGCCCGCGACCGAGACAGCCAGCCCCACGCCCACTGCGAGTGCGACGGCAACGATCACGTTGACCGCAACCGATACAGCCACGCCGACAGCACTGCCTTCGCTCACACCAACGGGCACCTTCACGCCAATCCCAACGCCAACGCCCACACCAACGGATCCGCCCACGCCTGCACCAACGCCGTCGCCAACGCCCACGC
>DIAV01000364.1:6325-14757 GCA_002415895.1 Anaerolineales bacterium UBA5069 | reverse complement strand
TGACGCTCACAGCGACGATTGAGACTTCGCCAGTGGAAACGCCCCCTGTTTCCACACCCGACGCCGCGGCTTCAGCCACACCGACCGCAATCGCCTGTGCCGAGCCGATTGACCCCGCCTTCATTGCGTTTGTCGCTCAGCTTGCGGCAGACGCGCAGGCGGCGCTGGCGTGCCCCCTCGCGCCGGCAATAACCAGCAGTGCGCAACAACTGGCCTTCGAACAGGGCGCGATGCTGCAATTGGCAAGTGATGCATACCTCTACGTCGAGGCAGCGGACCAGAGCTGGCAGCGCATCAACGTGGAGTGGCAGCCGGGTGATCCGGAACCGGAGCTTTCGGTGCAGCCACCCACCGGGCTCTACCTGCCCACGGGCGCATTCGCGAGCGTGTGGCAGGAGAAGAAGGTGCAGAAGCAATTGGGCTTTGCCCAGACAAGCAGCCCAGAACAATTCGACGCGCTGCAACAGCAGTACAGCGGCGGTCTGCTCCTCGCCAATCCGCTGTCGGGCGAAGTTCACGCCTTCCTGGCCGCCGCTGAAAAGTAGCGCGTACGGCGCGCCGATTTGCGTTTGTCAATCACCCAAGGCTGGTGCATACTACCTGTGTGCACAGTGCTGCACGCCACCGCCATTCCCAACCTAATTTGATACGCGTCCATTCTGCATAACCACTCAATTTGCGTGCGCGGGTTCATTCGGTCCAGTACGCTTGGGGCGCCGCATGGCCGCCTTTCCTGCATTTGCGCAAGCTTCCGCTTCATGGAGAACGCGTGGCAGCACCTACTCAATCATGGCAGCACGGACGGACTCTCGTCTTCACAATCCAATCAACTCACCCATTCGCTGAACGTCACTAAGTTACCAAGGAGGATAGGCTCATGGCTTTGCGTTCACATCGTTCGCGCTCGCGCTTGTTGCTAGGCGTGAGTATGATGGTCGTCCTGGCACTCATGCTGGGCGGCTGCTCCGGTATGCCCGATCTCTCTGGCCTGCCCTTCATTGGCACCATGTTCGGCCCCGCCGAAGCGCCCACACCCACACCGGCCCCGACACCCACCAACACCCCGGAGCCGACCGCAACACCCAAGCCCGGTGAGACACCCATCCCCGCCACGGCGACGCCGGTGCCCACCCCGCAGGTCACAATTCCTGACGGCTTCACGCCCGTCGTGGATGAAAAGCTTGGCTACTCCTTTGCCGTCCCGCGCGGCTGGACGCCGCTGGACCTGCGCGGCGCGCAATTCCAGAATATGGCCAACACCTTCGGCCTCGGCTCCTCGCTTGGCCCGCTCAATGACTTCCTTGCCAGCCCTGAAGGCGAAGCGCTGGGCGCCGTCTATCTGACGGACCTCACGGCGGCCCTCTTCGGTGGCTTGCCCACGGCGCTCAATGTCTTTGTGCTGGATGCCCCGGGCTACACACCGGCCACAGCCGTCTCGCTGATCCAGGGCGCGATTGAAGCCAACGCATCCATGCTTGGCGATGCCAACATCGAGAGCCTGGTGGAGTGCACCGTCAACAACATGCCCGCTGTTTGTGCAACTGCCACCGCCAATCTGGCGAATTTCGGCATTGCCAACGAGCTCTTCGCCAAGGTTACGGGCATTGTTGCCAACGACAAGGTATACATCCTGACGCTGGCCACCACCACAGACAAGCGTGGCGAGAAGGAACCGGTCTTCGACCAGATCATCGGCACGTTCCGCCCCGAATAAGTGCAGCGCAGTTGCAGACAATGGAATGACATGCACGAACGGGCGCAACGTGTGCGCCCGTTCGTCTGTTTTCCGCCCGTGCCTTCCGCCCTTGCGGCACATTCCACCCGCACCGTGGCCTTCCTCCACCTACACGGAACTCCATCCTCACTGGAACGAGCCATCTCATGATCTATTTTGGTTGTGACTACTATCCGGAACAATGGGCCCAGTGGCTGGCAGAAGGCGAAGCGCGCTGGGAGACTGACGCCGCGCTCATGGCCGAGGCAGGATTGAATGTCGTGCGCCTGGCCGAATTTGCCTGGGGGCTGCTCGAACCGGCGCAGGATCGTTTTGATTTCACCTGGCTCGACCGCGCCGTCGAGGTCCTGGGTCGTCACGGCCTCAAGGTTGTCATGTGCACGCCCACGCCGACGCCGCCCCCCTGGCTGCTCTATCAATCACCCGAGATTCGCCAGATAATGGCCGATGGGCGGCAGCAGGGTGCAGGCACGCGCCGCGAAGCATGCGCCAATCAGCCTGTCTACCGCGAGCGCAGCCGCATCATCAGCCAGGCCATTGCGTCGCGCTATGCACAGAATCCCCATGTGGTGGGCTGGCAGACCGACAACGAATTCGGCTGCCACGGCTCAGCCATCTGTTACTGCGGAGAATGCGAAACCGCATTCCAGCATTGGCTCCAGGCCAAATACATGGACCTCGAGATGCTCAACGAGGCATGGGGTGGCTCTTTCTGGGGTGAAGTCTATGCCGATTGGCGGCATATCCCCGCGCCCACACAGTCCGCCGCCGAGCGCAGCCCCAGCCACCTGCTTGATTACCAGCGTTTCAGCAGTGACACCTGGCGCGACTACCACAACATGGAAATCGACATCCTGCGCGCCACCTGCCCGGGCCACTTCGTCACGCATAACCTGATGAGCTTTTTTGAGCCGCTCAACTACTACAATCTGTGCGCGCAGCTCGACTTTGTTTCGTGGGACAACTACCACTATCACGGCGCCACCCCCGGCGTTGTGGCCGCCACCCATGATCACATGTGGGGTATTCTGCGCCGCAACTTCTGGGTGATGGAACAGCAGATTGGGCACATCAACTGGAGCGTCTACAATCCCGAACCGGGGCCGGGTTTCCTGCGCCTCAAAAGCTACCAGGGCATTGGCCACGGCGCCGACGGCATGGTCTATTTCCGCTGGCGGCAGGCGCTGGCAGGCAGCGAGCAATATCATACCGGAATGCTCGACCACGCAGGGCGCAAGACCATCGGCTATGAGGAAGCCAAAGTCATCGGCAACGAGCTCAAAACACTCGCACCCTACCTCGAAGGGACAGTACCCGCGGCCGAGGTTGCCATCCTGCTCGACTTTGAGAGCCGCTGGGCAATGACCATGCAGCCGCACAACGCGCTACTGCGCAGCGGTGTGGCGCCCGACTCTGTGAATCCTTCACCGATCATGCGCGTAGACCGCGACGAGCGGCGTGAGGATCAGCAGATGACCGGCAATGCACACGCGATGTGGCCCTTCGCCGCACCTTACATCGCCCTATGGGAGCGCAACGTGGGCGCGGCCATCATCTCCCCCGACAGTGACCTCAGCGGCTACAAGGTGGTTTGCGCGCCCTTCCTGAATATTGTGCGGCCGGCCGTTGCCAAACGCCTTGCGGCGTATGTTGCGCAGGGCGGCACTCTCATCATTGGCCCGCGCTCCGGCTTCAAGGATGAGCACAACAAGCTCTTTGCGCAGCCACAACCCGGCCCGCTGGCGGCGCTCACAGGATCGACTGTGCGCTACATTGATTCCATGGAGCCCGAGCGTCTCAACGTACTGCGCTGGAACAACGTCCCCCACATGCACCGTACTGAGGTGGGCATCTGGGCCGAACTGCTTGAGCCGCAGCCCGGCACGGAGACAATTGCCTACTACAGCAATGGCTGGTATGCCAACGAGCCTGCCATTACCCACAAGAAACATGAGGGGGGCGGGCAGGTCATTTACGTGGGTTGCATGGGTGGGCCGGACCTTTACGCCAATTTGTGGGATTGGCTGCTGCCGCCCCTGCATGTGCAGCCGCCGCTCGCGCCCGTTGTCGGCGTGGAGGTCTGCGTGCGCGCCGCACCGGATGGCCGCAAGGTGGTCTTCGTGCTCAACCACTCGTCGCAGCCACACGCCATGACGCTGGCGCACCCGCTTACAGACCTGCTTACAGGCGAAACGCACCAGCGCAGCCTCGCGCTCAAGCCACACCAGGTGGTCATCTTTCAGGAAGTGGCCGCGACTGCACACGCATAGCGACACTTCAACGACGTACAGCAGGGAGTCTCACCGTGATTGACCTGGCGCCCGGCCACAAACAGGGCATGCTTGTTGCCAACCCCGTACTGCTGGCCGCAGGCGCCGCGGGCTGTGGTGAGGCGCACTGGCCCGATCTGGAATTGCGCGCCCTGGGCGCGCTTGTGGCCGGGCCGGTGACGCTGCAAAACCGCGCCGGCGCGCCCATGCCTCGCCTGGTGGAGTCTCCAGCCGGCATGGTGCTGGAAACAGGCAGCCAGAATCGCGGGCTGCACGCCACGCTGCGCACCTTTGCACCCCTGTGGGCGCGCATGGGTGTGCCGGTGGTCGTTCAGCTTGCAGACATGCGCCCCGACGCGCTGGCACGCTGTGCACTTCGCCTTTCCAATGTGCCCGGTGTTGTCGCGCTCGAATGGCGCGTGGCCCAAAATGCCAGCACCACCGCGATCAGCCAGGGTGTTGAGGCAATCGCACATGCGGGCGACTTGCCCTTGTGGGTCAAGCTGCCAACCGAAGACGCGTGCGAACGCGCCGCAGCCGCCACCACAGCCGGAGCCAACGCGTTGGTCATTGGCAGCACACCCATGGGTGCGGCGCTCATGGCGGACGCCGCACCGTGGTTGCTGCAAGGCAGCGCCTATGGCCTGGCGCTCTTCCCCCTGATACTGCACGCACTCGCCCAAGTGGCAGCGCTATCACTGCCCGTCGCGCTGATCGCGTCCGGCAATATCTACACAGTTGCGCAGGCACGCGCTGCGCTGGCCGCGGGTGCGCACGCTCTCCAACTCGACGCCGTTGCATGGCTTGAGCCAACGTTTCCGGGCATGCTCGCCGCCGCGCTCAAAGCGCAGGCGTGAATGAGGACGATTACGGCCAGGCCCAGGGCCTCAGCCTGCGAAGAGCGGCAGTTGGCGTACAGGCGCGCGCCCGTTGAGTAGCAGGAAGCGCCCCGCCTTTTCGGCATCGCGCACGCCGGCGTAGCGCAAATGCGCCAGTTCGGAAATGGTATTCTCGCGCCGCACACGTACCAGCGAATCTGCACTTATGGGGCCAATGCCCGGCACGCGCAACAATTCGTCGCGGCTGGCATGGTTGACTTCCAGCGGTGTGGTCAGGTTCTCCGTCGCCCACGCCAGTTTGGGGTCAATGTGGAGCGGCAGGTTGCCCAGCTCGGCAAAGGGCATTTCCTCAACGCTCCAACCATAGTCGCGCAACAGGAAGCTGGCCTGGTAGAGACGCAACTGGCGCTGTGCGGGTGTGGCGCTGCGCCCTTCAAAGGGAGTCTGGTCAATGGGGCTAAACGCCGAATAATACGCGCGGCGCAACCCCATCTGGCGGTAAAGTGTCTCGCTCACTTGCAACAGTTCCAGGTCCGTATCGCCCACCGCCCCCACCACAAACTGGGTGACGACCGAGGCGCGCAACTTCTCCTCGTCACGCAGGCGCGCAATCCACTGCAGGCGGGTAATCAGTTCGTTCCAGTACTCCTTCTTGGGTGCGAGCGCCTGCAACCGCTGCGGTGTTGGGCCTTCCAGGTTCACGGAGACACGATCCGCCAACTGCATGGCGCGACGGATCTGGTCATACTCGGCCCCGGGCATGATCTTGAGGTGGACATAGCCGCGGTACTTGTAGCGGCTGCGTATGATTTCAACAGTATCGATCAGCTTGTCCTGCGTCGTCACGCTGCCCTTGATAATACCCGATGAGAGAAACATGCCATCCACCAAACCGGCGCGGTGGACCAGATCAAAAGTTTTTGCCATTTCGTCAGGCGCAAACGTAACGCGCTGCATTTTGCTGCGCCCGGCGCGGAAGGGGCAGTAGAAACAGTTGCGCTCGCAGGCCGTGGTCATCATGGCCTTCATGATTGGCTTCTTGCCATGCGGCGTGGAGACATCACTAATGCAGGGCAGCGGCTTGGGAACGTGCGTGGGCAAATTGCTCGCGGGCAGGCCAGTGGCCGCCCCCGCAGCCGACGCTTCCGCCATAGGGTCACTCCCGGCCGGTTCAAAGCGGGTGGCGTCGTCGAGCAACGAGAGCTTCTGGAATGGGTCAGGCGCGATGCGAAATTTCATGCGGCCTCCTGCGCTTGAGCGAGAGTACGTTGCTCCTGCATTATACCGCACATTTGTTCTATTCACAACAGCCGGCAAACCGCCGTCCGCAATGCGCAGTGTAAGGAGTTATCACTATGCGCGCGATCTTGCAGCGTGTCAGCCGCGCCGCCGTGCAGGTTAACGGCGCGCTTGTTGGAGAGATCGGCGCAGGCTACCTTGTGCTGCTCGGCATTACACACCGCGACGGCGCAGCGGAGGCGGTGCTGCTGGCCCGCAAAGTGGCGGGGCTGCGCGTCTTCGAAGACGAAGATGGTAAAATGAACCTGAGCATTGTGGAAACCCGAGGCCAAATTCTTGTCGTCAGCCAGTTCACGCTCTACGGCGACACACGCAAAGGGCGTCGCCCCTCATTTATCAATGCTGCGCGCCCCGAGCAGGCGGAACCCCTTTACCAGCACTTCTGCAACCTGCTGAGCGAGCAGGGCATACTTGTCGCCACGGGCATTTTCGGCGCACATATGGCGGTTGAACTCGTCAATGACGGGCCTGTGACGATCATTCTGGATACTGGTGATCTACTGTAACGATTCGCATGCGCGAATGGCCCTGAACCAATGCGGGCCAACATTCGTTGATTGAATTGATCTGGACTCTGGGCGCCACCCGCCCAGGCTCCCCACAAGAATGAGGATGCATCATGAAGTACCGCACACTGGGCCGCACTGGTTTTGACGTTTCGGAAATTTCCTTTGGCGCATGGGCCATTGGCGGCTCGTGGGGCGAGACCGACGATGCGGAGTCGCTGGCCGCGCTCAACCGCTCGCTCGATCTGGGCATCAACTTTATTGACACCGCCGACGTCTATGGCGACGGGCGCAGCGAGCGGTTGATTGCCAAACTGCGCAAAGAGCGCCCCGATGTCACCTTCTACGTTGCCACCAAGGCGGGCCGCCGCCTCTCGCCCCACAATGCAGATGGTTACAACAAGACCAACCTTACGGCCTTCATCGAACGCAGCCTGAAGAATCTTGAGGTGGAAGCGCTGGATGTAGTGCAGTTGCACTGTCCCCCCACCGAAGTCTACTATCGACCTGAGGTCTTTGCGGCGCTGGATGATTTGGTGCAGGCAGGCAAGATCCGCAACTACGGTGTGAGCGTGGAAAAGGTGGAGGAGGCGCTCAAGGCGATTGAGTACCCCAATGTCAAGACCGTGCAGATCATCTTTAACATGCTGCGGTTGCGCCCGGCAGGTCTCTTCTTTCAGGAGGCGCAACGGCGCAACATCGGCGTTCTGGCGCGTGTGCCGCTGGCCAGCGGCCTGCTCACAGGCAAGCTGCGCGCCGACTCGCACTTTGCAGCCGACGATCATCGCCTCTTTAACCGCCACGGTGAGTCGTTTGATCGCGGCGAGACCTTCTCGGGTGTGGATTACGCTCAAGGCCTGGAGGCCGTCGAGGCGATACGCCCGCTTGTGCCCACAGGCGCGAGCATGGCGCAGTTCGCACTGCGCTGGATTCTCATGTTCGACGCTGTCACCTGCGCCATTCCGGGGGCCAAGCGTCCCGAGCAGGCCGAACAGAACGCCGCCGCCGCCGATCTGCCCGCCCTCACGCAGGCGCAAATGCAGGCCGTGGAGCAAATCTACAATACCTATGCCTACAACGAGGTGCATCACCGCTGGTAGCCGGCAGGCTCTACACATGCGAAAGGAGATGCGGAAATGGAAGATGCTCACGTCGTACCGGTGCAGCCGACCGACGATTTGGTCATTGCCATGGCCATGGTCGAAGAACTGGAGGATTACATTGTCGCGGATGAACTCTTCCGCACCGTAGGGGTGCGTGTGCCGGGCAGTGGCGACATGCGGCTCAAAATGACCGGCGGTGATCTGCTTACTCGCCTCTATCGACTGAAGGCCGAACGCGACCGCTTAACGGCTGCCCAGCAGAAACAGTACGACGAAACCGAGGCTGAAGCGCGGCGCGTGATCCACAGCCTGAAGACGCGCTTCCACCAGCGTTTGCAGCGCGAACTCAAATCGCGTCTCGACAGCCTGCGCTGGTTCATTGATGAGGCCACCGAGGATTTGACGCGCGGTCGCGCCAATTACCCCTTCGAGATTCGTAATCGCCAGCGCATTGAGGAGATTCTCAAGGAGCTGGATGGCAACATCCCGCGCGAACTGGCCGCCGAGCTGGCCTCCGTGGACAGCCAGTTGGGGGGCATGCGCATGGGCCAGGAGTTTGTCTGGGATCCATCGCTGCGCAATGTCTTTCCGCAGAAGCCCTACTGGTATCTGTACGCGCGCGCGTAGTAGAGTATATCGCGAATGCGGGACGTATTACGTAGCGGCGGTGCAAGCCGCCG
>DIAV01000364.1:0-6233 GCA_002415895.1 Anaerolineales bacterium UBA5069 | reverse complement strand
ATTCACGCCTACGGCGGCTTGCACCGCCACTACGAATGATGCCGCAAACTGACGAGCCACAGCAGGAGGCGCAACACAATATAACCAGCCTCAATGCATGAGTGTTCAGTGTCGATGAAATACAGGGGCGCGCAGTCCGCACTGGACTGCGCGCCCCTGTATTATTCATGCCAACCTGGATCCGGCGATTGATTGGCTTACGGCGACGTAGGCCGCACCACAGCGCCGGCTACAGTGGCCACCTGTGGCGGCCATATGATTGCCATCTCGGTTGCGCGCTGGTTGGGTTCGGTATACTGCAGGAACATGTGCGCGGGTTCCAACCATTGGTGCCAGGCCCATGGCTCCATGCCTGCATCGGCGGGTTTTGCCTTGCTGCCGAAGGGGAAGCGCACAGACCCCGATGCGCCCTGTATGTCACTCTGCTCAAGCGCTACGATCAGGTCATCCGCCGTCAGCGTTGGCGCACGCATCATTGCATCAGCCAGCAGGTGCATGGCGTCAAACGCGGCGAAACTGGCGGCATCCGGCCAGCGATCGAGGTAGGTCGCATATTCGGTGGCAAAGCGGCGGCCCACTTCATCAACGGTTGAGTCCCATGGTCCCAGTCGTCCCACAACCGCATATGTGCCCGCCGGCCCCACTGTGGCCCAGAAGCGCCCGTCATCAAGCGCCGCGCGCGCAGCAACGATAAGGCTTTGTTTGAGGGGGCCAATGCCATTCTCCAACAGCTGGCGCTGCAGGATCAGTGCATCGTCACCGCTGATGCGAATAAAGATAACATCCGGCATCACAGGTCGCACAACAAGGCGCGCAATCAGAGACGAAAAGTCCTGGCTGGGCAGCATGACCGTGTAGGCATCTGTCTCGAACCCGTGCCGCCCAAGTTCGTCACGAATCCACTGCGCATGGTCTGCGCCCGCGTCGCTCTCGTCGGTAATCACCAGGGCACTGCGCTTACCGTCCGCGTTAAAGTCGCCCACCGCCTCCAACCACATTGCCGGCGTCTGCACAAGCATGCTGTTGGTGGGCGCAAGGCGGAAGATCTCAGGATATTGGCTTGCCGTCAGGTCGTCGTCGGGTGCATCCACAATAAGCAGGGGCACGCCATAGCGGTGGGCCACCTCCAGTATCGCATGCGCAGCGCCGTTGTTTGCCGACGCAATGATCGCAGTCGCGCAGCCAATCGTAATGCTCTGCACTGCCTGATGCGCAGCCTGGTCGACCTCACCGGCCGTATCGCCAATCCACAGGCGCACGGTCTTGCCGCCAATGCCGCCGCCTTCGTTGACTTCGTCAATGGCCATTGAGAGCGACGTCTGCACGCCCAAAGCCGCCGCGAGCGATGATGGCTCTGATATGGGGGCCAGCAGCGCGATGACAATCTCCTGCGCTTCCTCCAGCAGACGCGGCGCACAGGCATGCGGCGGCAAGGGCGTGGCCTCAACAATGCGCTCCGAGAGAACCACGCGGGTGACTTCGATCGTCGCGGGTTCTGCCACCGGCAAGGCTGTGGGCGGCTCAGAGGCCTGCACCGAGGTGGGCGTCTGACGCGCACAGCCCAAAACTGTCCAGGCGATGATCAAAACGGCCCACATGACGTTGGCGGGGCAGATTGAACGCCACCCCGCGCAGCCACCCGGCAACGCGGCAGGACAAGCCGCGTTGGGGCTCTTGCGCACAAATCGTTCTCGTGGGGGGATGATAGAGGGCATGGTTCGAATTCTCGCCGCTCGCGCACCCCTCCGCTGGGGATGCGACCCCGGTTGCAATGATGGCTGCGATGATGGCAAACGGCGTTGATTTACAAGAGATGCGCACAGACGTATGGCAAAATAAAGCGTGACCGCACTGTGAACACATGGAAGCGATGGCGGGCTGTTCCGGACGCGCAGGGGATGTGCGCCAGTGCCAATCAGCCCTGGGGACTGTGGAGTCGAGTATAGCACCGGCAGATTGGCGCGTCAAACCCATACGTCTACACAACGTTGGCATGACGTATGGCAGCGGTCCAGTGGCTGCAACGCGCGCAATCCTGCCACCCAATCTCACAGGGCGTTGCGCGCACTTTCACGATCTGCATCAATCTGCCACAATGGCCATATGCGCGCAGCAATTCGTTCGGCTCGCACACATCCGCATCCACCACCCCATCTCACTTATGTCGAACAATTCAGCGCAGTTTGCCCACGCCTCCACCCCAGGGAACACGCCGATTGCAATCTGCGGCGCAGGCATTGCAGGTATCGCCGCAGCGTGGTTCCTCAGCGTGCGCGCAGGCTTCAACAACATCACCCTCATCGACGAGCGTCGCCCCCTCTCCCTCACAAGCGACAAATCCACCGAAGCGTACCGCAACTGGTGGCCGGGGCCGGATGACGCCATGCTGCGCCTGATGAACCGCAGCATCGATCTGCTGGAAGAATTTGCCGATACGCATGACAATGCCATTATGCTGAACCGGCGCGGCTACTTTTACGCCACGGCGCGCCAGGAACGCGCCGACACGCTGCGCGCCGAGGCGGAACTTGCCGAGCGCATGGGCGCAGGCACCTTGCGCATTCATACCGGCAGCGGGACCAGCTACGTACCCGCACCTGTTTTTGGCTATGCGAACCAACCCAGCGGCAGCGATCTGTTGCTTGGGCGCGAAGTAATTGAGCGCCATTTTCCCTGGCTCGCGCCCGACACAATTGCCCTTCTGCATGCACGTCGCTGCGGTTGGCTCAGCGGCCAGCAACTGGGCATGCTCCTTTTTGAGGAGGCGCGGGCAGCGGGCGTGCGCTTTATCAGCGGGCGCGTTGCCGCGGTCAACTGCGCCGCCGGTGCAGTAGAAAGCGTCAGCATTGCGCAAGGCGACGCCGCAACGCAGATACCTGCAGACATCTTCGTGAACGCGGCCGGGCCTTTCGCACGTGCTGTCGCCGCCCTGCTCGACGTTGACCTGCCACTCTTTTCAGAGCGCCATCTCAAGATCGCGTTTGACGACCGGCTGGGTGCACTGCCGCGCAACGCCGGTCTCATCATCTGCGAGGATCCGATTACCCTGCCCTGGCGCGACGATGAACGTGCTGAGCTGGCCGCCAACCCGGAAATAGCCTGGCTTACCGAAACCCTGCCTGCAGGCGTACACATGCGCCCTGAAGGTCTGGGTGCTGAAAGCCAAACCGTGCTGCTGCTCTGGGCCTACCACACCCAGCGCCACCCCGAAATTGTGCCTGTGCCGCTGGACGGAGACTTTAGCGAGGTGGCGCTGCGGGGCATGGCACGCCTTGTGCCGGGGCTTCTCCCCTACACCGAGCGGCTACCGAAGTCCTACATGGATGGAGGGTACTATACGAAAACAGCCGAGAACCGGCCCTTGATTGGGCCGTTGCCCGTTCATGGAGCCTTTGTCATCGCAGGTTTATCAGGCTATGGCCTCATGGCGGCATGCGCCGCCGGTGAGTTGCTGGCAGCACACGTTGCCGGCGCTCCCCTTCCCACCTACGCGCCCGCATTTTGTCTCGAACGCTATGCTGAGCCTTCGTATCTGGCCCGCATGCACGCGTGGGGGTCGGGTGGGCAGTTGTAGGCGATTACGCACGGCCACAAATCAAGGAGAAACCGTTTTGTCCAGCATCACAAGCATGACACTACGCCCGCTTGGCGCCAGTGGCCTCATGGTAACGCCTGTCGGTTTGGGCATGGCTGCTTTGGGCCGTCCCGGCTATATGACGCTGGGCCACAGCGATGACCTCGATGGCGACTATACTGTCTCAGCCATGGAAACGCACGCGCACACAGTGCTCGATGCCGCATGGGCCGCGGGTGTACGCTACTTCGACGCCGCGCGTTCCTACGGCCGTGCCGAAGCCTTTCTGGGCAGTTGGCTTGAAGTACGCAAGTCCGCGCTGGCAAGTGCAAGCAGTAACGTCACCATCGGTTCCAAGTGGGGCTACACCTACACGGCCGGTTGGCAAGTGCAAGCGGCGGAACATGAGGTCAAGGATCTGTCGTTACCCGTGCTGGAACGCCAGTGGAACGAAACACAGGCGCTTCTGCCTGGCTGTGTTGACCTGTACCAAATTCATTCGGCCACGCGCGAGAGCGGCGTGCTGGAGGATGTCGCTGTACTGCGCAAGCTCGCGCGCCTCAAGGAAGCCGGCACCCAGGTTGGTCTCACGCTCAGCGGGCCGGACCAGGCGGCCACCCTTGCCCGTGCGCTTGAGGTGTTCATTGACGGCCTGCCCCTCTTTACGGTGGTACAGGCCACCTGGAACGTGCTGGAGCGTTCGGCGGGCGATGCCCTGGCTGCGGCTCATGCCGCAGGATTGGGTGTCATCGTCAAGGAAGCCGTAGCCAATGGCCGCCTGACCCCGCGCAATGACAACCCTGCCTTTGCCCACACCATGGCGGTGCTTGTGCACCAGGCCACCCGTCTGCATTGCACGGTCGACGCGCTGGCGCTTGCGGCGGTGCTCGCCCAGCCGTGGGCCGATGTGGTGCTCAGCGGCGCGGCCACGGCCGAGCAGGTGCGCTCCAACGTAAAGGCGCTTGATGTGGCATGGGATGAGGAGTCGGACACAGCGCTCGCGTCACTGGCCGAACCTGCCGATGCCTACTGGAAGACGCGCGCACGTTTGCAGTGGAATTAGGCACATGCCGGCAGCACAAAATGGCATGGGCATCTATCGCGCAGCAATGGCAGCAATGGCAGCAACGGCAGCTTGCCACACCGCGCCGAAATCTCACCCCAATCACGCCCTACCAGCCCGCCCACCCTGGAGAACGCCATGGCCGCCCACCTGCATGAGGATCTTCTCAGCCCCACCTCGGCGCTCAGTGCGCAGATGATTGCGTTTGCCGGGGAGATGACGCGCTGGCCTACACGCGTGCTTGACAGCTACGCCTGGGGATGGGACGACTACACTGGCGTGCGCTATGCACCGCTCCACGCCACAATGGCGCTGCGCGCGCTGGCCGGGCGGCTGCACGTGGAACGCGCCGCCTCCAACAAGGCGCTCACGCTGGCCCAGCATGCGCTGGCCGAACACCAGGCGGCCTTTCGCGACATGCAGGCCATGCTGCTTGGCATCTCCCCGCTGGAGGAAGGCGAAATTGATACGCCGCCCGCACCGGGTGAGTGGCCCGTACGCACCATTGTGATGCACGTTCACGAGGTGGAACGCTACTTCCTTGCCACGATCCTTAACGCGCTGGATGGCGGCCCTGCCGACGAGCTGAACCCCGAGCAGGTTGCCGCGCGCACGGGTGAACAGGTGGCAATTCTGCCAACGGGCACTCTCACCGAACTGTGGGCAGAGTACGCACGCGTCCACGCCAAGGTGCAGGCGTGGCTCGTTTACTTGAGCGACGAAGAGGTGCACACGCTTTCCACCATGTGGGAATCGACACCGCTGCCGATTCTCTTCCGCATGCAGCGTCTTGCTGCGCATGTGCGCGAACATACGAATCAGCTTGAAAAGACGCTGCGCGTGCTTGATCGCGCGCCAGGCGAGGGGCAGATGCTGGCCCGCCAACTGCTTGCCGCGCTGGCGGAAGTTGAGGGCTTGCGTCTGGGTATGGGCACCCTTGGCGTGGCTGCCTGTGATCAGCTCGCTCATGAGCTCGCAGAGCGTTTTGCACCGCTGCAGGAGATCCATGGCCGGGTTGATGGCTTCAATGCGGGCGTGGCCGCGGGTGATGTCGCGGCTACGCAGGCCTACCTCACGCAGTCGCCCGGCCTCGCCTATACGCACATGGACGATGGCGTTTCAGCGCTGCTCTTCAGCCTCCATCATGGCAACGCGGCCATCGTTGCGGCGTTGCGCGCGAGCGGCATGCGCACCACGCTTCACGAAGCCAGCGCGCTGGGCGAAGCTGCGCGCGTCGAGCGCATCCTTGGCTATGTGCCGGATGAGATTGATGCATTCTCCAGCGACGGTTATACGCCCCTTCAACTGGCCAGTTATTATGGGCGCACTGAGGTTGTAAGCATACTCCTGGCGCATGGGGCCAATGTTCACGCCGTCGCACGCAACGCCATGGCGATCCAGCCGCTGCACGCAGCCGTTGCCGGAAACCACTACGAGGTTGCACGCATGCTGCTTGACGCCGGCGCGGATGCCAATGCAACCCAGGCGGGTGGCTTCACGCCGATTATGGCGGCAACGCAACACAAGAACGCGCCACTGGCCGCCCTGCTGCGTGCGGCCGGCGCGCTGGATACCTAAAGTGGAGTCACATTGAGA
>DIAV01000348.1 GCA_002415895.1 Anaerolineales bacterium UBA5069 | reverse complement strand
TGGCAACAGCAGCGCGACAGAGAGCAGCAGGCGAATCCAGCGCGGCATATGCGCCTCCCTTTCCAAGCCGACATGAGATAAAACTGAAACCGCCGTGAAAACCACCGCAGACCGGAGACACAACAGCGGTTTGCTACAAATGCGGCGCAGCCATCAACAGCTTCACCATGTGAGCCTCGTTGTTGCCTGCGCCGCATCTGCGTTGCTTATGCTGTTTTCGTACAAACCCGTCAGGGGCGAACGATCACTTCGGTTCCCATGGGGGCCCAATGGTAGAGCGCCTCAGCCTCTTCAACGCGCATGTTGACGCAGCCGTGGCTCACGGGCGTGCCAAAGTTCTCGTGCCAGTAGGCTCCATGCACGGCAAAGGGGCCCGAGTAGTACATCGTCCATGGCACGTCGGGGGTGTCATAATCTTCACCCGTCATGCGCGTCTCCACAAACTTGCTGTAGACGGCAAAGGTGCCCGGCAGCGTGCGCCAGCCTGGTTTGCCCGTGCTCACGCTTGTGCGCATGAAGAGTTTGTCCCCCTCCCACGCCGTCAGCGTCTGATCGCTAATGCTAACTTCAATGCGCTTGCCGCTGTTGGCCCCGGCCTGGGTCGCGGCCTTAACTGGATCAACCAAGGGTGCAATTGTGCGAAAGGGCGACGCCGCAGCCGAGATCACAGCCTGCTGCGGGGCGCTTTCCGTTTGCAGCGGCGCGCCTGCTGCGGGCACGGGCGGCACAACAATCGGCAGCGTCACCAACTGCATCAAGCGGTTTTGGTCGCCCAGCACGCTCAACGCGCCGGCGCTTGCCGCAGGCTGCACCTGGTTGGCAATGGTGATGGACGCATAGTACTCGTCATAGTTCAAATCTGTGCGCGCGACACGCAGACGCAGCAGATAGTCGCCATCGGGGAAGGCTGTAGTGTCCAATGTCTGCAAGAAGCCGGCCGTCGGTCGCGCCTCCTCACCCACGCCCAGGAAGCTGGCCGGCGCGCCTTCGCCCCCCCCAAGCAGATCGAGCTGCCATTTGCGGAAGTCGGCCGAGTCGGCTACGGCCACAATGCTCACCGGCCCACGCACAGTTGCGCCGTCAACAGGAACAATAATGCCATTGGCCGATTGCGCCAGCGCGGGCTGCGCTGCCTGCAAAAACAGGGCCGCGGCAGCAATCATGATGAGGGCGGCTTGCGCGACGCGCGTCGCAATAACGGCGCGTGCTGCAATGATTCGGAATCTATGCACAACGTCTCCTTATGGTGGCCAATGCGAAGGCGTCGCATAAACGCGCCGGCACGGTTGGGCTTGTATGACAGAGCCGGTGGTATTCCGGCAATGATATTGAGACTACAATGTAAAATAGAGCGAGCCAGCACGCAAACCGTTTGCACGCCGTGCAACGTCCCCCATGAGGATATCACACGTGGACCATCTTGAAGCGATTCGCGACCTGCGTTTCCCGGCGCAACTCCCCCGGCGGCTGCTGCACGTGCGCCGCCACATGGAACGCCCGCGCGTGGGGGATACACCAGCCGCCGTGGCCCATGCGCTGGCGCCCTTGCTCGTTAGCGTCCAGCCCGGCGCACGCGTTGCCGTGGGCGTAGGCAGCCGCGGCATCCACAACCTGCCGCTCATTGTGCGCAGCGTGATCCAGGTTCTGCGCGCGCGTGGGGCTGCGCCCTACATTGTGCCCGCGATGGGCAGCCACGGCGGGGCGACGGCCGCGGGGCAGGTTGGCGTGCTCGCGCGCCTGGGCATCACCGCCGAAAGCATAGGCGCACCCATTGAGGCTGCCATGGAGGTCGTGGAGATTGGGCGCATCCCCGGCGGCCCCGCGCTTTATCAGGGAATGGATTCGCACAAGGCGCAGCACACGCTGCTCATCTCGCGCATCAAGCCCCACACCGACTTCCGCGGCAAACTGGAGAGCGGCCCGGCCAAAATGGCCGTGATTGGCCTGGGCAAGCAAACGGGCGCGCAGGCCATGCACGTAGGCGGCACGGCCTCCTTCCAGGCCTACCTTGCGCCGGCCGCGACGATTTTTGCGCAGCGCAGCAACCTGCTCGGTGCGCTCTGCCTGCTGGAAAACGCGCATGAAGAGACGGCGCGCATCACGGCACTGCCGGCCCAGGCAATCGGCGGGGCCGAGGAGGAAGCGCTCCTCAATGAGGCCAGGGGGCTGCTGGGGCGCATTCCCTTCAACGCAGTGGAAGTGCTGGTTGTGCGCGAAATGGGCAAGGAAGTGAGCGGCACGGGCTTCGACACGAATGTGATTGGCCGCCTGCGCATCCCCGGCCAGGATGACCGCTTTGGTGATTTCTTTGCACCGGTGATTGCTGTGCTGGACCTGACGCCCGGCACGCACGGCCACGCCTCGGGCATTGGTCTGGCTGATGTAACCACAGCGCGCCTTGTGCGCAAGATCGACTGGAACGCGACCTATACAAATGCAATTACGGCGGGCATCTTTGGCCTGCAGCGCCACGCACTCCCCATTACCATGGCAAATGATGAACGGGCGCTTGAGGTGGCCGTGCGCTGCTGCGCGCACCCTGTGGACGCGGCGCGCTGGCTCTTTATGCGCAACACGCTGGCCGTGGATGATCTATGGGTAAGCGAGACCATGCAGCCTGAGGTTGACGCCAATCCTGCGCTCGAAGTGCTGGGCGAGACGCCCCTCGCCTTTGATGAAGGTGGCGTCATGCAAAGCCCGTGGGCAATGGGCGCGTAATCGCTGCCCGCGCCGTTGCCCGGCCTGGTTGCCACTTGCCCTGCGCATCGTATACACCTAAAGTGATACCGCAGTGAAACCCACAGCCGAATCGCAACGCAAAGTCGCGAAGAAGCACAAAGGAGCGCAAAGCAACGCATGGAACAGCAACAGCGGAACACAGATAACAGCGGAACAAGCATAGATACACGCAGATATCCGCAGTGACCCCTGCAGTTTCCGCCGTTATCTGTGTTCCGCGGTTGCTGTTCTATTCGTTGCTTTGCGCACCTTCGCCACTTTGCGTTGCGATTTGGCTGTGGGTT
>DIAV01000091.1:1562-18090 GCA_002415895.1 Anaerolineales bacterium UBA5069 | reverse complement strand
CTGGAGTGAAGGGTGATTGATGACGACTGCAATGGTAGCTTTGACAAGTGGTGCGGCCCTGCTGCCGCGCCCCAACGCCGGCGTGCTTGCGCTGCTTGACGACGACCGCGCCGACTTTCTCCAGCGCATGACGACCAACAACATCAATGTGCTGCAACCGGGCCAGGCCGCGGTGACCGTACTGACCAGCCCCACGGCGCGCATTGTGCATGTCTTTACCGTGCTTTGTCGCGCCGACGATCTCCTGCTGCTGCCTGCCCCGAGCGAGAGGGCTGCGCTGGAAAAGCATCTGCGCGGCAAGATCTTCTTCATGGACAAGGTGCGTGTGCTCAACCGCAGCGACGACTTTGTCACCATGCGGCTGACCGGCGCACAAGCGCAGGCTACCTTGCTGCGCGCGCAACTGCCCGTGCCCGCGGGTGATGATCAATGGCTGGAGGCGGATGGCGTGACCGTGCTTGCGCAGGCGAAATTTGATGCGCCTGGCTACGTCATTCTCGCTTCGGCGGCGCGTGCCGATGAGGTGCAGCAGGTGCTTGAAAGCGCCGGCGCCCTCGCCGTGGATGAGACGGCATGGGCCGCGCACCGAGTACAGTTGGGCCGCCCCGCCGCCGGCGCTGAGTTGACGCCCGACTTCACACCCCTTGAGGTGGGGCTGGCCTGGGCCTGCGCCGAAAATAAGGGCTGCTATACAGGCCAGGAGATCATCGCGCGCCAGCAAACCTACGACAAGGTCACACGCACACTCGTGCGCGTGCGCAGCGATGCGCCGCTTGCGCTGGGCATGGCGCTCAGTGCTGAGGGGCGCGACGTGGGCATTGTGACCAGCGTTGCCCAGGCCACAGATGGCTCGCATCTTGCGCTGGCCGTGGTCAAGCGCCCGTATCATGCACAGGGCGCGCGCCTGCAGGCTGGCGATGTCGCCGTGCAAGTGGAAGCAGCCTAGCCCTTCAGTCAATCAGTTCGCCACCCAGTTTGATACGTCTGGAAAGCTGCACACCTATGGAACCCCTGACTCCCGCCGCGTGGCGTCTGGTGATCGACGCCGAACCCCGATCGGGCGCGGCCAACATGGCGCTGGACCAGGCCATTGCCGAGGCTGCTGCCGCGGGCGACAGCCTCCCCACGCTGCGCTTCTACCGCTGGGCGCCGCCTGCGGTAAGCCTGGGCCGCCATCAATTTGTGAGCGACGTCGACGATGCCGCGCTTGCGGCGCGCGGCTATGACCTGGTGCGCCGCTCCACTGGCGGCCGCGCCATTCTGCACACCGATGAACTAACCTATTCTGTGGCCGCACCCGAAGCCGAACCGCGCGTTGCCGGCGGCGTGATGGACTCCTACCTGCGGCTGAGCAATGCACTGGTGGTCGGCTTGCAGCGCGCCGGATTGGACGATGTCGAGAAGGCCGGCGGCAGCGTGCGCGCCGGGCCGGATGTCTCGGCGGCCTGCTTTGAGGTGCCCAGCGCCTACGAAATTGTGGCGCAGGGCCATAAATTGCTGGGCAGCGCGCAAAGCCGCCGCGCCGGTTACGTTCTGCAGCATGGCAGCCTGCCCCTTGTGGGCGACATCACGCGCCTCGTTGATGTGCTCGCGCTGGAGCCTGAGTATGCCGCGCGTCTGCACGCCGATCTGGCGCAGCGCGCAACAACGCTCTCTGCGGCGCTGGGTGTAGCTGAGGATGCGGCTGTGCTCAACTTTGACCACCTCGCCCATCTCTTTGCACAAGCCTTTGCCGATGAACTTGTGCTTGAACTCAAGCCCGCGCCGCTTTCGGCGCAGGAGCTGCGCCGCACAGGCGAACTGATTCGCACGCAATTTGCCGACGACGCGTGGACGCGCTATCGCTAAAGTGACCCGGCGTGAAGACAACATCTCAACGCAAAGTCACAAAGGTGCGCAAAGAAACGCAAAGAACATCAACAATGGAACACAGATAAAGGCGGAAACTGCAAGGATATACACAGATATCCGCTGTTATCCTTGCAGTTTCCGCCTTTATCTGTGTTCCATTGTTGATGTGCCGGCTACTGGTTGAAACCGTTATCCATGGCCATAGGATTGCTGACACTCGAACTCTATCTGCCGCTGGCCGACAGCCTCAAGGCCAAGCGGGGTGTACTCCTCTCGACCAAGGCGCGACTGCGGCGCGACTTCAACGTCAGCGTCTGTGAGGCAGACGCCCAGGATGACTGGACGCGCGCCGTGCTCGAGGTCGTTTGTGTCAGCACCACGGCGGCGGTGGCGCATCGCCAGCTCCAACACGTGGCCAACGCCGTGGAGGGCTGGCGGCTTGACGCGCAGCTCGTTGATTACACAATTGAATTGGTGGGATAGTGCACAAGAAAGGCGGAGGGCCACCAGGCCCTCCGCCTCTATCAGCTTTGATGATGATCCGCTGTTGCCCTATCCGCTACAAGGCTGCGGCCGTTGCATCTGCCCTGGGGGCGTGCACGCTCAGGCGCAGCAGCGTGTCATCTGGGTCTGTGCGCCACGACCAGTTGCGGTGGCGCAGGAAGAGAATCAGCAGGCCGCCGATGACAATGCCAATTGCAATCCACTGTGCGGTGGCCAGCGTGCCCATCATCCACGCGTCGGGGCGCAGCATTTCCACCCAGAATCGCCCCACCGAGTAGGCAATGAAGTAGAGCCACACGGCATCACCGCGGCGCATGCGGTTGCCGCGGTAGCGAATGAGCAGTGACAGCAGGATGAACATGCTCAAATTCCACAGCGCCTCGTAGAAGAAAGTGGGGTGAAAGCCGTTGGCAGCAAACCACTCCAGCGTTTGCTGCGTGAGGGGCTGCAGGTAGCCGGAGCCACAGGCTTGTACGCCCTCCGGCACGCCGGTGGGCATTTGGCAGGGATAGTTGGGGTTAATGTGGAAGGCCCACGCCGCCGTTGTGGGAGGCCCGTAGAGCTCCTGGTTGACGAAGTTGCCCATACGCCCAAAAGCCTGCGCAATCAGCACGTTGGGCGCGAAATAATCCAGGTAGTGCAGCGTGCTCAGTTTGTTCCAGCGGCAATAAAGCCAGAAGGCGAAAACACCGCCCAGCAAGCCGCCGTAAATCCCCAACCCGCGAAAGCCGCCATTCCAGAAGTTGATAATCTCGAGCGGGTGTTCGCGGTAGTAGGGCCAGCCCAGTGCATTGACCGGGTTGCTGAAGACGTGATATAGGCGTGCGCCGATGATGCCGAAAATAAGCGCCCAGGCCAGCAAATTCCACACATGGTCGGGTGATTCGTGGTCCATCTGCGCGTAGCGGCTGGCGATCCAGGTGGCCAGCACCGCGCCGCCCACAATGAAGACGCCATACCATGTCAGCGCAAACGGTCCAATGTGAAAAAGCACAGGATTCATGCAGAGAACTCCGGATGGAAGAGGGTTGCGGGAGGAAAAGATGGAGCAGCAGGCTGGAAAAGCAGCCGCACCCAGTATAGATTGCGTCGAGCGAATGAGCCAAAGCGTCTGCCTGCGGCGCGGCGTATGCATCGCCCTTGTGCTGTGCAGCCTAACGCTGGCTGCGTGCAGGGCGTCGCCCCTTTACAGCACGGCCCCGGTCGCGCCACCCAGCCCAGCCCAGCCCGCCAGTACACCCGCTGTCGCCCTGGGCAATGACCCCGGCTCGCTCATCCTTGCCGAGCGCAACGCCGCCGCTACGCTGGACCTGGCGACGCTGGCCGCGCTGTGGGATGCCGATGCAAGCATTCGGGAGGTGCGCGGAGCGCCCGGCCCCGCCGACGACTATACATGGCGCGGGCGCGCTGCAATTCTCGATCGCTACACCGTGGCCGTTTTCCCCAGCCCGCCGCCGCCGCTGCAAACACTCCCGCCCATCCAGGTCGCCGTGAGGGGCGACAGCGCAACCGTGCACAATGGCGTAGATACGTGGCACTTCACGCGCCGCGACGGGCGCTGGTGGATACGCGAGCTGGAGATCGATGTGGAGGGGTAAGTGGTAAATGGTAAGTGGGTGATTGGGTGATTGCATTCGATCTCCAATCACCCAATCAACCAATTACCTCTCTCCGAATTGCGCCCCTCGCTCGAGCCACGCTTCCAGTGTCCGCCCCACGCGCAGCAGCGTCGCCTCACTCAAACGATCGACTGTATCTGCCAGGGTTGCGCCCGCCGTGTAGCCTACATCTGTAATCAAAGAGCCAGGCACGCCGTTTTGCTGCAATGGCGTGTGGGCATTGCGTGTGGCGGGAGCTGTTTCGGGCAGGAAGGTGTCGTTGAAGCCCAGCGCCTCGGCCTGCGCCCAGATCGCCGCGTTCAGCGCCGGATCGCCGTTTGCATCCTGGCGGAAGCGTGCATTGTCGCCGCCCACCTGGTCCAGCGCAACCACAAAGGCGGGTGCTGCGCAACGGGGCACATCTTGCGCAACAGTGCGCGCGAAGTGGCTGCTGCCCAGGCGGCCCTGCCAGCCGGGCAAGCCGTCGTTGGCGTCGGCGTCAAAGAAAGCCAGGCACAGGGTGTGGCCGGATTCGTCCACGTCAAGCGTGCGCGCCAATTCAAGGAGCACGGCGACGCCGGACGCGCCATTGTTGGCCCCGGGCGCGGGGCTGGTTTGGTTTTCGGGCAAGGGGTCGCTGTCGGCAGCCAGGCGGGTATCGTAGTGTGTAGCCAGAATGCCCACGGGGAAGGCTGCAGGGGCAGTGGCGCCAAGCGGCTGTGCAGGCGAGCGGATTGCAATCAGGTTGCGCCCCTTGACGACTTCACCCGCAGAGAACTGCTGGATCACCACATCCCAGCCGGCGGAGGTGAGTTGTTCAATGAGCCATGCGCCCATGTCCAGATTGCTTTGCGTGGCTGTGGTGCGTGCGCCGAAGGCCATTTGTCGCCCGGCGGCTGCCAACGCGCGACTGCCGGCGAAGTCCTCTTCGCCCGCATCACGCGGGAAAAGCCCCACGGCGAGGTAGCCAAAAAAGAGCACCGCCAACGCAAGCGCACTGACCAGTGCCAGCTCAACGCTGTAGGTGCGTACAAAACGCGTCACGTACTTTGCTCCCGGCGTTGAGCGCGGAAGAGCAGGCGCACGGGTGTGCCCAGGAAGGGGTAGAACTCGCGCAGGCGATTTTCCAGATAGCGCTCGTAGGAAAAGTGAACAATGTCCACGTCATTGACGAAGATGGCGAAGGTTGGCGGTGCAACACTCACCTGTGTGCCGTAGTAGATGCGCAACGGCCGACCATTTTGCGTGGGCGCCGAGATGGCATCATAGGCTGTGCGCAGCATGTTGTTGAAGTCACCTGTGCTGACGCGGTGGTTACGCGCCTCGGCCACCTCGAGCACAGTGGGCAGCACACGATGCACCCGCTGCTTGGTGAGCGCACTAATGAAGAGCACCGGCACGTAGCGCAAGAACTTCAACTCCTCGCGCACCGTCTCGGCAAAGGCATCCATCGTATGCTCGTCCTTCTCGATGGCATCCCATTTGTTGACCACGACAACAACGCTCTTCATTTTTTCAAGCACGTAACCGGCCACGTGGGCATCCTGCGCGGTGACGCCATCGACGGCATCGATAAGCAGCAGGGCCACGTCGGCGCGGTCGATCGCCTGCATGGAGCGCAGCACACTATACTTTTCAATGCCCGGTTCCACGCTGCCGCGGCGGCGAATGCCTGCTGTGTCAATCACGGTAATCGGCTGGCCGTCGTAGATCAGTTCTGTGTCAATGGAGTCGCGCGTGGTGCCGGGGATGTTGCTCACAATCGCGCGTTCGCGGCCCAACAACGCATTGAGGAGGCTGCTCTTGCCCACGTTGGGGCGGCCCACAATCGCAATCGAGATGGCGTTTTCTTCCGAGTCTTCGTCAGGATAGGCGGGCAGCGCAGTCACCAGTACATCGAGCATATCGCCCACGCCGTCGCCATGGTAGGCCGAGATTGGGAAGGGTTCGGAGAGGCCCAGGTTCCAGAATTCCACGGCGTTCAGGCGCGCAGTCTGGCTCTCGGCCTTGTTGGAAGCCACGAAAATTGGCTTGTTGGTAAGGCGCAGCAATTCTGCAATGTCCTGGTCTGCAGCAGTGACGCCCTCGCGCCCATCCACAACGAGAATAATCGCGTCGGATTCGTCCAGCGCCACCTGCACCTGGTTGCGAATGTGGGCCAGGAATTGGGCTGAGCCGGCGGAGCGATCCTCCTTGGTGGTGGTCACTTCGCTATCGGCCTCAAGGCCGCCCGTGTCGACCACAAGGAAGCCGACGCCATTCCAGAAGGATTCACCGTAGATACGGTCGCGGGTGGTGCCGGGTACATCTTCAACAATGGCCGTGCGTCGGCCCGTCAAGCGATTGAAGAGGGTGGATTTCCCAACATTGGGGCGCCCAACCAGCGCGACAACAGGTTTGCGTTGCGCCATGGAATCGATTCTCCGTTAAGGTGTGGGCGTAATGGGCGGTCTCGGTGATTGCGCCGGTGTCGCCTGTTGCGTTGGTGTTTTCGGTATTGCCGTTGCCACTGGAGCAGCAGGCGCAGGACTTGTTGCCGTGATCGTCGCGCCCGCTTCTACAGGCGGCGTGAGCGTTCCCATTGATCCAACATCAGATGCATTGGGCGTTTCGGTGGGTGTGCCTGTACCCTCTCGAGTTGGCGGCGTGCTGGGCGGCGTGATCATGTCAATTGGTAGCGCTGTAATGACCACCTCAGTCGTTTCAGGCAGCACGCCATCCGCCGAAATCCCATCCGGCAGCACGACGCGCGGTTTGACGACGTGCGTGCCCGGCAGCAGCCCCGACAAATCCAGAAAGACGAACATGTCGTCGGTGTTGAGCGATTCGAGCAGCGGTATCGCGCCGCTCAGGATCACGTCCACGGTTTCGGGTGAGACAGTGGCTTGCAGGCCATTGCCCAGCCCCTGCTTGATGGGCCGCACGTTGACTGTGGTGCCACCCTCCACCGGCGAGATGCTCACGGCAACCTGAACCGTATCGCCATCGAAGACGGTAACGCCAGAGGGTACAACCAGGTTCATGCGGCGGCGCACCTCTGTGGTTGCGCCTTCAATCGAGAGCGGCTCTGTCTCAATAAAGCCGGGCACAGTCGCCAGCAAATCGGCAGCGCCTTGCAGCACCACAGTGGAGGGTTCGGCGCGCACGGTGCTCAGGCGATAGCCGGGCGCGGGCTGGCCGACCAGGTTGGTGCGCACAGCCACTTCCTTGCGGCCGGGCCATTGCTCTACAGGCACGACGACGTTAACAACGCTTGTAGAGAGCGTAACCCCCTCGACAAGCTGGTTCTGCCGATTGGTGGGGCGCAACTCCACTGTGCGCTCCACCTGGCTTTTGGCATTGAGGAGGTAAACCGGCGCATAGATTTCGTCGACAAGGTCCACCTGCGTGGCAGGGCCGCTCACGGTAATGGTGGGCGGCGTAACGATGGGCGTTTGCCAGTCGTAGCCAAAGGCGGGGGCGTCGAGTACTTGCACAGTAACGGGCATATCCTTGGCAATGAGCGGGTCCAGTTGAATGCGCAGGCTGGGCGGGCTCAAGCTAAGGACAGTGACGCGCGGGTCGCTTACGCCTCCCACGAGTGTCACATCATGCGTGCCTGTGCCCATCCCTGTGAGGTCCACCGAGACTGTGAAGTTGCTGACGGAGAGGTCATCCCAGGCTGAGCGCGCGGCGCGTGCCGTCACGCGGACGCTTTGCGTGCCCAGGTCCTGCACCGGCTGGAGCGATGCGTCGAGACCATGCACGGTAATCGAAATCCGCTCGGGGAACTCTTGTGTAATGAGCGGGTTCTCCTGGCTGACGGCGATCAGCCAGATGACGACGGCCAGCGCCAGCGAGAGAAAGAGCGTGCCCAATTGTCCCGCGAAACCGCGCCAAGGCCGGCGCGCACTGCGCGCCGGCGCGGTTTTTGTTTCAGTTGGGGACGTGGAAACAATATCGCTCACGCAGCAAGTGTACCCGTCATTGGCGGAATCTTATGCTTCAGGCTCGGTGATTGTGGCGGGACGGTAGAACTCCGTCAGGATCCTGCGCAGTTGCCCCGCTTCCACACGCACAATGCGCCCGTTGCGCGCAACGGAAATGTTGCCCGTTTCTTCGGAAACGACGAGCGACATGGCGTCGGTCTGCTCGGTAACGCCCACGGCGGCACGGTGACGCGTGCCGATTTGGGGATCACCCAAATCCTGCGTGGCCAGCGGCAGCACGCAGCCGGCGGCAATAATCTGCTCGCCGCGCAGGATGGCGGCGCCGTCATGCAGCGGTGTGTTGGGCCAGAAGATCGTCACGAGCAATTCGGCGCTAATCGCGGCATCAAGACGCACGCCGCGATCAATAATATCTTCCAGGCCCGTCACGCCTTCGAAGACAACCAGCGCCCCCGTGCGTCGGCGCGCCAACTGTTCGGTGGCCTGGGCAATTTCATTCACAAGCCGCTGTGAGACTGTATTGTCCGTGCCGCGCCGCAGGAAGGCGGGCGCCGAACGGCCGAGCCGCTCAAGTGCGCGCCGCAATTCCGGCTGAAAGATCACCGGGATTGAGACCAGCAGCATGGGCGATGCCGTGCGCAGCAGCCAGTTGAAGGCGATCAGGTCAAACGTTTGGCTCAGAACCAGTGTCACCAGGACAACCAGGAGCACGCCGCGCGCCAACTGCATGGCCTGCGTCCCTTGGAAGAGGCGCAAGACCGCGAAGATGATGAGGGCGACAAGCGCGATGTCGAGCAGGTTGCTCGGATCGCGCAGGTTGCTCAGGTAGGCCAGAATTTCAGACACGGGCGACAGTGCCTCGGTGGGGCGGAAAGGTGTGAAATGGTGACTGGGTGATTAGGTGACTGGTTGATTGGGTGATTGGTAGCTGGTGCAGGTCTCCCGGTTACCAATCAACCAATCACCCAATCACCCAATCAACCATTGACTTCTACTCCAACGCCACGCCGCCCAGCAGATGCGCGAGGATCGCTTTCTGCGCATGGAGGCGGTTGTGCGCCTGCGGGAAGAGCAGGCTCGCAGGGCCGTCGGCCACGGCGTCGGTAATTTCTTCGCCGCGATGGGCGGGCAGGCAATGCAAGACACGCACGTTGGGATTCTGCGTGCGTGCGATCAAATCCTCATTCACCTGGTAGGGTGGGAAGAGGGCCAGACGCACATCGCGCTCGCTCTCCTGGCCCATGCTTGTCCACACATCGGTATAGAGCACATCGGCCCCGGCCACGGCGTCGGGGTCAGCGCTTACATAGACATCGGCCCCGCTGTCGGCAAGCACCTGCGCATCGGGCTGGTAGCCTGCAGGGGCGACCACGCACATCTTCATGCCCACCTTGCCTGCAGCCTGCATGAGGCTGGTGGCCACGTTATTGCTGCCGTCGCCCACATAGGCGAGTGTAAGCTTGGACGGGTCACCCAGGTGCTCCCAAATGGTCATAATGTCGGCCAGCGCCTGGCAGGGGTGGCTGAAGTCCGACAGGCCGTTGATGACGGGCACGGTGCCCCACTCCATCATCTCGAGGATGTGCTTGTGCTCAAAGACGCGCGCCATGATGCCGTCGCAGTAGCCGCCCAGGACGCGTGCCACATCGGGCGCACTCTCGCGTGTGCCCAGGCCAATTTCCGCAGGGCTGAGATAAAGCGCTGTGCCGCCCAGGTGATGCATGCCCATTTCAAAGCTGACGCGTGTGCGCAGGCTGGGTTTGGTGAAGACCATGGCCAGCGCTTTGCCCGCGCAAACCGGTGCGTTGGCGCCCAGGCGTTTGCGCTCATCCTTGAGGCGCGCCGCCAGATGCAGAAGCCCCCAGAATTGCTCGGATGAGACAGATTGCAGATCAGGAAAGTGAGACAACGACTCAATTGTCATGCGCAGTGCTCCAGTTGCAGCGCACCAGCCTCGGTGCGCAGGATTGATTCAGAGGCTCCAAGTGTATGCAGGTTCCGCAGAGATGGCAGGGCAGCCGCAGGCATGCACCCTATACTGATTCAATCCTGCGCCTATGTTCCGCCTCGCTGATCACAGCGTTGCGCAACACCCCCAGCCCTTCCACCTCAACCGTCATCACATCGCCTGGCTGCACGGGGCTAATCCCTTCGGGCGTGCCCATGAGAATGAGATCGCCCGGCATCAGCGTCATTGCTTGTGACACGTAAGCAATGACGTGGGGAATGGAGAAGATCATCTTGTCGATGTTGCTTTCCTGGCGCACGCTGTCGTTGACTGTGCAACGCACAACGCGATTGCGCGGGTCAAAGCTGCTNNAGCGCGTCGGCCTCGTTGACAAAGCGGCAGCGCTTGCCGATGACGACGGCAATCTCCGCCTCGTGGTCCACACGCGTGCTAATCGACGGGTAGACTACATCCTCGCCCACATCCAGCAGCGAGGAGAGGGCCTTGAGGAAGATCAGCGGCTGCTTGGGCACGGCGCTGCCGGTTTCGGCGGCGTGGTCGGCAAAATTGCGCCCCACGCAGAGAATCTTGGTGGGCGTAACCGGCGCGAGCAACTGCACGGATTCAATGGGCAGCGGCTCAAATTCGCCAACGATTTCGGGCGCATAGCGGCCCTCTACTGTGCGCGCATAGGGCGCGTCGGCCAGCGGGTAGATGAGATCATCCACAAGCATGCCCCACTGGGCAACGGGTTCGCCGCCCAGTTCATCGATGAAAGGCCACGCGAAACGGACAAAGCGCATAAGTGCATATCCTCGTTGTTGCCGATCTCTGTGGATCAGGTTTACGTAAATTGCGTATCGTTGATAATCAGGTGGTATTTGCAACCCAGGAATTCGCAAGCCTGGCGCATCATGGTCATGCGCCCCAGAAAGATTTCAAAGTATTCGATGACGGTTGCATAGTTGGTGTCAATCTCCAGTTCCAGCGCAATCACCTTTTCTTCGGGGCGCACGCGCACAAAGCTGCGCGTGGAGGCGTAGTTTACGCGGTCGTGGATGTCGAAGGCCTTCATGTCGGGGTTCTGCACGCGGCTGCGGTGGACATCGGCCTTGTCGGCAATGATGACGGCCGCCGAGACGGGGGTAATTGCGGTGCCCCGCTCTTCCTCGTGGTTGCCAATCGCGTTCATCACCAGCGCGCACTCATCTGTGGCAAGGCCCATGCGCGAGAGAATGCTGTAGGCAATCAGCGCGCCGCTTTGGGCGTGGTGTTCGCGGTGAACACAATTGCCCACATCGTGCAGATAGCCTGCCACGTTGGCTAGTTGGCAGGTGCGTTCGGGGTGGTTCAGCCGAGTGAGCACGTTTTCGGCAATGTGGCCCACCAACCCGGCGTGGCGCTGGCCGTGCTCCGTGTAGCCCAGTGTGAGCATGAATTCGTTGGAGCGCTGGAGAAATGCCGTGACTTCGGGGTCGCGTTTCAGTGCATCCACCATCAGGGGACCGTTGCGCGTGCGCCCATTTTCGCTGTGCTGCGCAGGTGCAGCGTTGCGCGCCTGCACTTTTTCATTTTCAACCGCGCCGCGCTCAATGGCCGCGGCAATTCGCTCGGCGTCACGCGCTTCGGCGTCGTGCAATTCGCTGTTGTTTGCAACTGGACTTGCTACCGTTTTGGGGGCTTTGGGCATGATGACAATCCTCATTCCTGACAATTTAAGGGGTAAAGGCACTGTTACGGCCAGGGCCCTAGCGCCAGCCCAGAGCCAGCGCGCTTACGAGAAACGCGGCCATCCACCAGCCCGATAGACCGACCAGCGGCAATTTGCGCAGCGTGCGCAGCCAGGTGGGCAGCAGCAGGATGGCGACAATGGGCGCCCACAATGGCGTTTTGTTCACAACCAGCAGCAGGAGCAGCCCCACCTGCATTGCACCCATGAGCCAGAGCGCCAACCGGTCAACCTGGCCAGCTTGCTCTGTGTACGCGGGCTGCCAATCCTGCTGACGATCCGTTGAACGTTCCTGCTGCCACACAGCACTGCGGGCCTCGCCCCATGTGTGCAGCGTCCACAAGACGCCCAGCGCTACGGCTGCAGGCCAGACAGTGCTGTCCGGCGTGGCGCCAACCTGGAGCAGCGTCAGCAGCCACGGGAGCGCGACCATGGCCACGGCGTGGAGCAGGAGCGGCGGCGTTTGCAGCGTGCGGCGTAGAATCCATCCACCCACGGTGACAATGACCAGCGCGCCTGTACTGATGAGCGCAGGCACGCCGAGCACGGCCGCCACCACGAGTGCGACCAGCAGCGTGGGCAGCGCAACGCGCACAAGGTAGGGCAGCGAATTGCGCTCGTCAAGGCTGAGCAGTTGCGCGGCGGGCGAGTTGCCCTGCATGTAGGGAAGACGAAGCGTGCCATCGCCTGCTGCTGCCCCCAGGCCGAGGATGGCCGCCCGCCCGCCCGCCAGCCTCCAGAGCGCGCCCCACAGCAAATCCACCAGCAGCCACAGGAGCAGCAGATCCTTGATGTCGATGGCTTGCCACTGCTGGAGCGCGCCACCGGCCAGCAGCCCGGCAATGAAGACCCAACCTGCTGTGAGCCGCCAGGGCGCAGCATCAACCCAGAGTTGGGCGTTGAGCGTTGCGCTTGAGGCGGGCAGATTGCCGCGCCAGTAACCAGGCGTCAGCAGGGCGCGCCCATGCGCCATTGCCGCCGCCACCCAACTTGTTTGGGCAGGGCGGCCTGTGCGTGCCGGGTGCGTAGTGTGCGCAGGTTGTCGTGCGCGCACATCCTGTGCTGTGGGCGTGGTGTCCAATTCGCGTATTGGCGTCAGCGGCTCTCGGTTCATGCCATCGGCTGCTCAGAAGGCGTGCAATGTGTACGGTGCGGCCTGTGTTGTACGGTGCGGCACTCGCTTAAGCCGGACCCACGCAGCAATTATAGCAGAGGCGGTGCACGGACAGGCATCGAACGCTGTATTGATTCCTCATGGCCAATCGAAGTTCCCTGCTCGGCGCTCGCAGCAAATGCACAATCGCGCTTGTATGTGAAAGGCGCCGGCCCAATGCCGGCGCCTCGGCGCAGTCTCATGACCCGACATCCGGCGGTTCTACACAATCACGCGCAAGCGCTGCGGCAGCACGGTAATCTCCACTTCGTTGACCTTTTCGGCCATGATCTCGCCATCCATTTGCATGGGCGCACCATCGGCAATGGCGATAGTGAGTTTTTTGATGCGCAGCATGGTGACGGCGGGGTGGCCCGTGTGCTTGCCAAACATGGCGCGCGGCAGGAGCGCCAGCACCGCCGGCCGCGAGATGTCCTTGGCAATGGCCACGTCGAGCAATGTGCTGTCCAGGCGCGCGTCCGGCGTTAAGTAGAAGCCGCCGCCTGCGCGCTGGCTGTTGCCCACCGACACAAGCAATGTGCCCTCATCGCGTTCGCCAATCTCGCCGTCCGCGCCTTCCCAGCGCAGATGCATGTGGGGTGACTTCTGCTTGATGAGCGCACGCACGGCGGCAGTGGCATAGAGGATCACGCCGCGCAACCGCCGTATCTTGTTGCTCTCAATAATCACTGCCGCTTCCAGACCAAGGCCCATGTTGTTGTCAAAATAGCGGTCGGACCAAACGCCTTCCACCTTGTAGTGGGCGCGGCCCACATCAACAATGCGCGTCTGGCCGGCGGCTAGCCGCTCTGCAGCCTGCTCCAGATCGAGCGACGCGCCAACCATGGTGGCAAAGTCATTGCCGCTGCCAATGGGCATAACGCCCAGTGTGCCTGCCAGTGCGCTGCCATCGCTTACGCTGGCGCGCATGAGGCCGTTGACGACTTCGCTAATTGTGCCGTCGCCGCCTGCGGCCACAACCGTGCTGTAGCCCCCAATGCGTGCGCGGTGTGCGAGCAAAATGGCGTGGCCGGCGTGCTCAGTCTCCACCATGTCGAACTTGATTTCGGCGCGCTTGAGGGCCGCACAGAGTGAATCCTTGGCGCGCAACCCCGCCCCGCGCCCCGAATATGGATTGAAGATAATCAATGTTTGCACGGCGGGTCATTGTCCATCTGCCGGTAGACCGGCGTATTGATTTGACGGAAGGCGGCCAGGATGCAATGTGGGCAAGGGCGCACGGAACAACCACAGCAGGATCAACAGTCTTCTGCGCCCGGTTCAGCATCTGGGCGTAGCTCTCTGCCTGGGCTAGATTCTGTTTTGCTTTGCGTCCTTGCCTGCCTAACCCCCGCGCGACCTTGCGTCACGGCGTGCAATGGACAAGCACCACCGCGCCACGCGCAGGCACCATAACCGGGCCAAGCTCACCGTGCCGAATGGCCACATTCTGTGCGCCCTCCAGCAACTCGTGATACACAGCGCCTTCGGTAGGTTTTGCAACCGCTGGTGTCGCTGCTGGTTTGATGGCGATCTGTGCCGGTTCTTCACCAGCGTTAAAGATGACAACAGCCGACTCCCCCACAGAGTCGCGCTGATAGGCAAAAATGGTGCGGTCGGCATAGAGCGTTTGGTAACTGCCCAGGCTGAGCGCCTCATGCGCATGACGCAACGCAATCACGCGCTGCACAAACGCGCGCAAATCGTGATTCCACAGTTCCTGCTCGTCCCAGGGGAAGGCCGCGCGACAATCGGGGTCATGGCCGCCGGTCATGCCCACCTCGGTACCGTAGTAGAGACAGGGCGCGCCGGGCATGGTCATTTGGAAGAGGATACAGAGACGCACCGCCGACTCATCCTCGCCCACAATCCACGGTAGGCGCGCCGTGTCGTGGCTGTCCAGCAGGTTGAGTTGTGCGTGCGTCACCTGCGGGTGATGCAGGGCCAGCATGCGCTCAACGCGTTTGGAGAACTGCTTGCCGCTGGAAGGGGCCAGTTCGTAGCCGCCGGGGCGGTAGTCGGCGCGCAGCGTGGACGCGCCAAAGTAGGAGATGGCCGCACGGCTGAAAACATAGTTCATGACTGCATCAAAACGATCGCCTTGCAGCCATGCCGTACCATCGTGCCAGATTTCGCCCACGATATACGCATTGGGGTTGGCTGCCTTGACGGTTGCGCGGAAGGCGTGCCAGAAATCCACGTCGTCAATTTCCTCGGGCACATCGAGCCGCCAGCCGTCAATACCGAAGTCGATCCAATAGCGCGACACCTCGAGCAGATAATCGCGCACCCCCGGATTGGCCACGTTGAGCTTGGGCAGTGCCGCCAGATCCCACCACGCCGCGTAATTTGTCTCTTCGTGCGGCGAGCGGGGATAGGGGTTGAGCGGCCAGCCGTTGACGGTGAACCAATCGATGTAAGGCGAGTCGCCACCTGTTTCAAGCACGTGATGGAAGGGCCAGAAGCCGCGGCTGGCATGATTAAAGACGCCATCAAGCACAACATTCATGTTGCGCGCGTGCGCCTCATCAAGCAACTCGCGCAGTGCAACGTTGCCGCCCAGCAGCGGGTCCACTGTCATATAGTCAAAGGTGTGATAACGATGGTTGGAGGCGGACGCGAAGATGGGGTTGAGGTAGAGCGCGGTAACCCCGAGATCCTGCAAATAGTTGAGTTTCTCGGCCACACCATAGAGGTCGCCCCCCTGAAAACCCTGCAGGGCCGGATCACTGCCCCAGGGCATGAACTGGATGCCGCGCGGATGGGGCGTGCGTGCGCTGCGCGCAAAACGGTCGGGAAAGATCTGGTAAAAGACAGCGCGTTTAACCCAGTCGGGGGTGGTGACTTCCACAAAGAACTCCTTTAGGGGAGCGGTGCTCCGGGTGGCAAGCAGAGGCTGCGGACGTTCCGCAGCCAGTAGGTGATTCTGTCACAGCGGCGCGGGGCTGTCAACCACGCCGCACTGTCACCTCGCGCACGGGCTGCTATAATGATTCCGGCGCTCCATGCGTTCGGCGGCGCCACCACGCTGAGACATACACCTATGACAGACCCACGCATTACCAATCTGGCCAACCTGCTCGTTCACTACTGCACAGAGGTGCAGCCGAACGATTGGGTTGTCATTCGCAGCCATGTAGCGGGGCTGCCCCTTGTGGAGGAGACTGTGCGCGCAGTGACGGCGGCGGGCGCGCACCCAACCGTGTTGCTGGAGAACGAGGGCGTCATCGATGCCTTTGCGCATGCCGCCACCGACGCGCAACTGGGTTGGGCATCACCGTTTGAGCAACTTGTTGCCGAAAAGGCCGACGTACGCATCTCGATTGATGCCGCGGCCAATACGCGCGCTCTCACGTCGCTGCCGCCGGCACGCGCCCAGCAACTCCAGCGGGGCCGTCGCGCCTACCAGCAAACCATGATGCAGCGCGCCGCTGCCGGTGATTTCCGCTGGGTGCTCACGCTCTTTCCCTGCGCCGCCTATGCGCAGGAGGCCGAGATGAGCCTGCGCGAGTATGAGGATTTTGTCTACGCAGCCACTGCGGCCGATCAACCGGACCCCGTGGCCCACTGGCGGCAGGTGCATGATCGCCAGCAGCGCCTTGTGGATTGGCTGGCGGGCAAACAGGAGGTGACTGTGCGCGGCCCCAATGTGGACCTGCGCCTCTCCATTGCCGGGCGCACATTCATGAATAGCGATGGTCGCCGTAACATGCCCAGCGGCGAAATTTACACGGGCCCTGTGGAAGATTCGGTCAATGGCTGGGTGCGCTTCACCTACCCCGCGCTGCGCGCCGGGCGCGCCGTGGAGGGTGTGGA
>DIAV01000091.1:524-1487 GCA_002415895.1 Anaerolineales bacterium UBA5069 | reverse complement strand
GCACGCTTTCTGGGCGAGTTTGCGATGGGTACGAACAACGAAATTCAGCGCTTTACCCGCAACATTCTCTTTGATGAGAAACTCGGCGGCACAATGCACATGGCTGTGGGCGCGGGCTATCCTGAAACCGGCAGCCGCAACAAGTCAGCGGTGCATTGGGATTTCATCTGCGATTTGCGCACCGAGAGCGAGATTCGGGTGGATGGCGAACTCTTCTACGCGAACGGCAAGTTCGCGCTCGAGGGGCCGGCACAGGTATGATTGTCGTAGAAACGTGTAATTCAATTCTCCCGCCGCCTGCGCAGGGCTTGCGCACACCATGAGGTGAAGAAATGGAAATTCGCGAAGTCATGTCGGCGCCGCCGATTACTGTGGGTCCCGAAGCCACGGTGCAGCAGGTCGCGCGGCTGCTCTATGAGAAGCAAATCAGCGGCGTGCCCGTTGTCAATGCCCAGGGTGAATTGCTTGGGCTGATTACCGAACTGCACCTGATCGAGCGCAACGCACCCCTGCGCGAGCCAAAATATATCTCTGTGCTGGATGGGTTGATCCCGATCAACCTTGAGGCACACCGCGAGTACAAAGAGCGGCTGCGCGAGGCGCTGGCGACGAGTGCCGCTGACCTGATGGACCAGACGGAGATTCCGATTGCCGCGCCCGATGACCCCATTGAAGCGGCGTATGACCTGCTCTCCAAGCCGGATGAGACGCTGCTTCCCATCCTTGATGGCGAGGTGGTGGTGGGCGTCGTCACACGTACGGACCTCGTGCGGCTGATTGGCCAGCTTGAGGGCAAGCTGGACGCCTGAACGGATGCTTGCGTTTGAACTGACAGGTATGAAAAGCGAGCGAGGCTTCCGCACTGGGAAGCCTCGCTCGCTTTGTATTTCTATGTAGCCACGTGGGCACACCTTGGTGGTGCATCCGGCAAGCACGCGAGGGATTGCGTAGCGGCGGCTTCAG
>DIAV01000091.1:0-423 GCA_002415895.1 Anaerolineales bacterium UBA5069 | reverse complement strand
TGAAGCCGCCGCTACGCATCGTGTCGCGCATTTGCAGGACGCACCTGTTCGTGATCCGCCCCTTTGCGCAAGCCGCCTGGTGGCACACGCAGCGGCTCGCCGTCGTCATCCTCCCACCACTCGCGGTCATCCACGGGCACGGCCCCGGCGCGCTTCTCAATGCGCGCTTCGTCTTTGGCAAAGTAGGCGCTCCACTGCGCCGGTGCGTCAATGTCCTGGCCGCCGTGCCGGGTAATGCGCTGGCGCACGCGCACCAGCACCGGCGTGTTGACGCTGGCCCCGCTGATGATGACCTGTCCCTTGGTAAGGCTTGGCAGCTCGCGTATCAGTTCGCGCCCAACGCTTTCAACCGATGAGGCGATCTTTTCCTGGTCTATTGGGTTCGTAATGCGCATGATGCATTGGGTCATGCATTGGCTGAGC
>DIAV01000026.1 GCA_002415895.1 Anaerolineales bacterium UBA5069 | reverse complement strand
CCCCCCCTTCCCCCGCCGCTACGCATCCGCGACGTACTTGCAAGGTGCAGGCCTTAGCGACCAGTGGCAAAGAGCAGCTCGCCGCGCGCAAGTGTGGCCTGGACGTGCAACGACGGGTCCAGCACAACAATGTCGGCGTCGGCCCCCTGGGCAATGCGCCCCTTGTTGGGCAGGCCCAGCAGGTCGGCAGGGGTGCGTGCAGCCATGGTCAGCGCCTCGGCCACCGTGCAGCCGCTCTGCGCGATGAGGGTACGCACTGCGCCATCCATCGTGAGGATGCTGCCGGCAATGGTGCCACTTTCGAGATGCGCGCCCTGCTCATCGACAATCACCGCATAGCCACCCAGATTAAAGACTCCCGCGGGCATGCCCATGGCAGCCATGGCGTCCGTCACCAGCGTAATTCTCGACGCCCCCTTGAGGCGATAGGCCATTTGCACAATTGCAGGATGCAGATGCACGCCATCAACGATCAAGCCCACAGGAATATCGCTGAGCAGGAGTGCGGCGGCAATTCCCGGCTCGCGATGTTTCAGGTCACGCATGGCGTTGAAGAGATGTGTACCCCAGCCAACCCCCGCCTCAATCGCGGCCTGCGCCTCGGCAAAGGTGGCGTTGGAATGGCCCATACTCACAATGATGCCGCGCGCCTTGAGCGCGCGGATCGCCTCAAGCGCCCCGGGCAACTCGGGCGCGAGTGTCACAATACGCACAGACGGCCCCGCCACATAGCGCGTAAGGATTTCATCCACATCCACGGGGCGCATGTAGACGGGGTTGTGCGCGCCCATTTTGTGCGGGCTGAAGTAGACACCCTCAAGGTGGAAACCCAGCGCGGCCGCACCCTGGCCCACGCGCGCGGCTTCATCAGCCGCCTCGAGCCAGCCGGTATAGGATTCGATGGGCGATGTGATGCAGGTGGGCACGAAACCCGTGACGCCCGTTGCGGGCAGGCGCGTGGCCACGTGCGCGATGGTGGAGGGGTCCACCGAGAAGTCACAGCCGTAGCCGCCATTCAGTTGCAGATCAATGAAGCCCGGTGCAATCACGCCTTCGGTCGTCAGGTCCGCTGCGGGATTCAGGCCCGGACGCAGGTCAGCAATGCGCCCATCGCGCACGGTGACTGTCATCGGGCGGATGAGGCCGTCGGCAAGCAGAGTAGGACCGCTCAGTAGAAGGGAAGACATATGAACCTTTGCTTTCATGACTGCATGATGCGGCGCATGGAAAAGCATGGCGCTGCGAAGAGGCGGAGTTTGCGTCAACCAATCAGGCGGATCACCCATGGCTGCCATTGTGCCGCACTGTGCCTTTCGCATATTATACGCACATACACAGTGTCGCGCGCAGCGGGGAATCGGCAGGAATGCCGGTTCCATACACTGCCCTGCAGGATGGTCTCCCCCGTATCAATCGCCCACGCCACGCCCGAGATTGAGCCTTTGCAGCCCACCTGGGCCGCTCCGGAAGAACCCACGCCGATTGCATATCTTGTCGTAATGTGCAGCAATGAGTTGTCGTAATGAGGAGAATCTGAATGGCCACAAGCAACGTAGAAACACTGATCCAGCAGTTATTGTCACCGCAGAACGTTCACCAGGTTGCAGTGCAGACGGGCGTGGACGAAGCGACGGCGCAGCGTTCGATCGCTGCCGCGCTGCCCACACTGCTCGCGGGGCTGGGCATCAACGCCGCCAATCCGCAGCAGGCGGAGTCGATCCTCGCTGCGCTTGACAAGGACCACGACGGCAACATCCTGGAGGATATTCCCGGCTACATCGCGCAGGGCGGTGATGTCCAGCAGGGCAATAAGATTGTCGGTCACATTCTGGGCAGCAAGCAGCAGGGCGTGGAAGAAAGTCTGGCGCGCTCGGCGGGCATTAGCACCAGCCAGATGGGTGGTGTGCTGGCCGCGTTGGCGCCGCTCGTCATGGGCGCACTGAGTCGCGATGCCAAGCAATCGAATACGGGTTCAGACGGGCTGGCCGGATTGCTGCTGGGCCAGAACAGCCCGCTGGGCGCGCTTCTGGGCGGCGGCGGCAGCAGCCAGGCTGATAGTGGCCTGGGTGGACTGCTGGGTGGGCTGCTGGGCGGCGGCAGCAGCCAGGCAGACAACGGCCTGGGCGGGCTGCTGGGCGCGCTGCTGGGTGGTGGAAACAGCCAGGCAGACAGCGGCCTGGACAGCCTGCTGGGTGGGCTGCTGGGCGGTGGCACACAGAATAATCAGAGCAACACGCAGAGCGGCAATGATTTGGGCAGCCTGCTGGGTGGGCTGCTGGGCCGGTAGGACGCGAGAGTGGCCCCCATCCGCTGTGGATAGGGGTGCAGGCGCCGCAGTCGCCGGCTGCCGGCATGATGTCTTGAACCACATGTGCAGCCTCGCTCCCCAGTGCAGGAGCGAGGCTGCACATTTCGGATCGTGATGACGCACGCAGACAGGAGACTTCACTTGGCGCGCTTGATTGCACTCACCTGTGAAGCGTTGGCCCGTTCGGTTTATGCGGCGGCGGCCACCTCGTCCCACAGCGTGACCGTACGCCTTTTTCGCCAGGGGCTTCACAACACGCCCAAGCTGCTGCGCCGCACGCTGCAGAATGAGATCGATGCGATCCAACCGGGTGCGTGCGATGCGATTTTGCTCGCGTACGGGCTTTGCGGCCTCTCCACAGCCAAACTCGTGGCCCACCACACGCCCATCGTCATGGCGCGCGCCCATGATTGCATTACGCTCTATCTGGGCTCGCGCGCACGCTATCAGGCTGAGTTTGACAGCCACCCCGGCACCTACTGGTACAGCACCGACTACATGGAGCGACAGGAGGCGGGCGCTGCGGTGGGGCTGGGCGCGGCAGGCATTGGCGAGGCCGAGGCCGCATATGATGCGTGGGTGGCCAAATGGGGTGTAGAGGCTGCCGACAGCCTGCGCGAGGAGATGCAGCGCTGGACGAAGCACTACACGCGCGCGGCCTTTATTGACACAGGGCTGGGGGAGACAGACCGCTTTGCGGCCCAGGCGCAGGAAAAGGCAAAGGCCGAGGGTTGGGTCTACGAACGCATAGCAGGCAACCGCCGCCTGATGACCCAACTGCTGCATGGAGATTGGCCCGAGGCGGATTTCCTGCTCGTGCCCCCCGGCTTCCAGATTCACCAGTCGGCTGATGAGGGCGTTGTGGAGTGCGTGCCCGCCGTTGCGGAGGAGCCGGCCAACCCCGCGCTGCGCAGCGATGCCGCCTCCCGCCGTGAGGCGCGCAGGCGGCGGCGCGGCGCAGAAGCGTAAAACTGTGCGCACCAAAGCGGCCGGAGCGCACCGCGCCTGCATTTTTGACAGCCCCCCGCCGCTGTGTTAATCTCGTTGCTCGTATTGTACGGCGCTCGCCCGCGATGGGCGCGCCGCTTTCCAAAGCCTATATCCGACAGACTCTCTTGCAGAGTGGGCCGCCGCCACAAACGCCGGCCCGGCAACCGACTGGAGCCCCGGTGCACGGTTGAGCAAGCGCACGTACTCTCTCCCCTGTGGCCTGTCGCCACTCGTGCAGAGGATGCAGCGCCTGCCCCAACGTCCATCGAGCCCAGCCAGGCGCCCCACGGTTTGCCATTTGGCGTGCAGTTGCCGCCCCATGCACACTGTGAGAACGGATCCATCAGATCTGTACGCGCACCCTCTGGCTCATGCCGAGGGTGCTTTTGTTTTTTGTTGCGTGCCAAGGCACCCGCGTCATCTGCGGATTGTTTTCAACCTGGAGTGACCATGCGTACAGTATTNNGGCCGAGGCCGAGGCCCTGGCCGATCAGGATGTGGAGATCAACCGGCGCATGGGCTTCCACGGGGCCGAAGTGGTTCCCGACGGTGCCAATATTCTGCACCACTGCAACACGGGCGCGCTGGCCACTGTGGACTTTGGCACGGCGCTGGGCGTCATCTTTGCCTGCCAGGAGCAGGGCAAGCGCATCCATGTGTGGGTGGATGAGACGCGCCCGCGCCTGCAGGGTGCGCGCCTTACCGCATGGGAACTGATGAACGCCGAAATTCCCATGCACCTGATTGCAGACAATGCCGCCGGCCCCCTCATGCGCACGGGCAAGGTGGATGTAGTGCTCTATGGTGCAGACCGCGTGGCGGCGAATGGAGATGTGGCCAACAAGGTGGGCAGCTACAAGCTGGCCGTGGTGGCGCGCGAAAACGGCATCCCCGTCTATTCAGTGGTGCCCACAAGCACGATTGATCTGGCATTGCCCACGGGCGACGCCATTCCCATTGAAGAGCGCGACGCCGAAGAGGTGACCCACATCAACGGTGTGGCTATCGCACCCGAAGGCGTTCCCGTCTATAACCCCGCCTTTGACGTGACGCCTCACCGCTACCTCACCGGCATCATCACCGAAGAGGGAGTCTGCTATCCGCCATTTTCCGTGAGTCTGCGCAAGGCAAAAATGGCCGCCGAGGCGCGCGTGCGTGCCAACCGCGCCGCCGGCAGTGCATCTACCGAAAGCGAGATCTCAGCATCATGAACCCCGAACTCAGAGACTGGAAGCGCATTTGTGTCTTCTGCGGTGCAAACAGCGGCGCATTACCTGCGTATGTACAGGCGGCCACTGACTTTGGCACTGAACTCGTCGCGCGCGGCTATGACCTTGTCTATGGCGGCGGCAGCGTGGGGCTCATGGGCGTGGTCGCCCGTACCGTGCTCGAAGGTGGCCGCCACGTGACCGGCGTCATTCCGCGCGCCCTCACCACCAGCGAGCTGGCCGGCGAGGTGCTGGGCGAGCTTGTCGTCGTCGATACCATGGCCGAACGCAAGGAGCGCATGCTCACCATGGCCGATGCCTTCGTGGTGCTCCCCGGCGGCCTGGGCACGATGGATGAACTCTTCGAGGCACTGACATGGGGGCAACTGGGCATTCAATCCAAGCCCGTGGGCGTGCTTAATGTCAATGGCTACTTTGACCAGATGATCGCGTGGGTGGACCACGCCGTGGCCGAGGGCTTTGTGCGGCCGCACCACCGCGATCTGCTGGTGGATGCGACGACGCCGGCTGCCCTGCTCGCGCGCATGGCCGAGCACGAACTGCCCGCGGGGCTGCTGGTTTGGCACAAGGAAGAGTGACGAAAAGGATTATTGATCATTTGTAACTGGTAACTGGTAACGGTTTTGGCCGGCCTGAACGTTGCCACGTGTCAACTACGGCGCGATATGACCGGCAATGTGCGCCGCATCGCCGGAAGAGATAGTGAGACCACACGAGCCATGTAGACGCAGCCGTGTGTACCGAAAGTGGAGCCATGGACGACACACAGGTAATCCGGCAGCACTATGATGCCAGCGTGCAAAGTGAGTGGGATCGGCTGCAGCGCTTTCCTTTTGAGTTCGCCGTCACCAAGCGCTTCATCGATCGGTATGTCATGCCCGGCGATCGCGTACTCGATATTGGCGGGGGACCCGGCCGCTATGCGCTCCATCTTGCCGAAAAGGGTTGCCAGGTTACTCTACTGGACCTCTCCGATGAGAATGTGAGATTTGCCCAGGAGAAGGCGCAAGCATCGGGGCTCACCATCACAGCTGTGCAGGGAGACGCCCGCAAGGCCGACCAGTTTGTTGCAGGCAGGTTCGACTGCGTGCTGCTCATGGGACCGATGTACCATCTATTGAGCGAGGCAGAGCGCGCACTGGCAGTACGCGCCGCCTTAAACACGCTCAAGCCCGGCGGCATTCTGTTCGTTTCCTTTCTCACCCTGAACGGTGGCTCTTGCTACTTTATGGATATCGATCCGGCGCTGGTGCTGGAGCCAGGTGAAGCGGAATTGCTGCGGTGTTATCTGGAAAATCGCACCTACAACGGAGACGCATTCACCAGGGCCTGCTTCATTGCCATGAAAGAGATCTTGCCCTTCATGGCACAGTTTCCACTGGACAAGCTCCATCTCTTCGGGCAAGAGGGCATCACCTCACCCGTGCACAGCAAGCTCTGTGCAAGTGACAAACGCGTCTTTGACCGCTGGATGGACATTGCGCTGCAGACATGTGAACGCGAGGAGTTGCTCGCCTATGCGGCGCATCTCATGTATGTCGGGCGTCTGCAGATTTGATTGCTTCATTTGCAAAGGAAACAACGGAACCCATTTATGACAATGGTTATCACCGGCTCGGTCGCCTACGACTACCTGATGCACTTCCCGGGTCGCTTTCGCGACCACATTTTGCCCGATCAACTGGAGAGCATCAGCCTCTCCTTTTTGGCCGATTCCATGCGGCGCGAGCGGGGCGGCGTGGCCGCCAACATCGCCTACACCATGAAGCTGCTTGATTGTGATCCGGTGATTCTCGCCACGGTGGGCGCGGACTTTGGCGACTACCGCCGCTGGCTCGAAGCACAGGGGCTGAGCACCGCCCAGATCATCGAGGTGCCCGATGACCTGACGGCCACCTTCTTTGTAAGCACCGACGACGACCAGAACCAGATTGCCAACTTCTACACCGGAGCCATGGGCGCGGCGCGCCGCTACAGCCTGGCCGACCGCAACCTCACCAATGCGTCGCTCGTCCTCATTAGCCCCAACGATCCCATCGCCATGCTCAACTACGCCACCGAGTGCCGCACGCTGGGCATTCCCTATGCCTTTGACCCCAGCCAGCAGACGGCGCGCCTCAACGGTGAAGAGTTCCGCGCCAGCATACCAGGGGCCACCTTCCTGCTCTGCAACGAGTACGAACTGGCCATGATCCAGAACAAGACCGGCTGGTCGCTCGAGACGATCATCGAGAATGTGGGTACGCTGGTGCTGACGCTGGGCAAGAAGGGGAGCGTGCTCTATACGGGCGGCCAGGCGTTGGAAATCCCCGTGGCCACAGTGTTGCATATGGATGACCCCACAGGCGCGGGCGACGCCTACCGCGGCGGTTTCTTCGCCGGGCTGGAGCATGGCCTGCCGCTGGCTGTGTGCGGGCGCGTGGGCGCGCTCTGCAGCGCGTATGCGTTGGAGAACGTCGGCACGACCGCGCACCGCTTTACGCCTGCCGAGTTTGCCGCACGCTATGCGACAACTTTCGGGGCAGAGCCTGCACTGGCAGCATTCGCACAGACTGCAACATTTTGACGCAAAGGCGTAAAGGAACGCAAAGAAAAGCAAGGAAAAGCATAGCAAGGAACGGCAACGCGCAT
>DIAV01000178.1:3145-4621 GCA_002415895.1 Anaerolineales bacterium UBA5069 | reverse complement strand
CGTCGCTCCATCTCGCGCGAACGGTGATCGGGCGGCACGCTGTCATCCCAGAGCTTGATCAAGTCGGTGCGCGTGACAATGCCAATGATGACGCCATCATGATCCACAACGGGGATTTGGCCCCAGCCGCTGTCGATCATGGTGCGGCGCAGCAGGGGGATTGCGTCATCCGGGCGCACGCAAATGGGGCCGGCGCGCATAAAGCGGCGCACGGCCGCGCCGCCCAGCCCATGGGTGAGCGCGCGGTCGGCCTCGCGCCGTGTGAGCACGCCGAGCAGCGCGTCGCCGCCTGTGGGCGTGGGTGATTCGGCCACCACAGGGAAGCCTTCGTAGCCGTAGCGGCGCATGAGCAGCGCGGCGTCGTTGATTGTCATATCGGGCAGCAGTGTTTGCGGGCGGCCCACGCTCATAATGTCGCGCACGGTGACGGCGGCGCGCGCCTGCTCGCCCAACAGGTGCACAATCTCGTCGCGAATGGCGGCGCTGGTGCGCCCGCGCACGGGGGAGGCCGCGGCGCGCGGGTGGCCGCCGCCGCCCAGTGCACGCGCCACTGCGCCCACATCAATTTCGTCGGTGCTGCTGCGCGCCACCACCTGCACAAGCTCGTGCATGTCGACAATCAGGAAGACGGCATCCGGTTCGTGGTAATCGCGCAAGCGCGCCGCCACCGCGCTAATCTCCTCGCTGAGTTTCTCTGCCGCGGCCTGGGCAATCACCACGGTGTGCCCCTGGATGTTGAGAAACTCGCTCTGATCGATGAGGCGCGTGAGCAGGGCGCGCTGGCCGGGCCCCAGCGGGTGATGCAGGAATTGATTGACAACGTCCATGTTGACGCCGCGTGCGGGCTCGAGCAACCACGCCAGGGCGGCCGCGTCGCGGTGCGTCGTGCCGCCGTAGGTTAGGCTGCCCGTATCTTCGTGGATGCCCAGCGCCAGCAATGTGGCATGAACGGGCGTGAGTTCCATGTGCGCAGCGGCAATGCGCTCAACCAGCAGCGTTGCGTTGGCACCTGTGGGATCGCCCATAATTTGCCAGTTGGCGGGAATCACTTCGTCCGGTGGTGCGTTGTGGTGGTCAATGACTGTGACGGCGCATTCCGGGGCAAGGGGGCGCGGTGCGTTAAGCGCGCGCGTGTCCACCAGAATCACCCTTTGCAGGCGCACGCCGCGCGGGAGTTCATCGGCAGGCACAAAGGGCAGGTGGTTGCGGTGCAGCGAGGCGAATTCGCGCACGTTGCGATTCATTTCGCGCGGCAGCACGGCAACGGCGCTGGGGTAGAGCAAAGCCGCGCCCAGCAGCGAGGCCAGCGCGTCCATGTCTGCATGCTCATGCGTGAGGATGACCTCAATGTCTCGACCAGCCATGGGATGAATTGGTATCTTGTATTCCATGCGCGGCAACATGCAATGCACGCGGCGGGTTTGGTAATGCGATCCGGAAATGAGGTGCCAGGCGTTGCAAACTGCACCTCACCCC
>DIAV01000178.1:343-3055 GCA_002415895.1 Anaerolineales bacterium UBA5069 | reverse complement strand
TGAGGTGCAGTTTGCAACGCAACACGTGCTGAATGCTCATTAGCCACGCAGGCCGGCGCGCTGGAGCAGAATGCGCGCGGCGTTGTTGTGCTCCGCAACCAGGTGCGGAATGTCAATGTGGCGCGGCACACCCGCCTCAACCAGGACGCGCCCGTTGACCACGGCAAAATCCACGGGCTGCGGGTGGCAGAAAACGAGCGCCGCCACAGGGTCATGCACGGCGCCGCCGGCATAGCCCAGCGCGCCCAGGTCAAATGCGATCACGTCCGCCGCCATGCCGGGGGCCAGCGCGCCAATGTCATCGCGCCCCAGCACAGCCGCCCCGCCTAATGTGGCAATCTCCAGCGCCTCGCGCGCGCCCATGGCGTGGGGGTTGCCCATTACCCGCTGCAGGAGCATGGTCTGGCGCACCTCGGCCAGCATGTTGCTGCTGTCGTTGCTGGCGCTGCCGTCCACGCCCATACCCACAGGCACGCCGGCGTCGCGCATGGCGCGTATGGGCGCAATGCCGCTGGCAAGGCGCATGTTGCTGCTGGGGCAATGGGCCACGCCCGTTGCGGTTGCGCCAAAGCGCTCAATCTCGTGCGCGTTCAGGTGCACACAGTGCGCGTGCCACACGTCCGAGCCCAGCCAGCCCAGCCGCTCGGCATATTCGCCCGGGCGATAGCCAAAGCGCGCCAGGCAGAAGGCGTCCTCGTCGGGCGTTTCGGCAAGGTGGGTGTGCAGATGTACGTTGGCTGCGGGTCCAAAGCTGCGTGCAAGTTCGGCGCTGGCGCGCATGAGGTCAGGCGTCACGCTGAAGGGGCTACAGGGTGCAATCACCACGCGGCGCATGGCAAAGCGCTCTGCATCGTGATAGCTCTCCACCACGCGGCGGCAGTCGTGCAGAATGCTCGCTTCGTCCTCCGTCACACGGTCGGGCGGGAGGCCACCCTGGCTTTCGCCCAGGCTCATACTCCCGCGCGCGCCGTGGAAGCGTACACCAATGGCCTCGGCGGCCTCGAATTGGTCATCCAGACGTGCGCCATTCGGCCACAAATAGTGATGATCGCTGGATGTGGTGCAGCCGCTCAGCAGCAGCTCGGTCAGCGCCAGCTTGGTGCTTGCCTGGACATCGGCGGGCCGCAGTTCGGCCCAGATTGGGTAGAGCGTCTTGAGCCAATCGAAGAGTACGGCATCCTGCGCCGCGGCCACAGCGCGCGTGAGTGTTTGATAGAAGTGGTGGTGGGTGTTGACAAAGCCGGGCATAACCAGCCGCCCGCGCGCGTCGATTCTGTGTGTGGCCGCCGCTGTCAAATCGGCGGGCAGATCGGCTGTTGGACCCACCCACACAATTTCGCGTCCGCGCGCCACCAGCGCGCCGTCGCGCACTTCGCGCCGTGCCGCGTCCATGGTGAGAAGCATGTCGGCGTTGCGGATGAGCAGGAGATCGTTTTCAATCATGGTTGCATTCCTGTGAAGCGCACCTGCGCGGATGATCTGCAAACGTGGCTGCACCTATTGTACCAGAGGCGCGCAAATGGCGTTGGTCGCCCTTTCAGGGCTTCGCAAAAGTTGTCAATGGGACGCGGCGGCGAAGCGAGCCATCTGAAGCGACGCTCCAAAATCAGTCGCCTCGCTTCGCGCCTGGCAATGCGCTTGCCGTTGTGCTGACTTTTGCGAGGCGCAAAAAGGGCTTTGCGTGCGGGTTGACGCCTGCCATTGCTTGTGCGTATAATGCGTATGCTTTCCGTAGGCAAGCAGCCCCAGATGACCCATGACAATTCACGCCCACCCCCATCGGCTGGACGAAATGTGATCTGTGCGCGGCTGTGCCGCGACATCCTGTATGGGAAATCACTGCCGGCGAGACGATACAACCGAACGCCCCAATACCAAGCACCGTGCAAGCGCTTGCAGCATCAGTGCGCGCGCTCGTGCGCTGCTATTTACTTGAGCGCCGTTGCTGCCCGACATGCAGCGCATGGCGCCCGTGCCACCTTAGGTTACGCAGCCCAAGTTCATCGGGTAAGTTATCCCCCGTGCCCTGGGTTCTGATCCGCGTACAAATCAACCGGCTGAGTGAACTTCCTGATCACTCAGTCACTCATCAACCACTATGACGTGGAGGAGCTTATGACCAAGTCCAAACGCATTATCATGATCGTTGCCGTATTCATGGCGCTGGCCAGCCTGCTGGCCGCCTGCGCCGTGCCTGCGGCTGCCCCTGCTGCCCCGGCCGCTGACGCCGCCGCAGCGCCTGCTGATGCCGCAGCGCCTGCTGCCGGCGAGGCAATGAAGGTAGGCCTTTCCTTCTCTGACTTCGCCACCGAGCGTTGGAAGAATGAGGAAGTGCTCATGCGTGGCCTGCTCGAAGCCAAGGGCTACGAAGTGCTGAGCCAGGAAGCCAACCAGGATGTCAAGCTGCAGAACGACCAGATCGACAACATGGTGAGCCAGGGCGTCAAGGCGCTCATCGTCATTGCGCAGGATGGCGACGCTGTCGTCACCTCCGTTGACAAGGCTGCCGACGCCGGCGTGGCCGTCATTGCGTATGACCGCCTCATCAAGTCGCCCAAGATTGCCGCCTACATCTCCTTCAACAACGTCGAAGTGGGCCGTCAGCAGGCCGATGGCGTCATGAAGGCACTCGACGTTGCCAACTGGGACGTTGCCGCCAATGGCCCCGCCCGCGTTGTCAAGCTGGGTGGCAGCCCGACCGACAACAACGCC
>DIAV01000178.1:0-283 GCA_002415895.1 Anaerolineales bacterium UBA5069 | reverse complement strand
CCTCTTCCGCCAGGGCCAGGATGAAATCCTCGATCCGCTGGAAGCCGAAGGCAAGATCGAAATCGTTGCCGACCAGTGGGTTGAGAACTGGGACGCTGCGAACGCCCTCAAGCTCATGGAGAACATCCTGACGGGCGCGAACAATGACGTCGATGCAGTGGTTGCCTCGAATGACGGCACGGCGCTGGGCGCTTTGCAGGCATTGCGGGCGCAGGGTCTGGCCGGCACAGTGCCGATCTCGGGCCAGGATGCCACCGCTGACGGCTGCAACAGCATCGTCAAG
>DIAV01000349.1 GCA_002415895.1 Anaerolineales bacterium UBA5069 | reverse complement strand
TGCGTTGTCATGAAGCCGATCGCCTATTACCAATTACCACTTACGAATTGCGGTTTAACCCCGAAACGGGGTTTCTTATGAGCGACCAACTCTACAGGGAAGCAATTCTCGATCACTACAAACACCCGCGCCACAAGGGCAAGCTCGAGAATCCTGATATCCACTACCATGACCATAATCCCTTTTGTGGCGATGATTTGACCATCGATCTCAAGGTGGAGGATGGGATCATTGTGGACGCCGCTTTCGACGGCCACGGCTGCGCCATCAGCCAGGCGTCGGCCTCCATGCTCATGGAGGAAGTCGTGGGCATGTCGCTTGAGCAAGCGCGCGCGCTCGACAAAGAATATATCCTTGACCTGTTGGGGATAGAGATGGGGCCGGTGCGCCTCAAGTGCGCGCTGCTCTCGCTCAAGGTGCTCAAGGCCGGGGCGTATGGCATGGAGGAATGGCCCGAATAACAACAACATAATTGGTAATTGGTAATTGGTAAAGGACCCAACCTCGTAGTGAGAAGACGACATTACCAATTACCAATTACCAATTATGTTGTTCTCACCAGGAGAGCAAGATGACGAGTGACGGTTTTGTGGAAGTGGCAGTGATGGCCGATGTGCCCGAGGCCGGCAGCCATTTGGTGGAGGTGGATGATGTGCGCATTGCGCTCTTCAACCTCAACGGCGAGATTTACGCGATCGAGGATCGCTGCACGCATGACGGCGGCCCTCTGGTTGAAGGGACAATTGTCAACGGCTGCGAGGTCAAATGCCCGCGCCACGGCGCCCGCTTTGACATCCGCACCGGTGCGGCGCTGAGCATGCCGGCCTTTGCACCCACAGGCACCTTTGCTGTGCGCGTGGAAGGGAACAAAATTCTGATTCAGGCCCCGGCGTAAGCAGCACTTTGATTTGGAATTCGCTTCACGCAGATACGGAAAGCGCCGGCATTGCCGCCGCACTTTGGGAACGTACCAAGGAGAAGACTTTATGAGCCTGCCCACATCTGAAGAAATTCGCGCCATTCTCCGGCAGCGGGTGCATGACCCCGAACTGCAATTGAACATTGTGGACCTGGGGCTAATCTACGAAATTGACGTGACGCCCGAGAAGACCGCCGAGATTACGATGACGCTCACCAGCCCGGGCTGTCCTGCCGGCCCCGAGATCATCACCAACGTGCAGCGCGAGGCCCACATGGCCTTCCCCGATCTGGAAGAGGTCAACATTCACCTCACGTGGACCCCCTTCTGGAATCCCGATATGCTTTCGGATGAAGCGCGCGACGAACTGGGCGTTTTCTAGGGCGCTAACAGCAGAACAGCGACACAGAGGCACAGAGGCACAGAGGCACACAGAGAAAAGCAACTGCGAGAGGGAGGCGCAAGACTACATTCTCGCAGTTGCTTTTCTCTGTGTGCCTCTGTGCCTTTGTGCCTTTGTGTCGCTGTTCTGCTGTTTAGGGGAAAGTCATGGCGAAAAACCGCATGGAGGCCTTCAGCGACGGCGTGTTGGCCATCATCATCACGATTATGGTGCTGGAGTTGCACGCTTCTGAGGCGGCCACGTGGGCTGCATTGCGCACCGAAGCGCCCATTTTCCTGAGCTATGTGCTCAGTTTCATTTACGTTGGCATCTACTGGAACAATCATCACCACCTGCTGCACGCCACACAACAGGTAAACGGCGGTGTGCTCTGGGCCAATCTGCACCTGCTCTTCTGGCTTTCGCTCGTTCCCTTTGTCACGGCGTGGATGGGGCGGACGTTCTTTGCACCCCTGCCGGTTGCGCTCTATGGCGCCGTGCTCCTGATGGCAGCGCTGGCCTATGGCGCGCTTGTGCTCGTGCTCATTCGCACCAACGGCCCCGATTCGGCAGTGGCGCAGGCGGCCGGCCCTGATCGCAAAGGCGTTGTTTCGATCCTCTGCTACACTGCCTCAATTCCGCTGGCCTTTGTCAGCCCGTGGCTATCGGGCGCGCTCTATATGAGCGTGGTGCTGCTCTGGCTGATCCCCGACAGGAATATTGAATCGCAACTCCACCCATAGGGACGCACACGCCGCGCCTGTGTCGCCTCCGTTTTCTGCGTGGCCCCTGTTTCGCTCTTCACGGCCCCGATTGCCGTTGGGCCATACCGCGCATATGATAAACATGTGAATCCCGTTTGACTCTTCTTTGTCTATCCCTGGCGCGTCTGCGTCGCACTGCTTCCTCCTCCTCATGGCCGACGAACCCATCATCAACACCTTTCAGCAGCGGCGCGCCCTGGAGCAGGCCATGGACGCCCTGGCTGAGACCGTTAGCGAGGCCGACCTTGTCGAGGCCGTGCGCGCGCTCAACTTCACCTATCCCGCTACGTTGCTGCTGCCCGCGCTGCTCAAGCGCCTGGACACGCCCAGCAGCCAGCTGCGCGGTGGCCTGGCGCGTCTGGCCGCGCTGCTCCCGCCCGAGGAGGCCGCGCCTGCGCTGCGCCGTTATGCCGGTGACAGGCGCAATCTCCCCACAGGGCGCACCACCGCGGCCATGATTCTGGATCGCTTTCTGGGTGATCCGGCCCCGCCCGCCCTTACCGCCGACCTGCACGCGAGCGACGATGCCGCCTTCCAGAGCCTGGCTGAAGCCGTGGCCGATGCGCGCACCAATCCCCATGTGCTGCTTGAATATGTCACGCAGATGCAGCCCTATGGCGAGGAGATCGCGCTGCTGGTGCTGCATCATCTTGACCGCCTTGCTGCCGACGACCGCGTGCCTTTGCTGCGGCTGATGGCCCAGGACGCGCGCGCGGTGGTGGCACGCGCCGCGCTGGGGCGGCTGGATGCACTGGCCTCCGCCGGCAGCGCGCCGGCGGCGCGCGCACTCTACACATTGCAGCGGGCCACAGCGCCCGACATTGCCGCGCTGGCCGCGCGCGCCCAGCGCAAGCTCCAGTTTCGGGGTGCAGGCTTCCGTCCCATCGAAGCCACCGGCACGCGCGCGCTGCTGGCCCCCGCCGAGATCAGCGGCGCGCAGTGGCTGCTGCTCGTACTCCCCGCCGATCCCCAGTCGCCTGCGAGCAGGCCGCTGCTGGCGGGCTTTCACCTGCACCTTGCGTACGGTATTCTCGACAGCTTCTATGGCGAGGCGGGGGCCACGCTGCCGCCCCCTGCGCCGCTGGGCGCTTCCGTCAGCCTGCCATCCGAAGCGGGCGATCGCCTCTACCTTGAGGTGGATTTTGACCTGGGGCGCATGTTGCTGCAGCGCGGGCTGCTGCCCCACAGCACGGGCCAGGCGAAAACGCCGCTGCGCGACGACTATCTGCTGCACCACGACCGCATGTGGCACTACGCCGCGCCTGCGCCCCAGCCTGCCGCCGCCGCGCTGCTGGACGCTGAGAACACGCCTCCGCTGGCGGATGGCGATGTGGCCGCTGCTGCCGCTGCGTTGGGCGCCGATCCCTGCATGGCCGAGTGGCTGATCCCCGCGCGCCCGCTGCAGGATACCTTTGCCAAGCTGGCGGCAGGCGCGGCTGAAACGCTGCTCGACCGCATGACGCGCACGGCGCTGGAGATGATTGACGGCAGCCCGACAGGTGAGACGGTGCGCAGCAATTTTGACAACGGCCTGCGCCTGCAAGCCGTGTGGCTGAACGCCGCCGGGCGCGCATCCCTTGCCGAAGAGACGGCGCGCCTGGCGCGCACGCTGGCGCACTGGCCGCTGCTGGACAACCCGCTGCTCTACATTGCCTTGCGCCGCGGCCTGGAGCAGCAGCGCGCACGCTGGGGGAAATAGGCGCGCAGCGCACTCGAGAGGATCGAAGACCCCATGCGCGCGTGCTGGTTTTTGGGTGATTTTCGAGGGGGTCTTCGATCCCGCGGGCGTGGTGGGGCAACAAGCGTGTGCGGAGCGATCAGGATGAGCAAAAAACAGGTTGCAGCCACAGGTAGACGGTGGTACACTACGTCAGGTGGGTCAAACGAGCCGCCAAAAAAGTGACAGTCTGAAACACCCTAATCCTCGTAAGGGGATTGAAACAGTTGGTCATTAAACCCGTCGGCGTCAAGTAACATAGGTCTGAAACACCCTAATCCTCG
>DIAV01000045.1:1836-4142 GCA_002415895.1 Anaerolineales bacterium UBA5069 | reverse complement strand
GCAGCGCGTTGAAGCTGCATGTCAAGGGGCGAACTCATTTGTTCAAACATATGCGCGTGGCAGTGGGCCCGCCAAAATTGCGAGCAGGGTTGGAAACAACAGGGACAACAGCACTGGGTCATGCGGGGGATACGCAGCCGGGCTGCAATGTGCAGCCCGGCTTTCATTTTACATCGTCTTAAGGTGCGTGCAAGGTTACGCGACAGCAGTGGCGCCTTATGCGCCAAAGCGCGTGAGCCGCCCGGCGTGGGCCATGGCCTGCGGAATCAGCGTGGTGGCATGGAAGACGCCCATATGGCCGCTCGCACAGGCGCGCTCGCCAAAGCTCTGCACCTGATCGGGCATGGCCAGCTTGCTCCACAGCACCGTAGGTACGGGGTGCCACGAGTGACTGCGCATGAGCGCCGGCGTGCTGTGATCGCCTGTGACAATCAGCGCGCCGGGATTAAGCGCCAGAATGCGCGGGATGATCTTATCCACTTCCTCAATCTCGTGCACCTTGGCGTCAAAGTTGCCATCTTCGCCATAGCTGTCAGTCTTCTTGATATGAATGAAGAAGAAGTCGAATTCGTTCCAGTGCTGTTCCAGCGCGTCAATTTCGTGGCTGGGGCGGTCGCCCTCGAAGTCGACAATCTGCATGCCCACAAGGCGGGCGACGCCCTTGTACATGGGGTAGACGGCAATCGCAGCGGACTTCAGGCCGTAGATGTCGTTGAAGCGGGGCAAGCCCGGGTCCTTGGCAATGCCGCGCAGGTTGAGGCTGTTGGCGCGTGGTTCGTCGGCCAGCGCGGCGCGAGCGGCATCCACCCACTTGTTGAAGAGAGCAGCTGTAAGCGCGCCCTCTGGGGTGCCGCTTTCGTCAGTCACCGGGAAGGGCTTGACGCCGGTAACGAGCGGGTCTGTCTCTGTGAGCAGGCCGCCCAGTTGGGGGCCGCGGATGACGAGCACAAAGCGGTGTTCCTTGACGGGCTGGACAAAAACCTGGTAGCCGGGCAACAAGTCGCCGGTGGCATCCTGCAATTTGGCCGAGAGGCGAATGCACTCGTCGGTGCCAATGCGCCCGGCGCGCCTGTCGGTAATGGCGCCTGTGGCGTCGGCGGTGGCAAAGTTGCCGCGCGCTGCTACGTCATTTGCTTCCAGCGGGAAGCCAATGCCCAGCGCCTCCAGCGCGCCCCGGCCAATGGGGTAGCGGATCGGGTCGTACGAGAAGAGGCTGACGTGTGCGGGGCCGCTGCCCGGCTCAATCCCCGGGCGAATGGGGGTGCTGAGGCCCACGGTGCCCTCGGCGGCAAGGCGGTCGAGGTTGGGCGTATGTGCGGTTTCGAGTTCGGTTTTGCCATCCGGCGTCAGGGGCAGGCCGCCCAGGCCATCCATCACCAGCAGCACAATTTTGCCGCCCGCCTTGTTGTACTCGCGCATGAGGTTGTGTTCAGTAAAAATATGCATGGCATTTGCTCCCGTTTCAATCAATGGGTTTGCGCGCAATATATCGCGAAATATAAAGAACAGCCGGAACGGTCATGACCGTTCCGGCTCTCCATTTTAACGCACTTCAACAGCTTTGGACAGGTGGACTCAGCCGGCGAGGCTCAGCTCGGTCTTCGGGTCAAAGATATGTGCATTGGCCATGTTGACGGCGAGGGCCAGTTCCTGGCCGATGCCTGTCTTGACGCGCGGGTCGACACGGGCCATGAACTGCTTGTTGTCCTTGGTGTTGAGGTAGAGATAAATTTCGTTGCCCATGAGCTCAACCACTTCGGTGGTGGCGCTCATGTCGGCTTCGAGAATGCCGGGCGGTACGAATTCCTTGGCGTGCATGTCCTCGGGGCGGATGCCGAAGATCACTTCGCGGCCCTTGAAGGGGCGCCAGTTGTTGGCAATCGCCTCGGGCACTTGCATGCGGAAGCCGCCCGTGTTGATTTCGAGCTTGCCGTCACTCTCGACGAGGGTGGCGTCAAAGAAGTTCATGCTCGGGCTGCCAATGAAACCAGCCACGAAGACATTGTTCGGGTGGTTGTAGAGCTGGTGCGGCGAGTCGATCTGCTGGAGGATGCCATCCTTCATAACCGCAATGCGCGAGGCCATGGTCATGGCTTCAACCTGGTCATGCGTCACGTAGATGAAGGTGGTCTGCAGGCGCTGGTGCAGGCGGGTGATCTGGGCGCGCGTCTGGACGCGCAGCTTGGCGTCGAGGTTGGAGAGCGGCTCGTCAAAAAGGAAGACGGCCGGCTCGCGCACGATGGCGCGACCGACGGCGACGCGCTGGCGCTGACCACCGGAAAGCTGCTTGGGCTTGCGGTCGAGCA
>DIAV01000045.1:1277-1604 GCA_002415895.1 Anaerolineales bacterium UBA5069 | reverse complement strand
GTTGTCGTACACGCTCATGTGCGGATAGAGTGCGTAGGACTGGAAGACCATGGCGATGTCGCGATCCTTGGGCGGGACGTCGTTAACGACGCGATCGCCAATCAGGATGCGGCCATCGGAGACCTCTTCGAGGCCGGCGAGGAGGCGCAGACTGGTGGTTTTTCCGCAGCCGGAGGGGCCGACGAAGACCAGGAATTCCTTGTCTGCAACTTCGATGGTGAGATCGTTGACGGCGACCACATCACCCCAGCGCTTGTACACGTGATCGAACGTGACAGAGGACATGCTTTATTCTCCTGTGTGTGGAAAATAGGGAAGGGGAACGGA
>DIAV01000045.1:390-1073 GCA_002415895.1 Anaerolineales bacterium UBA5069 | reverse complement strand
ACGTCGTCCAGTGCACGCAGCGCGTTCCAGAGCGCCAGCTGCGCGTTGATGGCGGCGCGGAGGTGGGGAAGTTGCTCATCTGTCATTATATGTCTCGTCTTTCAAGCGACGTTAGTGAGGGCGACAGTATCTCGACCAGCATCCGAAGGCGTTGCGGGAAGCTCTCATGCTGGAACGTCCTCAATTGTTTGAGCAAGTGCAACTTGTCCACAGCACGCTACCACTCCCATTCTTCCCCGTCAAACACCGTTGCGATTGCTTGTCCAAGGATGAGCGCGTCATCACCGTTTGCTGCCATTGCGATAAACTGCTCGGCCCAACCGGCACGCGGCGGCAAGGCCGTTCGCTTTTCCGGCTCTGTCTCTACAGGCGGCGCGCCGCCTGCCCCTTTACCGGTACGCCGCGGCCTGCAGCTCAAACAACTCGGCGTAGATGCCCGCGTGCGCCAGCAGCGCCTCATGCGTCCCCTGCTCAATGACCTTGCCCCCTTCCAGCACAATAATACAATCGGCCAGCCGCACCGTGCTGAAGCGGTGGCTGATGAACAAGGTGATCTTGTCTGTTGTCAGCGTCTTCATGCGCGTGAAGATCTCGTTCTCGGCGCGCGCATCGAGCGAGGCCGTGGGTTCGTCCAGAATCAGGATGGCGGCGTCGCGCATGAAGGCGCGGGCCAGGGCCACCTT
>DIAV01000045.1:0-312 GCA_002415895.1 Anaerolineales bacterium UBA5069 | reverse complement strand
TCGTCAAACCAGCGCCCCAGCGTGGTTGCATAGCCTTTGGGCAGCGCCTCAATGAAGGGGGCCGCGCCACTTTTGGCGGCGGCATCGGCAATGCGCGCCTGGTCGTCAATGCGCTCCACGCGCCCGAGGCCAATGTTGTCGGCGGCAGAGAAGTAGTAGGTCACATAATCCTGGAAGATGACGCCGACAGCCGCATAGATATCGCTCAGATTGTAGCTGCGCAGGTCGTGCCCCTCAAGCAGAATCTGGCCTGCGCTGGGGTCATACAGGCGCGTGAGCAGCTTCACAATGGTCGATTTGCCCGCGCCATTG
>DIAV01000247.1 GCA_002415895.1 Anaerolineales bacterium UBA5069 | reverse complement strand
CCGGCTGCTTTTTATGCATTCAGCTGCGATTCGCTGCCAGTCGCCTTTTCCTACTCTTCGTCCTCTGTCACAATGAAGGCGGCCCATGGTCCGGCCATGCCGTCTTCGGTGACGCCATAGAAGATGCGCGTGCCTTCGGGCGTGCGCATGACGAGATCGTAGCGCATTTTGCCGGCACGCTTCTCCACATTGAGCAGGCCGATATCGCCAACCCAATCGGCATGGTCGACGTCAAAGCGCTTTTCCTCGACGGCGCGAATGGCATAGTTCCAGAGGTCGCGCGCCCCGCGCCGAGTGACGCCTTTGATGATGCTGCTGTTGCGCATGTCGCGGATGCTGTGGTGCCAGGCGCCGCCCCGTTCTTCGCTCTCGACAATCTCCACCCCAATCTGGGGCAGGGGGACTTCGACGGGCTTGGGCGCTGTGGCCTTTTTGGACCTGGCGGCGGGTTTGCGCGACGCAGGCTTTGCCGGTTGCGCGGCGCTGGCCTGGCTTTGGATGGCTTCGGTTGGCGGTGGCGTCGTTGTCTCAACGGGCGTGGGCGCGGCGGTGGTCTTGGGCTTGCGCGTGCCTTGTTTGGCAGGTTGCGCTGCTGCAGCTTCACTTTCTGCAGGCTGTGCAACGACAGGGTTCTCAGCGGTGGCGCGCTTTGTCCGAGAAGCGTACTTGCGCTGTGATGTCGGAGGCGTGACTACGTTTTCCGGTTCGTTGGGGACGACAGGCGCTGTGTCGGCGCTTGCCACCGCTGGTGGAAGATCTGCGGCTGGTGCAACAGGCGCCACGACCGCTTCTGCAACAGGCGCTTTCCGGGTGCGCCCGCGGCGTGATGCGGGCTTGGGCGCGGCTTCGGGCGCAGGCTCAGCCGCCGCAGCGGTTTCCACACTGCCGAGTTCCGCCGGCGGTGTGATCTGCATCTCAGGGAGTTCGGCTGCATGGGGTTCGGTCGCGACGTTCGCACTTACCTGCAGCGCGCCGGCGGCTTCGGCTTCGGGTGCAGCGAGGGTTGCACCCTCAATTGTGGGTACCTTGCGCGTTCCGGAGCGACTGCCGCCCCGCCGCGAGCGGCGCGCCTTGGGCTTGGCCCCCGGCTCGGCCGCGCTGCCGTTGCTGCTTGCGGCTGGGCTTGCGGCTGGGTTTGCGTCAATCAGCGCGTCTACAACCACATCGGCTTGCATCTCCGGCTGGATGGGTTGGGGCATGCCCTGCTGCTCTACAACGTCGAGCACCAAGGCCACAATTTCATCACGCGTGGCGGCGCGGGTGCGTTTGTCGTCGCGGATCCAGATCTGCGCGCCATCAACGGCGTGGGGACGCTCATCACCCTTGGGCACCTGCAACCGCAAGTAGCTGATATTGTCGGACTTGATGATTTCGGAACGCACCACGAGCGATGGCGCAATGCGATCACCGACAGCCTCGAGGATTTGCTGCTCCACCTGGTTGGGGCGCGCCAACCCCTGGGGATCGTCGCGGCGCAGGCTGACACCCACATAGAGTGCGCCGCCTTGTGTGTTGGCAAAAGCGCAGATGTCGGCGAGGATGGCGTCGGCATTGCCACCTGCTTTGGTTGCCGAGGCGTGGAAGGACTGCACGACGCTGGGGCCGGCGGCACGCGCGACGGCGAGGGCGTCGAAGGGGCGCTCCTTGGGGCGCGCCGGGCGCACATGTTCCCACGCTGTACTGCGCAGGAGTGTTGCCAGCGCCTCAAAGCTTGCTTCCTCGAGGAAGACCTCGGTGGCGCGCTCCCCAATCCCAAGGCGCTTGGGATTGCGCGGGTCCATTGTCAGCCTGTGGGCATCGCTGCCCTGCAGGCTGTGCATGCGGCGCGCATACTCGGTCTTGCTGCCATCGAAGAAGCGCGCCGTGGAGTAGCCGCGGTGCTCAAGGTCGGTGACCTCGAGCGCATCGAGGTTGACATCCTGGGTATAGGCGATTTTGGTTTGGCCGCCAAAGGGGAAGTTGCGCATAGCCACGCCGTGCGTGCTGTTGGCGTGCGCGGCAATGGCAAGCCCGCCCGCTTCGTGTATTAGCCGGTAGGCTGTGAGCACGTCGGTGGTGGAGCCAGTCTCGGTGCTGCCAATGTCGATTTTATCGGGCGGCACCTTGAGCGAGAGCAGAATGTGCTCGAGCGTGCGCACCGATGTTTCGGGCGGGAAGAGGCCCAGAATGTGGAAACCAAAGGTGGCGGTAAACTCAAAGCCTGGCAGCACGAGCACGCGGTTGGAGAGGTCGCGCCAAGCTGAAAGCGCGCTGCGCTCCTCGTCATTGAGCCGGTTCTGTTGCTCAAGGCGTGTAAGCCATTCGATTTCGCGGCGGATGGCGGCCACGCCTGCCACGGTATTGTGATCGGTGATCGCGACAATGTCGAGCCCCCGCTCGGCGGCCATGCGCAGCCAGTCGAGGTAGGAGATACGCGGTTCTTCGTAGTCGTTGCTGGCGGGGGTGTGGGTGTGTAAGTCAACCTTGTACCAGCGACTGGACCCTTGCGGGGTGGGCGGCTGGTTTGCGCCAATGGGCGCGGGTGTGGCGCTGGTTGCGCCCGTGTTGCCGCTGGAGCTGGAGCCACCGTAGTAGCCACCGCTGCGCGGTCTTCGTCTTCGTGTCACGAGAGAGTCCTTAGACTTGGCCCGGCTGGGTTGGCTGCGCACTGCGCGCCCATGCCGCCGGGAAAATAAAACAGCAAAATTGAAAGGGAGTGTGCAGGCTGCCGCTGTGGAAAAAGCGGCCAGGGCGACGCGGGAAAGATGCGTTGCGCCCATCCTGAACGAACTCCAAATAGCGATGAAGCAGGTATCCAGATATCACAGATGCCAGGTGATACGCAGTGATGTGCTGCGTGTCACCTGTTGTCATTCTGCGCTATCCGGGTGCAAGCCTTGCTTCTGTTTCGTGCTGCGCGTCCGTTTCGGCTTGGCAGCGGGTGCTGCGCTGCTTGCGGCGGGCTTATCGGCTGCCGCGGATTCACCCTCGGGCGCGCAAAGCGCGTGGGCCAGAACCTCATCCATCGTTTCCACTGGGATGAAGGTCATTTTGGCGCGAATGTCTTCCGGCACATCTTCGAGATCGGCCTCGTTGCGCTTGGGCAGAATCACCGTCTTCAGGCCAAAGCGCTCGGCGGCGAGCACCTTTTCCTTGAGGCCGCCAATGGGCAGCACCTTGCCGCGCAGCGTAATCTCGCCCGTCATGCCCAGGTTGGGCTTTACGGGCCGCCCTGTGAGCAGGCTGGCCAGGGCTGTGGCCATGGTGATGCCTGCACTTGGCCCATCCTTGGGAATTGCGCCCGCCGGAATGTGCAGGTGGATGTCGGCCGAGCGGAAGAAGGCAGGGTCAAAGTCCAATTGGCGCGCATGACCGCGCACGTAGCTGAGCGCCGCCTGCGCGCTCTCCTTCATCACGTCGCCCAGTTGCCCGGTGAGCATGAAGCCCTTTTCCCCGGGCATGCGCGTGGCCTCGAAGAACATGATGTCGCCGCCGGTGGCCGTCCAGGCCAGGCCAATGGCAACGCCGGGGATCTCTGTGCGTTCGGTCACTTCTTCCTCGTGCACTTCGCGCCGCCCCAGGTAGGCGGCGACGTTGCCGGCGTCAATGATAACGCTGCTGGTTTCGCCCGCGGCTATGCGCGCCGCCAGCTTGCGGCAGATCTTGCCGATGTTGCGTTCCAGCCCGCGCACGCCCGCCTCGCGCGTGTAGCCCTGAATAATCTCGTGCAGCGCCGTTTCGGTGAATTCCACCTCGTCACTGACAAGGCCGTTTTCCTTGATCTGGCGCGGGATGAGATACCCCTGGGCAATGCGCACCTTTTCATCTTCGGTATACGAACTGAGCTCGATAATTTCCATGCGGTCGCGCAGCGCCGGTGGAATCGTGTCGAGCACGTTGGCTGTGGTGATGAAGAAGACCTGGCTGAGGTCAAAGGGCACATCAATGTAGTGATCGCGGAATTCGCGATTTTGCTCGGGGTCGAGCACCTCCAGCAGTGCGCTGGATGGGTCGCCGCGGAAGTCGCGCCCGAGCTTGTCCACTTCGTCGAGCATGAAGACGGGGTTTTTGCTCTCAATGCGGTGCAGGCTCTGGATGATGCGCCCGGGCATGGAGCCGATGTAGGTG
>DIAV01000018.1 GCA_002415895.1 Anaerolineales bacterium UBA5069 | reverse complement strand
GCGCCGCGAGATCGGCCACGGTGCTTTGGCCGAGCGCGCGCTGCTGCCCGTGATTCCTGAGGACTTCCCCTACACGCTGCGCGTGGTGAGCGAAGTGATGAGCAGCAACGGCTCGTCGAGCATGGGCTCCGTTTGCGGCAGCACGTTGAGCCTGATGGACGCGGGCGTGCCGATTACAGCGCCGGTCTCGGGCATTGCCATGGGCCTTGTCCAGGACATGGAAACGGGCGCCTATCGCATCCTGAGCGACATCCAGGGCATGGAAGACTCCCTGGGCGACATGGACTTCAAGGTCGCAGGCACCGAGCATGGCATTACCGCCCTGCAGATGGACCTGAAGATCAAGGGGCTTGACTTCGAGATCCTGCGCCAGGCCATGGACCAGGCCAAGGTTGGCCGCATGCACATTATGGGCAAGATGATGGAGGTGCTGCCTGAACCGCGCACCGAAATGAGCCCCTTTGCGCCGCGCATCCTGACGCTACACATTGACCCCGAGAAGATCGGCAAGCTGATCGGCCCCGGCGGCAAGATGATTCGCAGCCTCCAGGAGCAGTTCGCCGTCAAGATTGACGTGGAGGAAGACGGCACCGTCTTCGTCTCGGGCGAAGGCGTGACCGCCGAGCGCGCTCGCGATGCCATCTCCGGCATGATGGAAGAGGTGGCCCTGGGCCGCATCTACACCGGCCGCGTGGTGCGCGTGGAGCCTTACGGCGCCTTCGTCAACATCATGCCCGGCGTGGATGGCCTTGTGCACATTAGCCAACTGGCCGACTACCGCGTGGGCAAGGTGGAGGATGTGGCCAACGTGGGTGACGAACTCACCGCGATGGTGATTGACGTGGACGGCCAGGGCAAGGTGCGTTTGAGCCGCCAGGCTGTGCTTGAAGGCTGGACGGTGGAAGAGGCGCAGGCCAAGGACCGCGGCGGCCGCAGCAGCGGTGGCGGCGGCGACCGTGGCCCCCGTCGTGACGACCGCGGCCCCCGCCGCGACAACCGCAGCGGCGGCAACAGCGGCGGCTACCGCTAGGCCATTGCGCTGTTGCAGTGCGTTGCTGCATAAAGTGAAATCGACGGGCGGGGCCATTTGGCCCCGCCCGCTTTCTTTATCACACCCTTCCATCCTCCCTTCCCCTGTAACATAACCTCTGATAGTGGCAGTCACCCTTCACATCGCCTATGATGGAGACATGGGTGCGCGCGTACGCCGGCTGTACGCAAACCAAATCTTTCGCCCATGGTAAAGCAAGGAGCATCGTGTGATTCGACGTACAGGCTTGTCGCGCCGTTGGGGCGCAACCATTCTCCCTTCTCTCCTGTCACTGTTGCTGCTGGCAGGATGCATGCCGATTCAGCCGCCCACGACGACCACGGTATCCGCCGTGCCGACTGCACAAGCGGAACCAGCCGCAGCCGCCGCCGCGCTCGCCGGTGACTGGGAAGGCAGCATCGCCATTGCCGGTATTGAACTCGGCATTATCCTGCACATGGTGCAGGAAGGCGACGCCTGGAGCGCCACCCTCGACATTCCCCAGCAGAGCGCCATGGGGCTGCCCGTGGGCAACCTGGAGGTGACGCTGCCCGAAGTACGCTTCACCATTCTGGATGGCGCGCAGCAGGCGGCCTTTGTCGGCGCGCTGGGTGATGATGGCGTCATCACCGGCGCCTTCACACAGGGTGGTCAGGAAGGCACATTCACGCTGGCGCGCGCGGGCGGCGCAGAGAGCGCGACCGCACCCGCAGCTCCCGCCGGCGCCTCGGGCATTAGCGAAATCTACACCGACACCACCGGTCTCTGGTCTGTGCCCGTGCCCACAGGCTGGACGGTGACGCCGCAGGAAGGCTTTGTGACCCTCCAGGATCCTGAACAACAGATCACCGTGCACATCCTCACCGCCGCGGGCGACGACCAGGCCGCTCTCATTGCCGACGCATGGCAACTGGCGCAGCCCGGTTTCGATCTGCCCATTGACCAGGCTGTCGTCCCGCCTGGCCCCGAAGGCATTGAGAAGGTTCTGGTAAATTCCTACGACACAGGCGACAACAACCGCATTGTGCAGGCTGCGGCGCAGCTTCACAACGGCCTCAACTTCATCCAGCTGTATGACGTCACGCTTGAGGCGGCACAGCGGCGCGGCGCGCAACTCAGCATCGTCGACGCCGGTTTCAAGATCATCGGCAACGAGCGTCTGGACCTCTCCGACGTGCAGCCTGCCGAGCTGACCGACGAGATTGTCCAGCAGTGGGAAGCTTTCATTACCGACATGCAGGCCAGTTTCAACGTCCCCGGCGCCGTTGTGGGCGTCGTGCGCGATGGTGAACTTGTCTATGCCAAGGGCTTTGGCTACGCCGATACGGCAGCGCAAACGCCCATGACGCCGCAAACGCATATGATGATCGGCTCCACCGGCAAGAGCCTGACTACAATGATGATGGGAACGCTGGTGGATGACGGCATCATGACGTGGGACACGCCCGCGCAGCAGCTCTACCCCGATTTCGCCGTCATGGACCCGGATCTGAGCAAAACGATTACCATGCGCAATCTGGTGTGCGCCTGCACAGGCGTGCCTCGGCGCGATTTCGAATTCCTCATGAATGCCAGCGAACTCAGCGCCAGCGATGTGATCGCGTCGCTGTCCACCTTCGAGTTCTTTACGGACTTTGGTGAGGCCTTCCAGTACAGCAACCAGATGGTGGCTACGGGCGGCTACATTGCCGGCCTCGCCGCCGAGCCGACCCTGAGCGACCCCGACGCCGCCTACGCCGCCGCACTCGAAGAACGGGTCACAGGGCCCATTGGCATGGAGAATACAACGCTCTCCTTTGACGAGGTGGAGGCGCGCGCCAACTACGCCACCCCGCACAGCTACAACGCGCTGAGTGAATACGTGGTCCTTCCCCTCTCTGTAGAGCGGACGCTGAACCCCATTGCCCCGGCAGGCGGCCACTGGTCCACGCTGGAAGACATGGCGAAGTACATGCAAACGCAGTTGAGCACGGGCGTTGCGCCCAATGGTGCGCGCGTGATCTCTGAAGAGAACCTGCTGGTCACGCGTGAGCCGCAGGTAAAGATAAGCGCCGATGTCGCCTACGGCCTGGGTTGGATGGTGGGTGATTACAAGGGGCTGCCCATGCTTGAACATGGCGGCAACACGCTGGGCTTCACCTCCGACTTCGGCTTCCTGCCCACGGCTAATTTGGGGGTGATTGTGTTGACCAACGCGCAGGCAACCAATACCTTCAGCACGGTTGTGCGTGTGCGTTTGCTAGAACTGCTCTACGACGTCCCCTCGCAGGTTGTGCCAAACATTGCCTTCACGCTGGAGCAGATTGAAGAGCAAGAGGCCAAGGCCAGAGAACAGTTGAGCGGCGCGCTTGACGAGGCCGCCGTGGCCCCCTTTGTAGGCAGCTTTAGCAGCCCTGTGCTGGGTGCGCTCGAGATGAGCCTCGTGGACGGCAAGCTCATGGCCGACTTTGGTGAGTTCATCACCAGCGTTGTCCCCAAGACAAACGACAAGGGCGAGCCCGACAACTACGTTTCGTTTGACCCACCGCTGGCCGGCTTCCCCTTCCGCTTTGAGACGGCAGCGGATGGCACGCCCAATGTCATCATCGGCGCCGGACTCACAGAGTACACCTTTACGCCAGTGCAGTAGGGCAAGCGCCGCAAAAATCATGTAGACGGCAGCGCCTCGCTTCCAATCTGGAAGCGAGGCGCTGCGTTCTGCGTTCTTCATCCGAGAGTGCGCGAAGGGCGCAACCAGCGGGCGGTGTCCACGCCAGTTCGTCTACAGTGATGCCGGCATGAAAGCAGCATCGCACCTTCGCGACTTTGTGTTGCGATTTGGCTGTGGGTTTCACTGCGGTATCACTTTAGGTGCTCAGCCCCTCAAACAAGTCCGTCTCGGTGGCGCGGCCGCCATTCACAAGGCTAAAGACGCGC
>DIAV01000268.1:2003-6906 GCA_002415895.1 Anaerolineales bacterium UBA5069 | reverse complement strand
TTAGCTGCTGCAAGGACGTTCTGCCATGCCGCAACCTGCAGCCGCGCACGATCTCATCTTCTACTTTGTGGGCGTTACCACGGGCAGCTCATTTGCCAACAAGATGTTCCCGACATGGATGGAACTCTTTGGCCGGCCCGAAGTCAAGCTTGTGGGCATTGATCACAAAATTCACGACAATCCTGCCGCCTACCGCGCCACGCTTGCACGCATTAAGGATGATCCGGCGTGTGTCGGCGCACTCGTCACCACGCACAAGCTGGATATGCTCGCGGCCGCACCCGACCTGATTGATTACCTTGATCCCTATGCCCAGATCACGCGCGAAGTCTCCGCCATCTCCAAGCGCGACGGGCGGCTGGAGGGGCACGCGTTTGACCCCATTACGGCCGGTCTCAGCATGGATGCGATTGTGGGCAAAGACTATTTTGCGCGCACGGGCGGCCATGTGCTCTGCTTCGGTGCGGGCGGCTCCGGGCTGGCCACGCTCCTGCACCTGATCAACCAACCCGCCCCGGGCGATCGTCCGGCGCGCTTTATTGCCGTCAACCGCTCGCAGGGGCGGCTGGATCATATGCGCCGCATGGTGGAGAGCCATGCCACCGCTATTGGCGTTGAATACATACAGAATGCCGACCCGGCGCGCAACGATGCCCTCATGGCGGCGCTGCCGGCACACAGCATTGTGATTAACGCGACGGGCATGGGCAAGGATACCCCCGGCTCGCCAATCACCAACGCCGGCCTCTTTCCCACCTATGCCATTGCCTGGGAATTCAACTACCGCGGCGCGCTCGATTTTATGCACCAGGCGCTGCGCCAGGTGGAGGCGCGCCATGTGACGGTGGTGGATGGCTGGGCGTACTTTGTCCACGGCTGGGCGCAGGTGGTGGGGCAGGTGCTCCATCAGGAGGTAACGCCTGCACTCTTTGCGCGCCTGGCCGCCGCCGCGGCAGCCGTGCGTTGACGTGATACCGGGCTGTTGTCCTGATTGCGGGTTTCAGGTTAGCCGGTTTTGGCCAGCGGCAAATAGATTTTGACCTTGACGTCGACGGGGTCCAGCGGCGGGTCGGGCTCGGCGCCCTCCACCAGCAACTGCACATGCACCGTTGACGGTTGTGCGTTGACACCGGCTGCCGGTTGAATTGTGATTGTCGCGTCGTAGACGCCCTTCGCCAGGCCGTCGGCGTTCGCGCGCACAATGATGCCGTCGTTCGTCGGCGCAATCACAACCCAGCCCGCCGGCGCCACGGCAGTCCAGGCGCCATCCGCACACCAGCCTGCGCAGACTACAACGGCGGCATTCGCCGGCGTTGTCACGTCATTGCTGGACTTGAATACAAGTTGGTTTGGTGTTGCCTGCAGTACGAGTGCGCGCTGTGCCATCTCCGACGCCGCATCCACAGCCTTGCCAGTCACATAAAAGGGTTCGCCAACGCCGTTGAGGTTCTGGGCACGCGCCAGCACGCCCACGTCGCGGAAGGTGGCGCCGCCGCTTGTCCAGACGATCGGATCCTGCGTGGAGAGCGGCTGGCCGAAGAAACGCACGGCGTCGACAAGCACATCCGTCGCGCCCGTGCGTTCAACCGAGACAGCAACCACACGGGTGCGCGCGGGTGTTGGGAAGGCGAAATCAATCGCAAATTCCTGGAACTGATCCGGCGCGGCAAAATCGCTCGCCTTGAGCACAAGGGGGCCGAACTCCTGGCCGTCGGCGCAAATCTTGAGCTGCGCCACTTCGCCATTCCCCTGGGTATCCGACACTTTGAGACGGAAGTAGGCAGTGAGCACCTTGTTGACGGGAAGTGTGTCGAGTGTGCCGCGCATGGCGCCGGGCGCATCGCCGCTCACCATGCGCACGCTGCTGCCGCCAATGGCCGCAGGATCGCTCTCCACAATGGCCTCTCCACGCTCCGCAACAAAGGTGGCGTCGCTGCTGTCATAGAGCCAGTCGAGGCTCAGGCGCACGCTGGGCGCGCCCAGCGCAGCCAGCCCCGCCGTGCTGAAGGCATCGCCAACGGTGGTAGCCTGGTCGAGCGAAATCTCCGTGCGCGCCACAGATTCGCCCAGATAAATCTTGTCGCTGAGCATGTGCGTGCGGTTGTCACCACTGCGTATCAACACATAGACAGTGCGCCAGCCGGCGCCGGCCTCCAGTGTCCACGCCTTCTGGGTTGCATAGGGTTCCCACGCAACGGCATCAAAATCGAGCGTGTTGGAGACCTTCATGGCAACGGCAGGTGTGGGCTGAGGATGGACGGTGAGGGTGACCTGGGGCGACGATGTGGCAAGCATTTCGTTGTTGATGACGGCTGGGGCAAAGGTGGCGTCGGCGGCTGAATCAAAGACGACATAGCCGCGACCCAATTCTTCGCTCCAGTAGTAGCCTGCGCCGGCTTCGCGCGCCGTGGGACTCATGAGCACGCTGCGCTGGGGTTCGCCATACATCCATGCGGCAACAGCGGCATTGGGTTCGGTGAAGCCGCATGTCACCGCCTCACCCCACTGGGCAACACTTTTGTAGCCGAAGAGGCGAATGCGTGTGCCGGGGCCATGTTGCAGGCTGTCGGTGTGGCCGCAGGTGGCGCGCGTGAGCACGGCATCGCGCGCAAACCAGCGCGCCGCGTCGCTCAGGTTGCGGTTCCAGCGCAAGGGCAGAAGCCCTTCCTTTTGTCGCTCTACGTTGACCGCCGCAATCAACTGCGCTTCGCGCGAGATGAGTTCGGCATCCAGTTCGTTGAGGTCCAGGTTGGGCGTTTGCGCAGCGAGGGGGCGCGCGGGCAGCGCGCTCGCGAGCGTTGCTGTCAGCAGCACCAGCGCAAGCCGCGGTGCGGCTCGGCGCGTGAGCGGACTAGCTGTATGCAGGAATTGATTCAGCGCACGAAATAAACGATTACAGCAACAGAACAATACGGGCGCAATCCGTGCCGCCCAACAGGGCAGCACGCCAAAACGCTCGGGGGGGTGCGCAGGCCATTGGCTGATGGCGCGCGAGAGCGAGTCTCGTACCAAAGACATAGATTCACTTTCCAGACATTATTGTGCAGTGGTCCAGGTCCTAACGTAGATGAGCCGCCGGCTTGCTGTGGGCCAGGGGGGCCGCACGCAAGCAGACATTCTCATTGGGGGGGGCATCCCGTTGGAGCCAATACTCCTTTCCACATCTTGAGTGATGGGGCACACCAGCCCCTGTGCGCGCGCGACACTGCAACAACGCATGTCGGGACACCTGTATTAGCTTACCCTCTGTTGCTGTTGTGTACAGTGTGGAATACCTGCAAACGCAACCATTGAATGCTGTGCGTCCCCAACAGATCGTGTGCGTAGAGCACGCACAGGCAAAATGTAGACAAGAAACGAACCGGCACTCGAATTGGAAAATGTACTTTTTGACGCAAGGTGGCGGGTGCGCGTCCTCGCGTTAAAAATGTTGTTATTTGGCATTCGGGTTGGGCAGATCGTGCGGCGTGTCAATGTCGGCGAGCATGGCTGCGCCTACGGGAAGTGCTGCCACAGGATAACGCGCCAGCAGCGCCCGCCCGCCTTGATCCCCCGTGATTTCAGCCAGCGCCGCAAAGTGACATCTATCAAAGAGCGCAGGCGCGCCGCGTAGAGCGCCCTCGACCGCAGGTGCGATGATGTTGCTGCCGCTGCGCCAGCGTGCAATCATGGCGCGCAGCAGCGCGGCGTCCAGCCACGGCTGATCAACCGGCAGGCAAATGACCGCCTCAACCTCGGCAGGGAGCGCAGCGAGCCCGGCGCGCAGGCTGGTGGACTGCCCTGCCGCCCATGCGCGATTCTGCACCAGATGCAGGCGGCGCGGCTCGTCTGCGCCCGTGGGCGCTGCGAGGTCCGCAACGGCCGCCTCAACCACGTCCGCGTGAGCGCCTGTTACCATGATCACATGCTGCGCGCCGCTCTCCAGCGCAAGGCGTGCGGCGCGGTGTGCCAGTGTCTCGCCATCAACAGTGGCCACCTGTTTGGGCGCGCCAAAACGGCGGCTCTCGCCGGCGGCCAGCACAATGACCGCCACAGCACCCCAACGCTCAATCACAGGGTCAACATCTGCGTTGCCGGCGGCGGCAATCAGCGCAGGCGAGCCCATGGCAACTGCTGCGGCCGCAGCCACCCGCGCCGCAGCCAGGTGCGGTGCAGAATCGGCCTTGTTGAAAATAGGGAGCAGGCGCGCCCCTGCAGGCAGTCCCTTGGCCCCGCCTGCTGGGTGGAGCAGCAGGCGTGCCGCCTGGCGGGGGGTGAGCGGTGCAGGCGCATTGCCAGCGTCGAGCAGGGCGAGTATGCGTTCGGGACGGTGCGCGTGCGTGTCATCCACAGGCGCGCCCACCGCCTCCATGCCAACCATGGGCAGGAGCAGCGTTGTGCTTTGAGGCAGCACAGGTTCGTGTTCGGCGGGTGCTTTGACGGGCAGCGTGCGGCTGCCGTCGGCCTCAAGCACAATTGCGCCAATGTTCAGGCGCTGCGCGTGCGCAACCAGCGCGTCGATCACGTCGGGCGTCACGCCCATCTGCTTGCCGTTAAGGAGCGTTTCATTGCCCACCAGCAGGCAGTGGCCGTGTGTGTCCAGCGCGCGCGCCAATGCGTCCAGCGGCAAGGCATTCGCTTGCAGGCGCAAATGGATGGGGGCGAGGTCGATTTGGCGCAGCGTGACGCGTGTGGTTGTGGCTGTGACGACGCGCAGACCGCGCGCGACAATTTCGCGCGCCAGTCGAAAGACAACGCTCGTCTTGCCGCCACCACCCACAACCGCGATGACGTCGGGGGCATGGCTGTTGAGGTTAATGCGCAGCGCCGAAATCAGATCCATTCCGGAAGCCCTCACTTCCAGGAATGCGCAGCATGTCTGCGGCCACCCAAATTACCATCTCATGTTACGCAGTGAAGCGAC
>DIAV01000268.1:0-1904 GCA_002415895.1 Anaerolineales bacterium UBA5069 | reverse complement strand
CAGATGACGCCGAAGCCCTTCCTGTTTTTTCCGTTGTTTCCGTCCTTTCTGCGTACACATCGTTTTGCTGCGTAACTTGAGTTACCATTCAATCACATGCCGCGCCGTGGCATGTGGAATTACCCTACTTGCGCCAGGCCACCAGCAGCAGGCAGATCCAGCCGCTGATGAAGGCCACGCCGCCCAGGGGTGTGATTGCGCCCAGCCAGCGCTGCCCCGAGAGCGCCAGCGCGTAAAGGCTCCCCGAAAAAATGACGATGCCCGCCACAAAGAGCCAGCCCGCCCACACGGCCAGGCTGCTCTGCGGCCAGCGGCTCAGCGCCACCACCACGCCCATAAGCGCAAAGGCGTGGTACATCTGGTAGCGCACGCCGGTTTCAAAGGTGACGAGCAGCTCGGGGCCGACAATGCCGCGCAGCGCGTGTGCGCCAAACGCACCCAGCGCGACACCCAATCCGCCAAATAGTGCTGCCAGTATAAAGAATGTGCGTTCCATACCCATCCTGTCATTTGTAATGCTGGGTTCTATTCCCCGTACAACTGCGGCGCTCACAGAAGCGGTCGGCGCAGATGGGTGAGAGGACGAACCAGCCACTCATGTGCGCCACTGGTTGAATCGTCAGTAGAAGACAAATCATGCGCAATCTCAGTCGGACTTTGCGTCCTGTGCCAGTGGCCGGTTGGCATCTGTAATCCAGTGGCTCCACGAGCCCGGGTAGAGGCGTGCGCCGGGCAGGCCCGCAATCTCCAGCGCCAGCAGCGTGTGGCACGCGCTTACGCCGGAGCCGCAGTAGGCAACCACCGATGTGGCCGGCCTGCCGCGCAGCAGATCGCGATAGCGTTTGCGCAAGCTCTCGGCATCGCGCCAGAAACCGTTGGCGTCAAGATTCTCGGCAAAGGGTGCAGAGCTGGCGCCGGGGATGTGGCCGGCAACGGGGTCAATCGTCTCATTCTCGCCGCGATAGCGGTCAGCGCCGCGGGCATCGAGCAGAAGCAGGTCGCCGCTGCCAAGCTGAGCCGCAATTTCGCGGGCATCAATGGCCCCGGCCAGGGCTTCGCCTGCGGCCAGGTTGGGTGCAAAGGTGCGTGGCGGGCGTTGCTCATCGCCGCTGCGCGTTGGGCGCTGCTCGTTTCGCCACGCGCGCCAGTCGCCGTCAAGGAGGGCAACATTGGCATGGCCCAGCAGCCGCAGCAGCCACCAGAGCCGCCCTGCATAGAGACCGCCGGCATCATCGTAAACGACGACCTGAACGCCCTCGCCAATGCCCAGTGTGCCCAGTCGCAGTGCGAGTTTGTCCAGGTCGGGGAGGGGGTGGCGCCCGGTTACGCCAGGTTGCACGGGGCTGGAGAGGTCGGCATCCAGATCGGCATAGACGGCGCCGGGGATGTGAGCGGTCAGATACTCCTGGCGGCCGCGCGCGGGGTTGCCCAGATCAAAGCGGCAATCAATGACAGCCCAGTTGGGGTCCGCAAGGTGCGCGGCAAGGTCGCTTGTAGAGACAATTGTGGTACGCGGCAAGCCCGAAGGCATGATGTGGCTCCAATTCTGTATGCGCAGATGACGCGCAAATAACCAAAGCATTGTAGCGCACAGGCCACGCGCGCGCAGAAATTGAGCGATGATATTGTGGTGGAAACCAGGCTTTCAGATGTGGAAGCCTCGCTGCAGACGCTGTGCGTGCCCATGCCTTGTTCGACAGCAACCATGGGCTACGGTAAAATGGCCCATCACTGGTGCACGCACATTGCCGATGCAGCGAAGCCAACGGTGGCGCCATGGAGATCGATGCTTTGCCAACTCCCCTGGGTAACCCGGCATTGCCGCCGGAGCAGCAATCTGTCACCGTCGCGCACAGTGAAAACGCGCAGACGACGCCTCGCGCGAGCGCCCCAGTGGGGGCGAT
>DIAV01000077.1 GCA_002415895.1 Anaerolineales bacterium UBA5069 | reverse complement strand
TCATCTGTGGCCCGATCAGGGCGTCTCAAAAGTCAGGGATTCGCGCTTGCACGCGTAAACGGCACCTCACCCCCGGCCCCTCTCCATGCGGAGAGGGGAGAACAACAACGGCGTCACGCCGGAGACGTGACCTACAACCGTGCCACGCCGTTGGCCGCCTCGCGCACCGTGCCCCAGGAACGCGAAGGGGGCGCTGTCGCATGTGCGACAGCGCCCCCCTCGTTGTCTATACGATGTCGACGGGTATAAACCGCCGTGCCGTCAAAACTACTTGACGGTGACGACTGCGCCTTCGGCTTCGATCTGCGCCTTGGCGTCGGCGGCCGCTTCCTTGGCCACACCCTGCAGCACGGCGACCGGGGCGCTCTCTACGAGCTCCTTGGCCTCCTTGAGGCCCAGGTTGGTCAGCGCACGCACGACCTTAATCACGTTGATCTTCTTGGCGCCGACATCCGTCAGCATAACGTCGAACTCGGTCTGCTCTTCCACGGGGGCAGCGTCAGCAGCGGCGGCGGCAGGGGCGAAACCGCCCATGGCCACAGGTGCGGCGGCGCTCACGCCCCAGCGGGATTCAAGGGACTTCACCAGTTCGGACGCCTCAAGCAGCGTCAGCTTGTCCAGCTCTTCCATCAAGGCATTCAAGTCAGCCATTGTGTCGATCCTCCAGATCGTTCAAATCAGTATGTTATCTACATGAAATGCGGTTTGCACAGGGTGCAAGCCGTTTGCGCGGCTGGAGTGCAGCCTACGCGGCTTCCTGCTCTTTTTCCACATGCGCGTTAATGACACGCACGAGGCTGGAGAGCGGTGCATTGAGCACGCGCACCAGGGTGCCGGCCGGGGCATTCAACGTGCCCAGGATGGACGACAGGACCTGCTCCTTGGTCGGGAGATCAGAAAGCTTCTCCGCTGAGGTTGCATCCAGCGCCGAGCTCTCCAGAATTGCTCCGGTGATCTCAACGACTTTGGCTGCCTTGATCCAATCCTTCAGCGCTGTCACAGATTTGGCAACGTCTTCACTGGTGAAGACAACGGCATTCGGACCTGCGAGCAATTCCGCCGGCGTAATGCGCCCTTCCTGTTCCAACGCGACGCGCAGCAATGTGTTCTTGGTGACGACGTAGTCTCCACCCGAATCCTTCATTTTGCCGCGCAGTGAGTTGATCTGCTTGACGCTGATGCCTCGATAGTTGGTGAAGACCAGCGCGCCCGAGTTCCGCACAAGTTCGCGGTACTCTTCAATCAATTCGCCTTTTTTCTGTCGTGTAACTGGCAAGCGACATTCCTCCTTTCGCAAAGATTTTCGCAGGCCGCACGTTGGGCCTGCCTATGGGGCTTGCGCCCGCCAGACAAAACAAAACCGCCTTGACGCTGCGCATCGAGACGGTGATCAAGTCGCGGAATGTGAGGGGCAATCGCGCGCATGCGCCGTAACGCATGGGCTGATTGCACGCACGTCCTCGCCTCGGCAGGCGGTGGAAATCCACCATTAGGCAGGCACGAGGCCTGCACCTGCTGTCTCCAGCATGGGTCGCAAACGGCTATTCACTTGGAACAGAGCCAGTATACCACGCAAGGCGCACCGCCGGCAAAATGGCTGGGGTGAATTGCAGAATGGTATATAAAAGGCGAGGCTTCCTGCAGTGGAAGCCTCGCCTTACTTACACTGTTTCCAGCGTTCTAGAAGTTGTCGGGCTTGAGCGCCGAAGCGGCGGCGACATCCACCTTGACGCCCGGCCCCATGGTGCTGCTGAGCGTTGCGCGCTGGATGTAGATGCCCTTGATTGTGGCAGGGCGGGCGGCCACAATGGCCTCCATCAGCGCCGCCAGGTTCTTGAGCAGCTTCTGCTCATCAAACGAGGCCTTGCCAATCGGCACGTGAATGTTGGAGGTCTTGTCGACGCGGAATTCAACGCGACCGAGGCGCGCCTCATCAATCACACGCGGCAGATCTTCGGCGGGCAAAATGGTGCCCGTCTTGGGGCTGGGCATGAGACCGCGGGGACCCAGCACGCGGCCGAGCTTGCCCACAACGCGCATCATGTCCGGCGTTGCCAGCACAATGTCGAAATCCGTCCAGCCCTTCTCAATGCGCGCGCCAAGGTCCTCGGCGCCCACATAGTCGGCGCCGGCCGCCGTGGCCAGCGCCTGGCCTTCGGGGTTGGCGAAGACAAGGATGCGCACGGTGCGGCCTGTGCCGCCCGGCAGTGTGACAACGCCGCGCACCTGCTGGTCGGCGTAGCGCGGATCTACACCCATGCGCAGGTGGACTTCAACGGTTTCATCAAACTTGGCGTTGGCGGTCGTCTTGACGAGCGCCAATGCTTCGCTGGGTGCGTATGCCTGCGTGCGATTGACTTTTTCTTGCAGCGCACGATAGCGCTTGCTATGCTTTGACATTCTGTAATCTCCTTGTGGTCATCGCGGGGGTTGCCCCCCTCCCACGGGATTTGTTGATTGTAAGGGCCTGCGCGCGCCCCCAAAGATGCGCATTGCCTGCAGTTGCTACGGACAACCTTGCCGCTTAGTCGATGACGGTGACACCCATGCTGCGCGCCGTGCCTTCAACCATGCGCATGGCGCTCTCCAGGCTCACGGCCTCGAGGTCCTTGAGCTTGATCTCGGCAATTTCCTGAACCTGCGAACGTCGAATCTTGGCGACCTTCGTTTTGTTGGGCTCAGCGCTGCCGGATTGAATGTTGGCGGCCTTCTTGATCAAGTCCACAACCGGTGATGTCTTGGTAATGAAATTGAACGAGCCATCGGTGTAGATTGTGATCTCAACAGGGATCACCTGGCCAATTTGCCCCTGCGTGCGGGCGTTGTACTCCTTGCAAAAGCCCATGATGTTGACACCATGGGGTCCCAGGGCTGTGCCCACGGGCGGCGCCGGATTTGCCTTGCCGGCGTTCAATTGCAGACGAACGATTGCCTTCAGTTTCTTTGCCATTGTGTTCTCCTTCTGGGCGTGGTGAGCGCCTCACCGCAACTGGCAATTGCGGGTCAGCTCCCACGCAACCAGCGTGTGAAATCTTCACTGGCACCCCTATTCAAGTCGAGGGCCAGCCATTCATGAATCAATGTACAACATGCCAAATCGCCAGGCCAGGCCCGACGTTACTGCCTAGCTGTCTTTCTGCAACTGGAGGAAGTCCACCTCAACCGGTGTTTCGCGGTTGAAGAAACTTACCAGCACTTTGGCCTTGCCCTTGTCGGCGTAGATTTCGTCGACCTTGCCGCTGAATTCGGCAAAAGGCCCGCTCAGAATGCGCACCTGCTCGCCCAGCGCAAATGAGATCTTGAGGCGCGGCGCATCCGACTCAATCCGCTTCATAATCTTTTCAACTTCGTCGACACTTAACGGCGTGGGCTTGTTGCCCATGCCCACAAACCCCGTAACACCCGGGCTGTTGCGCACAACGTACCAGGAATCCTCATCCATTATCATACGCACGAGGATATAGCCGGGAAAGACGCGACGTTCCACCTCGCGACGCACACCATTGCGAATCTCGATCTCGGTCTCGGTGGGAACAACAACTTCCACAATCCGATCCGACATATCCATGCTCTCGGCGCGGTGCTCGATGTTTTTCTTGACCTTGTTCTCCATGCCCGAGTAGCTGTGAACGACAAACCACTCGAACTTGGGGCCACCCTCATCGGCAGCGCCGTCCAGATCATCACCGTAATCGATCTCGTCCATCTCAACGGCTTCGGGCGCGACTTCTGCCGGCAACTTGGCCGGCGCTTCGTTTTTCGGATGCTTCTTTTTCGGCTTGGACTCTGTGGCTGCGTCCATCAGATGCACCTCCTTAGAGCGCGCAAGCGCAATCCCACACAGCAGCAACAATCACTAGCTGATGATGAGGCGCACGACCGTCGAGAAAAGGGAGTCGATGCCAAAGATCGCGATTGCCGATATGAGCGTGACCAACAACACAATGCCCGTCAACCGCAGACCTTGCTCACGCGTGGGCCACGACACTTTGGAAAGCTCGGCACGCGTTTCGCGATACCACTTCGCAAGGCCGTTTTCCTGTCGTACCTCTGTCGTCTCTTTGGTCATGGTCCTGTTCTTCCTCGAATCTGACATGGGTTCCCACGTGCCGCGCCCACCATGAGCAACACGCTTCTTTCGGAAAATGACCACCGGTCATACGACCGGTGGTCATCCTGGCAGGCGAGGCAGGACTTGAACCCGCAACCTGTGGTTTTGGAGACCACCGCTCTGCCAGTTGAGCTACTCGCCTAAATCACCGTGTGGGCGCCTGGCTAACTCTGGCTGCGTCCACCGGCTCTCAATTATACCACACTGTGCGCCCGGCCATTGATCCGGGCGCACAGTGCAATTTGATCTGCGACCAAGCCTACTTGAGGATCTTGGTGATGACGCCTGCACCCACCGTGCGGCCGCCTTCGCGAATCGCAAAGTGGCTGCCGTTCTCAAGCGCCACCGGTGCAATCAGTTCCACTTCCATGTTCACGTTGTCACCCGGCATCACCATCTCCACACCTTCCGGCATGGCAATGTTGCCCGTGATGTCCATCGTGCGAATGTAGAACTGCGGCCGGTACCCGTTGAAGAACGGGGTGTGACGGCCACCCTCTTCCTTCTTCAACACGTACACCTCGGCCATGAACTGCGTGTGCGGCGTAATCGA
>DIAV01000199.1 GCA_002415895.1 Anaerolineales bacterium UBA5069 | reverse complement strand
TCAACCAGTCAACCAGTCAATCAACCAATGACCATTATGCTGTAAACATCTCCGGCCAATGCTTCATCGCGCTCAGCACGGCGGCGCCGGCCGTCTGGCCCAGGCCACAGAGGGACGCATCGGTCATTGTCCAGCCTACGTCAGTCAGGCGCTCGGCGTCACCCGGCAGCAGGCGCTGCTGCGCCAGCCGCTCGAGGATTTCGAACTGGCGCTGTGTGCCGATTTGGCAGGGGTAGCACTTACCGCAGGATTCGTGGGCAAAGAAGCGCCCCAGCCGCATGAGAATGTCGCGCAGGTCACGCGTTTCATTGAAGACCATGACGGCGCCCGAGCCCATGGTGAGGCCGGCGGCGCGCAGATCCTCAAAACTGAGTTTCACATCGAGCATGGCAGGAGTGGCGAAAGTGCCCGCCGCGCCCCCCAGCAGCACAGCCTGCAATTCACCCCCCACCACGCCGCCCGAGAGGCCGTTGATCAGGTGGCGCAGCGTAATGCCCAGCGAGACCTCGTAGAGGCCCGGGCGCACGACATCGCCCGACACGCAAAGCAGCTTGGGGCCGGTGGAGCCTTCCGTGCCGAACTGCCGCCACTGCGCCACGCCGCGCCCGAAGATGAAGGGTATCTTCGCCAGCGTCTCCACGTTGTTGATGGCTGTGGGCCGCCCAAAAAGGCCATGCGTGGCGGGGAAGGGGGGCTTGATGCGCGGAAAGCCGCGCTTGCCTTCTATGCTCTCAAAGAGCGCTGTCTCCTCGCCGCAGATGTACGCACCGGCCCCGGCGCGCACCTCCACTTCCAGGTCAAAGCCGGAGCCAAGGATGTCGCGCCCCAGCAGTCCCTCCGCCTCAAACTCGCGGATGGCGGCGTGCACGCGCTCTATGGCCATGGGGTACTCGCCACGAATGTAGATGTAGGCCTTGTGCGCGCCAATCGCATAGGCGCCGATGATCATCCCCTCGAGCACGCGGCTCGGGTCGCCTTCCAGCAGCACGCGGTCCTTGAAGGTGCCCGGCTCACTCTCGTCGGCGTTGACGACGAAATACTTGTCGTTGCCCGGCGCGCCTGCCGCACCTTCCCACTTGATCTCCGTGGGGAAGGCCGCGCCGCCGCGCCCGAGCAGCCCCGCTTCACGTACAGTCTCAATCACCTGCGCAGGCGTCATCCCGGCAAAGACCTTGCGCAGCCCCTGCAAGCCGCCCACAGATTGGTACTCCACAAGTGTGGTGCGCCGGCCGCGCCCGCAGAGGGGCGTAATCACGCTGAGGTCGCCGCCCACATAATCCTCGCTGTAGAAATCGGCGGTGGTGCGCCCCTCACCGGCAAAGGCGGATTCCACATCGGCGGGGGTCACGTGGGCAAAAGTGCTATTGCGCAGCGGCTCACCCTGCGCCGGGTTGCCATGGGTAACGTTGACCGAAACGCCTGAATTGCAGTGGCCCAGGCAGGGCGAGCGCTCGACCGTGACGGCGCCGCTCGCGGACGTCCCGCCCACTGCCACGCCGGCGAGGCGGCAGGCCGTGGCGAGCACTGCTTCGCCGCCGCGCAGCGCGCAGGAGGGATCGGTGCAGACACGCACCACCGCGCGCCCCACAGGCTCGCGGTAGAGCATGGAATAGAAATCAATCACGCCATGCACATCCACCAATGGCACATGCAAGGCGCGTGCGATTTCTGCGGCAACGGCTTCGTTAATCCACCCGTAGAGGCTTTGCGCCTCTTCAAGCGCAGGCAGCAGGGCGCTGCGTCCTGCGGGCGCGTGGCGTGCAAGCATTGCACCCAGGGGTGCAAGGTCCACTGGACTTGCGGCAATGGCGTGGGTGGCTGCCTGGGCGCGCGCTGATTCGTCGCCTGGGTGCGTGGCGCCGGCGCCTGGACCTGCGACAGCGGGCGAAGGCTCAGGTGCGTTGGATGGCGTGGCTACAGGGGCATCCGGCATGGGGAGTCCTGTCTGTTAGGAGCGTGCAAGAGTACCCGACCCACTGCCCTTCTCACGTGGAATCAGAGAGCAAGGCGCTACGCATGCATGGGGTACATCTCGGGCGATGACGCAATGATTTGCACCCTTCTTCTTTGTACAGACTGGAGAAGGGCCGGGAATGGGGTGCTCTTGCACGCAAACGTTTGGCTTCTACGTCGCCCTGCGAATGATTATGCACATGGTTCCGCGAACAGGGCTTTGCCAGTATAATCGACGCAAGGCCATGGGCAAAGTGCACGGGCGCACACCACTCGCGCGGGCTGCAGCGCGCGCCGGGCCGGTCTACGCTGCGCCGGCGTGCGACGGCTGGAACAATGGGCATGGATGCGCCGTCATGAGAACGGGTGCAGCAGCGTGAGCGTTCCCCTTGGCGGCGCAAGCTGCTTGCGGCGCGCCCACACAACAGCTTTGCCTACCCACCCTGCAGATGCGGCTCCGCACAGCGCGGCAAATTGAGGAAACCATCATGAAACGGCACACATTTCTGTTTTTGGCATTGATTGTGCTGGCCGCGCTGGCACTTGCCGCGTGCACCGCATACCCGCCCGCAGGGCCGACGCCCACACCCACAGGCGGCGAATGGGCGCGCATTCAACAGGCCGGCACCCTCACCGTGGGCACCTCCGCCGATTATCCGCCCTTCTCGTTTTACGATGGTCGCTTCAACCTGACAGGCTTTGACCCCGAACTGGCGCGCGCCGTGGGCGAGAAGCTTGGCCTTGAAGTGCGCGTGATTGACATTCCCTTCCCAGGGCTCTATGACGCGCTCGATGTAGGCCAGATTGATGTCGCCGTCAGCGCCATTTCGGTGACGCCCGAGCGTGAGTTGCGCGTTGACTTCAGCGATGTCTACTACATTGCCGAGGACGCCTTCCTGACGCGCGCCGACTCAGCCTTGCTTGACCTGACATCAATCGAGGAGGTGAGGTCCGACACGCGTGTGGGTGTGCAGGAAGGGTCTGTTTATCAGGCGTGGGCCGAAGACACGCTGGTTGACGCAGGGCTGCTGCCCGCCGAGAACCTGCTGCTCTATAGTGATGTTGAGCAGGCTGTGCGCGACCTGCAGCGCAGCCGCGTTGACATGGTCATTATGGATGCCAACCCTGCGCAGCAGTTTGTGACCGACGCCGACAACCTCAAGATTGTGGCGCAGGGGATCAACGTGCAGCGCTATGCCATGGCGGTTGTGAACGGCAGCAACGAATTGCGCCGCAACCTTAACGCTGCGCTGGAAGAGTTGCGTATGGATGGGACGATTGAAACGCTGGCGCTGGACTTTTTTGGCGTCAATGTGGGTCAGGTGCCCGGGCCACGCATGACGGCCACGCCAACAACTGCCGCCACGCCCATCGCCGCCACGCCCATCCCGTTGCCCACCAAACTGGCAACACCTGCGCCGCCTGCGACACCGGCGCGCTGCCAGGACAGCATGACCTTTGTGGCCGATCTCAACTTTGACGACCAAAACATGCAGAATCCGCCGGTACTGAATCCTGGACAGCGCTTCACCAAGAGCTGGCGCGTGCGCAACAGCGGCACGTGCACGTGGACAACGGCTTACCGGCTGGTCTTTGTGCAGGGCAACCTGCCCGGCGCGCAGATGAGCGGCCAGCCCGCGTTTGTGGCGGGGCGGGTGGCCTCCGGCGCAACATATGACTTCAACGTGCCCATGGTGGCCCCCGTGATTCCGGGCACCTATCAGGGCTTCTGGCAGATGTTCAACGATCTTAACGCACCTTTCGGCCAGCGCATATGGGTGGGCATTACCGTGCCCGGCGCGGCCACAGTGACGCCGCGCCCAACGCAGACACCCGTCGCGCAAATCACGTTCATCGCCAACCCCACGAATATCACCGCAGGGGCTCCCGTGCGCTTCAACTGGGCGACGAATAATGTGAGTGCAGTCTACTTCTATCGCGAAGGGCAGAACTGGTGGGATAACGGTGTGGCGGGCACGGGCGAGCGCATTGAGTATCCGCAGCGCACCATGAGCTACTTCCTGCGTGTCGTGCGCCGTGATAACACCGTGGAGGTGCGCGAGCAGCGCATTAACGTAACCTCTGCACCCAACGCGCCGGATATTCGCCAGTTCTCGGTTGTGCCCGATGGCACCATTGACCTGGGCCAATGCGTGCAGATTAACTGGGATGTGCGCGGCGATGTGCGGCGTGTCGACATTACCCGCAACGGCAACGCCGTGTGGGACAACGCCCCACTGCGTGGCGACATTCAGGATTGCCCGTCGCCTGCCGGCGGCTACGAATACCGCATTACGGCCACGGGCAACGGTGGCACCAGCGTGGCCAACCGCTATGTCACCGTGAATCAGACGCAGCAGCCTACGCCGACACCGACGCCAACCAATGCGCCCACGGTTGTGCCACCGGCGGTTGTGCAGCAATTTGCTGTCGCGCCCGGCCAGGTGAATCTGGGTGGCTGCTTCCAGGTGGTGTGGGCCGTGGGTGGCGATCCGGCGCTGATCCAGATCCTGCGCAACGGCAGCCTGCTCATCGACAACGCCTCCTTCACGGGCAATTCGCAGGATTGCCCGAGCGACCCCGGCAGCTATGTCTATCGCATTGAGGCAACCAACCGCGCTGGTGTCATGAGCGACGCGCGCGAATCGACCAATACCGTCCTGGCGCCCACGGCAACGCCTGTGCCTACGGTAGTGCCCACAGCAACGTCGACGCCCACAGCCGTGCCAACTGACGAGCCGACGCCCATTCCGCCCACAGTCGTGCCACCCACGGTCGTGCCGCCCACAGCCGTACCGCCCGTGATCATCAGCTTTGCGCTGAGTGCGCCCGCCATCTACATTCCCGAATGCGTGACGCTTTCGTGGAGCTACACTTCGGCGTTGCCGGCGCAGGTGGGCCTCATGCGTGTGAACGACGTGACGCGCGAGATCGCCTTTGTTGTACTGGACGACCCCAACGGTTCCACTGCAACGGACTGCCCGGCGACCGTTGGAACCTACACGTACACGTTGAGCGTGATGGATACGGCCGGCAGCGAAGTGACTGCGGAGCAGTATTTGCAGGTTTTTATGGGGGTCATCTCGAAGTAAACGCAAGCAATGACACGCGCACGTGCGCACGTGCGCGTGTCATGTTGCCGATATTGAAGCGAGGCTTCCGCTGTTGGAAGCCTCGCTTCGTTTTGTGGGCGTATAGCGGGCGACGGTCAGATGTCGGAGATGCGTAGTCAAGGGCGTACGGAAGTTGCCCGTGCGCGAGAGTCGGGTGACGGGCAATTCATCCAGCAAGCGTGGCATGGTGTCCTGTATGGTGAGGCTGTTGTGCGCCCGGCTCAGCAAAACAGGGCGCCGATTTCAGGTCAATCGCAGGTAAAAATTCCCGGTTGCTACTGCCTTCCTGACGAAGGTCTGTATACCACGGGCAAGGGCGCGCCTCAGCGTCGCCGCTGCCACCTCCTGCATGCAATCTGCCTGGGCCGCTTGAAATTGCGACATATTTAGAAACGAAGGTAAGTCCGCATGTCAAAAAAGAATCACCCTCTCCGTGTGCGGCCGCTTGTTGCTGCCGCCATGCTTCTTGGCGTCGCCGCGCTCTTCTGGCTGGCCAAACCCGTCTTTAGCCAGGACGCGGGCGGCACAATCACACCCGATGCAGCGAACCCCAATGTACAGAGTGCAATCTGGCTGCCGCTGATTCAGAACGCGGATTTGGCCACAGCAACGCCCACGCCTACGCCCACGCGTGCTGCTACGGCAACAGCGCAGCCGGGCCAGACAGCCACGCCCAGTGACACGCCCGGTGGCACAGCCACAGCCACGCCCCCGGGTGCGCAGCTAACGCCGCTGCCGCCCCCTGTGGCCGACGAGTGGACGCAGTTTGGCCACAACGCGCAGCACACGGCCTACCAGCCGCAGGCGGTGAGCTTGCCCTGGCGCTGGAAATGGGTGTGGAACGGCTCTGACGCGGCGGGCAGGCTTGCCGCGGGCAAGAGCGGTCTGCCGCGCAACAGCCAGCCGGTAACAGGTGGCGGGCGCGTTTATGTGGCCGCCGGTGCGCGCGGCGTCTTTGCGCTGGATGGCGCCACGGGTGCGGTGCTCTGGAACGGGAACCCGGGCGGATCCATCAACTCGACACCTGCCTACAGCGCGCTCACAGGGGCGCTCTTTGTTGTCTCCAGCGACGGCAAGCTCTACAAACTGAACGCCGCGACGGGCGCGTCCATGGGTGACGTGCCAGGCGGCACGGCCAGCGATCTGCCGCTGCCGCCCGTGGTGGATGGCGAGCGTGTCTACTTTTCCATGGGCGCCTTCGTACACTCAGTGAACGCGGCAACCCTGGCGATCAACTGGTCATACGATGCCGGCGCCTTCGTGGATACGCCACCAGCCTACGCGGCGCAAACCAACATCGTGGTGGCGGCCAGCCGCGATCTCCAGGTGCACGCAATCGACGCGGCCACTGGCGCGCGGCGCTGGCGTGTGAAGCCCACAGGGCGCACGCAGGCGGCCACCTCGGCCATTCAGAAGAACGAGGCCGAAGTGCGCCGCGGCTGGCCTGTGATTGCCGAGGGACACGGTGTGGTCTTCATTCGCTATCGGCTGGATTGGAGCACGCTGTGGACGTGGACGCCGTGGCCCGACGCCAATGCACAGATGCGCGCCAACCTGACACAGCGACCCGACCAGCAGGCGCTCTATGCGCTGCGGCTGGATACGGGCGCGGTGAGCTTCATCCCCAATGTGGGCAATGGCGGCTTTGGCGACGGTGACTATATGCCCATGGGGCCGCTGCCCACGGTGAAGCGCTTTGACGATGGCAGCGAAGTTGCCTATGTTGCCTTCCGTGGCGCGTGCCTGAGTACGGCGCAGCAGTGTGATGGCCGTGGCGATGCGCGCCTGGGCGAGATGGTGATGGACAGCAGCAGCGTGGCGGGCTATGAGGCGGGCTATGTGCGCTATATGCAAAGCACCTTTGTGCCCACCGACGAAATGCCCTTTCTGAGCGCGGCTGGGAATCAACTCCTTGCCGGGCACTGGGAAGCGGGCATTGCGCACCAGATTGAGGATCGCACTGCCGCGCGCGGCAGCAGCGGCGCGCCGATTACAACCAGCAATCTGCCGCACATTGTTTCATCACAAGACCAGGATTCGCTCTGCCCGGGCTTCTCCACAAGCCACTACTGCGGCGCGCGCCTCTTCAACACGCGCCAGTGGCCGGGCGGCTTCTATGTCTTCTGGAAGCAGGGTGCAGTCTACGACCAATACTGGAGCGGTTACGCGTCGTGGGTGGTAAGCGACGGCATGGTCCTTTTTGTCGGGACAGATGGGAGCGTGGTTGCGCTGGAGCACGGCACGCCCGCCACAACCGCCACAACCGCCACGATTGCGCTGGCCAGCGCGCCCGCAGCGGCTGTGGCAGTGAACGCCGCACCCAACAGCGAAGCCGCGCCTGCGGCGCTGCCCGTTGTTGCCGCGACCGACACGCGCGCCTATGCGGGCCAGCGTGTGGTTGTGGATGGTGTGCTGGAGGATGTCTTCAACAATGGCAAGGCGGTCTATCTGGGGTTCCACAAGCCGCACACAGGCTACTTCCTGGTGCGCATTCGGCACGCCGATTGGCAAAACTTTGCGGCTGCGCCCGAAACGCTCTACGCGCCGGGCGACCACGTGCAGGTAACGGGAACAATTACGTGGTATCAGGGCGATCCTGTCATCTATGTAGCTGCACCGGCGCAGATCGTGGTGCAGTAGGCCGCCACGTTTCGCTTGACACTGGAATTGGACAAAATACGCATGAATTCATTACGCAAACAACGCCACGCCCACCACGCGTGGCGATGGGTAACCACGCTCGTTGTCGTGAGCGCCGTGCTGGCAGTGACTGCAACGGTGCTGCCGCTTTACGCGCAGGAGCCGGTCTTTCTACCGCTGATTGAGGGGGCGCCGCTGGCAACGGCCACACCCACGGCGCAACCCACGGCGCAGCCAACGGCGCAAGCCACAGCCACGCCATCGCCCACGCCCGGGCCTGGCACAACGCCCACTGCACAGCCCTCGCCGCAGCCAACGCGTGCCACAACCACGGGTGGGTTGCCGCTGATCCACGTTGCACCGCTCGAGCGGAACGACGTGCTTGACCAAGCGTCCGTCTTCTGGTTTGGCCAGGTGTCGCGTTCGTCGAATGGGGTGGATGTGCGCATTGGCTACACGGCGTCGGAACTCGTTGTCTATGTGGCGATATTTGACAGGCGGCTTTGGTACGATGAGACGCCAACCATTGCCACACTCACGGATTGGGACGCGGTGACGCTGCTGCTGGCGCGCCCGGCCACGAGTGCGACTCCCGAGCAGCGCTGGCGCATCACGGCGCAAATGAACTTCTCGGCAACACCGGACGCGGCAAAGCGCGTGGAGGAGTGGAGCAATGGCGCGTGGGCGCCTTCGTCCCTGGCCGTAGCGGCCACCTCGGGCTGGCGCGGCGAGCGCCTGAATGACGATGCCGACGACCGCGGCTGGGTGGAGACCCTCCGCATTCCTCTCGACGCGCTGGGTTTGCCTGCGCCGCGCGAAGGCGCCTTCCTGCGCATGGGGCTGTTGGTGCATGACGTGGATGAGCGCAACGGGCCGCTTGTAGAGACGCAAATGTGGCCGGCGGGCGTTAGCGCCACCAACGTCGCCACGTGGGGCATGCTGCAAATCGGCGCGCCGCAGTGGTATCCGCCTGCAATCCAGCCCAGCGGCGAGACGACCATCCGCCGCGCAAAGGTGCAGGATGCCACTGTGCCCGATGCCGGTGTGGGCGGCACCACAGGCAACCTCTGTGGCGACAATACGCCCTCCTTCTGGGAGGTGTGGCCCAACACGAACTGGGGCGATGAAGCCGACGCCAATGTGCAAAACCAGATCGACATCGCCGACTGGCCCTGTTATTCACGCTACTATGTAACCTTCGCGCTGGAGAGCGTGCCCGCAGGCAAGACGATTG
>DIAV01000226.1:19857-28831 GCA_002415895.1 Anaerolineales bacterium UBA5069 | reverse complement strand
AGCACGTGCGTCTCGCCGCGCATGAAGAGGCCGGAGCCGTGCACACGGGGCAGGCGGCCCACCTGCGCCGAAACCGGGCGAATGGTGGCGCTGTCACGACCATCAGGGCGCAGCCCCTCATCCAGAATGCGGCGGCGGGTGGCCTTCTTCATGACTGCATCATACGCGTCGGAGACGATATTTTTGGAGATTGCGCCCGCGGCCACGCGCTCGGCAAAGGCATCCTTCACCTCGGCCTTGACGGCAGCCAGTGCATCCTTGAGTTCGTGCTTGCCCGAGGCGGCGGCCAGTGCGGCGGTCACCTTGTCATAGGCCAGATTGTTGACTTCGGCCATGACTTCCTCACTGGGCAGCGCAGGCGTGAAGTCGTTGAACTTCTCCTTGCCCAACTGTGCGCGCATCTGATCAATCAAGTCGATCACGGGGACCATGGACGCGTGCGCCAGCTTGAGCGCTTCGAGCATCATGTCCTCGGGGAACTCGTGCGCGCCCGCTTCCACCATGAGGATGTTGTCACGCGTGCCGGCCACCTGCAGGTCAAGGCTGCTGTTTTCCATCTCGGTGGCGGTGGGGTTGACGACGAACTCGCCATCCACAAAGCCAATCGAAGCGCCGCCGACGGGGCCATTCCAGGGAATGTCGCTGATGTGCACGGCCGCCGAAGCGGCAATGATCGCCAGCGGGTCCATGAGGTGCTCGCTGTCGCTGCTGAGGACGGTCAGGATCACCTGCACGTCGTTGACAAAGCCCTTGGGGAAGAGCGGGCGCAGCGGGCGATCCACCAGGCGGCCCAGCAAAATGGCGTCATCGCTGGGTCTGCTCTCGCGGCGCTGGAAGGAGCCGGGAATACGGCCGGCGGCGTAGAGTTTTTCCTCGAACTCCACCGTCAGCGGGAAGAAGTTGATGTCCGGGCGGACATCCTTGCTCATTGTGGCTGTCGCCAGAATGACTGTGTCGCCATAGCGCACAGTGACGGCGCCGCCGGCCTGGTGGCCGAGCACGCCTGTCTCGATGGTCAGGGTCTTGCCACCCATTTCGGTGGTGAACACCTGCGCGCCATCAAAAAGTTGCATAGACTGTCTATCTCCTTGCGGGGTGCCCCGCGATCCGGGACAAGGGGGCCGGCATGTTGTATACCGTGCCGGCTGAGGTGCGGGACTGGAGACCGCTGCGAACCGTGGCTGCAACCGTGTGTGCTTCGCACACTGCGGTTCGCCCCGCTCTCCAATACCGAACCTCACCGTCGCTGCCGGCGGCTGCAATTGCGCGCGTGCGCTTGCCGCCGAGAGGTCCCATTGCCCAATGGTCAAACCAACAAAAACTGCGATTAAACAGGAACTGCGAAAAATCATTGTACTGCTTCACATCACGGGCAGCATTGCACGTGTACAACTCCGGTGCGCCGCTGCATCACTGCACCGCATCAAGCCAAGAAAAAAGGGCGGGGCGCGCCTGAGCGCATGAGCCCGCCCCTCTTCTCGCTACTTCAACTGACACCCCGTGCTGCCGTGCACACGACGACTACAGCCAGATTGATACATTGCACACAAGGCTGGCGGGTGCAACGGTTGCAATGGCTGCACGGACCGGGCATCTGTGCGTCACCGCCTACTTGCGCAGGCCGAGGCGCGTGATCAACTGCTGGTAGCGTTGCGCATCCTTGCTCTTCAAATAGGCCAGATGGCGGCGACGCTGGCCAACCAGCTTGAGCAACCCGCGGCGTGAACCTTCATCGTTCTTGTGCACGTTGAGATGCTCAATCAACTGATTGATGCGCGACGTGAGAATCGCCACCTGCACTTCGGGCGAACCAGTGTCGGTCTCGGAAAGACGATACTCTTCGATCAAACCACCCTTTTGTACTTTGGACATCGTCATGCAGGTACTCCTGTTCCATTGCTGGGAACTGAACGTAACGGCGCCACCGGCGGTCACACACTGCCGGCGATGCGAACCAGACCATCGCTGTACCCGGCGTATGCTCCAGAATCGCTCAGGCAACCAGTATAAACGATTTGCAGAGCGTAACCAAATTCGCGGCGCGGTCTTAAGGTAAACGTTGTGTAAGTGGTTGATTGGTTGATTGGTAATTGGTTGATTGGTTGATTGGTAATTGGGTGATTGGTAACTGGTAACTGGTAACTGGCGTCGGACACCCGACACCAGTTACCAGTTACCAGTTACCAATTACCAATCAACCAATCAACCAATCAACCAATCAACAACTTACCACTTACCCCTTGTGTCTACCCCCTTGCACCCCCGTGTACAATAGCCTTATGGAAACCGTGCGCGGCGTCATCGAACGCTTTACCTACCAAAACGAGGAGACCGGCTACACCGTCGCGCGCCTGGCGCCTGACCCGGTGGTAGGCGAAGGCCCGCACAGCAAGCCGCCCCCACCGGTTACTGTCGTGGGGACGCTGGCCGCCGTGGCCGTGGGTGAATATGTGACCATTGACGGTCACTGGATTGTGCACCCCGACTATGGCCGCCAGTTTGTGGCCGAACAGGTGCAAACCTCGCTGCCTGTCACGCTGGAGGGCATTGAGAAATACCTGGGCAGCGGCCTCATTCGCGGCGTGGGGCCGGTGATGGCGCAGCGGCTCGTCAAGCGCTTCGGCATTCAAACGCTCGACGTGATTGAGCGTGACCCCGAACGGCTGACCGACGTGCCCGGGATTGGGCGCAAGCGCATTGAGCAGATTGTGTCGGCGTGGAACGAACAGCGCGCCATCAAGAGCGTAATGCTCTTTTTGCAGAGTCACAATGTGAGTGCAGCGCTGGCCGCACGAATTTACAAGGCATGGGGCGATGAATCGGTCGCCAAAATTCAGGCTGATCCCTACCGCCTTGCCGCCGAGGTCTATGGCGTGGGCTTTGTCACGGCCGACGCGATTGCCCACGCGCTGGGTATTACGTCGGCAGACCCCAAGCGCGTGGGTGCAGGCATTTCCTATGCCCTCAGTCGCGCCACCGATGAGGGCAATGTGCTCTCCCCCTATGCTGCGCTGATGGATGAGGCGACGGCGCTCTTGCATGTGGCGCCCGCTGACGTGGCCGCAGGGCTGCTCCACGCCTGGGTAGCCGGCGACATTGTGCTGGCCGGCGCGCCCGGCGGCGAGGCGATTGGCTACACCGCGCCGCCCGATATCACGGCGCCCCAAAACCACCCCGTGCTGCTGGCCGAGCCGGTAATCTATCTTGCGCCCCTCTACTATGCCGAAGTGGGCTCGGCCAACGGGCTGCGCCGTTTGCTTATGGCCCCGCGCAGCCGCCTGGAGGATGTTTTTGGCGACGCCACGCCGTGGGAGACCCTGACCGCAGAGTTGGAGCGCGAGTTTTCACTCACCTATGCGCCTCACCAGCGCGAGGCCATTCGCACGGCACTCACCAGGCGCGTGGCGGTGCTCACCGGTGGCCCGGGCACCGGCAAGACGACCACGCTGCGCGCTGTGCTTGAACTGTGCGTGCGCCACGGCAAGCAGGTGCTGCTGGCTGCGCCCACGGGCCGCGCCGCCAAGCGCCTTGCCGAGAGTACGGGCCAGGAGGCGCGCACCATCCACCGCATGTTGGAGGTGAAGCGGGGCGGCGACGGGGCGCATGCCTTCTCGCGCAACGACGCCTTTCCGCTGGACGCCGACCTGCTGATTGTGGATGAAGCCTCCATGCTCGACATGCTGCTGCTCAACCACCTTGTCAAGGCGCTGCCCACAGGGATGCACCTGCTGCTGGTGGGTGATGTGGACCAGTTGCCCAGTGTAGGCGCGGGCAATGTGCTGCGCGATGTCATTGGCGCGATTGAGCAGATGCAGGCGCAACCCGCGCCCCCTGCCAACAGCCCGCTGCTTGCACACCCGGCGCGCAGCCGCGCCGCCGTCGTGCGCCTCGACACGATCTTCCGCCAGCAGGAGGGCTCGTACATCATTAGCAACGCGCACCGCATCAACGCCGGCGAGATGCCCCTCTTTGACAACCAGCGCGCGCTGGATTTCTTCATTTTTCGCGCGAATTCGCCCGAGCGGGTGCGCGAACTCTGCGTGGAAATTGTGCACGCACGCATCCCGCGCCGCTTTGCCATTCCCCCGCGCGACATTCAGGTGCTCTCGCCCATTCACAAAGGCGAGGCGGGCGTGGCGGCGCTCAACGAGGCGCTGCAACAAGCACTGAATCCACCCGGCGCCGGCAAGGGCGAGAAGCGCGCCGGCCCGCGCACACTGCGCGCGGGCGACCGCGTGATGCAATTGCGCAACAATTACGACAAGGAAGTTTTTAATGGGGACATCGGCACAGTAACTAAGGTTGATGCCGAGCAGAACCAGTTGACGGTTGAGTTTGACGGCCGCGCGGTGGCCTATGAACCCTATGAACTGGACGAGTTAACGCATGCTTTTGCCGTGAGCGTGCACAAGAGCCAGGGCAGCGAATACGCGGCCGTGGTGCTGCCCGTGCTCTCCAGCCACGGCTTCATGCTCCAGCGCAACCTGCTCTACACGGCGGTGACGCGGGCGCGCCGCCTGGTGGTGCTGGTGGGAGAGCCGCGCGCAATTGCCCAGGCCGTGCGCAACGCCCACACGAACCGGCGCTACACGGGGCTGCGCGAGAGAGTTCTGCGCGTGGCCTTTGGGGTGGTGGAGGAACAGCCACGGGCGAAGTGAGGCTTTAACAGGGCCGCCAGCATAAAAAACAGCCGGTCCCATGCATGGGGCCGGCTGTTTTTTTGTTGCATACACGTCCTGCTGCGCGTGGCTTACGCCTCGGCGACGGCAAGCTCCTCAGGGGCGGCCACTTCGGCCACTGTCTCGACGGCAACGATCTCAACCACAGGGTCGGCCACGGCATCGGCCACAACGGCGTTGTCACTATCAGCCGCTTCGTTCTCGTCGCTGGGCGCAATCTGCCAGTCGAGTTCGCTCTCGGCTGCTTCGGGCGGCAGCGCCTGCTTCAGGCTCAAGCCCAGGCGGCGCTTGTCGGTATCAATGCGAATAATGCGCAGGTCGTACTCTTCGCCCTCGTTCACCACTTCCTTCGGGTGATTGATGCGGCGCTCGGCCAGCTCACTAATGTGAATCAACCCCTCAACGCCACTGTCGCCAATGCGGGCAAAGGCGCCAAAGTTCACCAGCTTGGTGACGCGGCCGCGCACGACCTGCCCCACTTCGTAGCTGTTGTTGACGATTTCCCACGGCTGCGGCGCCAGGCGACGCATGCTCAGGCCAATGCGGCGGCGCTCGGTGTCGATGCTCAGAATCTGCACCTTCACCTTCTCGCCTACCTTCACCACTTCGCTGGGATGGTTGACACGGTTCCAGGCCAGTTCGCTCAGGTGGATCAGACCGTCAGCCCCGCCCAGGTCCACAAAGGCGCCAAAGTCCGCAATGCTGCTGATGACGCCGTCGTAGACATCACCTTCGCGCAGCGATTCGAGCAGTTGCTCCTTCTGCTTGCGCCGCCACTCGCGCATGGCCAGCCGCTCCGAAAGGATCAGGCGGTTGCGCTTGCGGTCAATGTCAATGACCTTGAGCTTGAGCTCCTCCCCGAAGAGCGCAGCCCAGCGCTCTTCCGAGTTGTCCTCGGCATTGGCAGCCTGCTGCACGCCGCTCACAAGCTGGCTTGCGGGCACAAAGCCGCGCACCTGGCCCAGCTTGACGATGACGCCGCCGCGGTTGAAGGACTCAACCATGGCTTCGAACATCGCCTGCGACTTCATCAATTCCTCTGCCGTGTCCCAATCCTTCTCCGCCATCGCGCGGCTGATGCTGAGCTGTACGGTGCCTTCCTTGTCTTCACGCATAATGTAGACAGGCACTTCATCGCCCAGATTCAGCGTCTGGAAATACTCATGGACGCGCTCCAGCTCCCGCCCCGCGACAACGCCTTCGGACTTGAAGCCGATGTCAATGAGCAGCTCGTTCGGTCGCTTGTCGACAAGAATTCCTGTGCGGATTTCACCGGTCTGGGGTTCCTGCAGTGAACCGTCAATCTCGTCCAGCAGGGCTGCCATTGGGTGGTCGGCGGGGTACGCCTCAGCAAACATTTCACGAGTAATCATACGATGGAAGATGCCTCCAGAAAATAGAATTACTGCAAATTATAGTGCGTCCGCGAGAGAATGCCAAACTTGTGTAACCCTGCACACATTTTGTTCGATCAGCACAGCTTTATTGATCATTTTGTGGCGCAGGGTGTACAACTTTGCCATCCACCCCAGGGGCACATAATCGCGAAAGAGGGCGCAGAGCAAGCAACTGCACAGCGCCGAGCGGGTTGCTCATTGGGCAAAACAAATGAGCGCACGGGACGGACTGGACTGACAAAGACAGATGAAACCGGAATCAGGAATTGCACAGGGCAATCATTTCAATTTCCACCAGGCCACCCTTGGGCAGGCCAGCCACCTGCACGGTGCTGCGCGCCGGCGGCGTGTTGAGGAACTCCTGCGCATAGACGCCGTTGACGGTGGCAAAGTCGGCCATGTCGGCCAGGAAGATGACAGTCTTGACAACGCGCGCCATGCTGCTGCCGCCTGCCTCGAGTACGGCGCGCAGATTGGCCAGCGCCTGCTTCGCCTGTGCCTCAACACCGCCTTCAACCAGCAGGCCGCTTTCGGGATCCAGCCCCAACTGGCCGGAGCAGAAGAGCAGCGTATCTGTCTTGATAGCCTGTGAATAGGGCCCCAAAGCGGCAGGGGCAAGACTGGTGGCAATGGCTTCGCGCATGATGACCTCGTCCAGGTATAAAGGATTTAGTTAGCAATTACAAATTATCAATAATCAGCAATAATTGATAGTTGATAATGTTGATAATGCCGTCTAGTTCGGCACCAGCGGCAGGCTGCGCCGCATGATTTCGTAATTCTCCAGGGCGCGGCCGGCGCCCAGCGCCACACAGGCAATGGGGTTTTCGGCCACATAGGCCGGCACGCCTGTTTCCTGCGTAATCAACTGGGCTATGTTGCGCAGTTGTGCGCCGCCACCCGTCAGCACCATGCCGCGGTCAATGATGTCGGCGGCCAGTTCGGGCGGGCACTTCTCCAGTGTGGCGCGTACTGTGCTCGCCACCGCCATGAGCGGCTCCTGCATGGCCTCGGTGATCTCGCTGGAGCTGATTTGCATAATGCGCGGCAGCCCCGTGACCTGGTCGCGCCCGCGCACTTCCACCGAGCGATCCTGCTCCATGGGCAGTGCGCTGCCAATGGCGATCTTGATCTCCTCGGCGGTTTGTTCGCCAATGAGCATGTTGTACTTCTTGCGCACGTAGTTCATGATCGCTTCATCAAAGCGATTGCCGCCCACGCGCACGCTGCTCCATGTCACAATGTCATACATGGAGACAACCGCGGCCTCGGTGGTGCCGCCGCCCATGTCCACAACCATATTGCCGGTGGGCGTGCCAATCGGCAGGCCCGCGCCATAGGCAGCGGCCAGCGGTTCGGGTATCAAATAGGCCGCGCCCGCGCCGGCCTGCATGGCGGCGTCGTGGACGGCGCGCTCCTCCACGCTGGTGACACCGCGCGGTGTGCTGATCATGACTTTGGGGCGAAAGAAGGTGCGCCGCCCGCCCACCACTGCCTGAATGAAGTAGCGCAGCATGGCTTCGGTGACGACGAAGTCGGCAATGACGCCGTCGCGCATGGGACGCACGACTTCGATGCTCTCCGGCGAGCGGCCGAGCATGTCGTATGCCTCGTGGCCCACGGCAACCATGGTGTTGTCGCGCGGGCGTATGGCCACGACTGAGGGCTCGTGCATGACAATGCCGCGCCCTTTAACGTGGACCAGCACGTTAACCGTGCCGAGGTCTATCCCAATGTGCTTTTCTAACATGAAGAGAGGAAACCGCTTTGTCCAAGCAGCGAGGGGCGGCTGCACCCTGTGGCGGGTGTGTCGCAATGCGCTGTCGCCGTGCTCTGTTTGTGATTGTCCGCCGTGCGCGCGGTCAGCAAGTACACGAAATCATGTACACCCAACACGATACCCCGGCACGCAAACCTTCACAGCTGTCTATTATACGCTTGTCCGCAAGAGGCCACAAACGCGCTACACGCAATTCGCGCACTATGCGCGCGTCCTGTGGTTGCCTTTGCTGTGCGCGAGCCACTTTGTCGCTGCGTCGCGCACCCCTTGCCTGCGCGACCTCTCGATTTTATGCCGGTTCCATCCACCATTGGAGCAGTGCGCGTGGGCCAAACGACACCTCACCCCCGTGCCCCTCTCCAGGCGGAGAGGGGAGCACAGCAACTGCATCAGGACAACGCCCCGACGTCATGCATGGTTGTTTTGCACTCCTCTCCGCATGGAGAGGGGCACGGGGGTGAGGTTGCCGTGCCCTCTCTCCCGCGCATTGACGATTTTTGAGAAGCCCTGGGCGGGTCTTTCGACAGGGTTGATCAAAGAGAACACTTGTGCTAGACTCTGCCCGTGCCCGCGCACTTCCCCCTGCATCCATGGCCGGCATGACGCCAGTAGATCGCTCGAGAGGAGAGCCGCATGAAGTACACCAATGAGGTAACCATCAATCTGCCGCGCACCCGTGTGATCGAACTTTTCGATAATCCTGACAACCTCAAGCAGTGGCAGGAAGGGCTGCAGAGCTTTGAACATGTAAGCGGCACACCTGGCGAGCCAGGCGCAAAATCCAAACTCGTCTATGCCACCGATCGCCGCCGCGTTGAAATGATCGAGACGATCACCCTGCGCGACCTGCCGGATGCCTTTAACGGCACCTATGATGCGCAAGGTGTACATAACATCCAGAACAATCGCTTCTTTGAGGATGGCCCAAACCGCACGCGCTGGGTCAGCGAGAGCGAGTTCCAGTTCAGCGGCTTCATGCGGCTGCTGCGCCCTTTCATCCAGGGATCCATCAAGAAAGAGTCGCAGAAATTGCTTGATGACTTTAGAGCCTTTGCCGAAGGCCAGGGGCCGGGCTGAAGCACGCACCGGTCAGCGCCAATATGAAAGGGCCGGGGAGA
>DIAV01000226.1:11959-19833 GCA_002415895.1 Anaerolineales bacterium UBA5069 | reverse complement strand
CTCCCTGCTCCCTGCTCCCTACTGCTTCACAATGCGCCCATCCACAACAGGGCCAACGGGCGAGTTTGCCACAATGTAGTCAATCACCACCTGCTGCAGATCATCGCCCGGCTGCTGTACATTTGTGGCCTGGGTGAAGACCGTGTAGCCATCGCCGCCCGTCAGCATGAAGTCGTTGGTGACCACACGCAGCGTGTCGGTCGGTGCAATGGGGGTCTCGGGGCCGCCCATGCCGGTGGGCGTCAACCACATGCCGGTGACTGCGGGCGTTGTGCCGTTGCACGTGTAGGTGACACGCATCCCCGAAACCTGCGGGAAGCGCCCTGTGCCGCCGGTGAAGGCGGGGTCACACGCGGGCGCAAAGCCGTTGAGGTACGCCTGTTCCAGTTGTGCACCCGTGAGCGTGAAGATCACTGTGCGGTTGCCAAAGGGCAGCACCGAGAAGGTCTCGCCCCAGGTAATCTCGCAGTTGGCTTCGGCTGCCGAGGGCGGCGCGCAGTTCAGATCGGCGCGCAGGCCACCCGAGTTGGTGTAGGCGGCATCCACACCCGGATACTTGACACGCATGGCATCGGCCACCATGTTGCCCATGGCCGACTCAAACAGGCGGTTGGGTGCGCGCTTGATGTCGAACTGCTGCGTACCGATGACCTGGTTGCGCAGTACGGCGGTCTGTGCGTTGGCGTCATCCACAATCGCCTGCACGTCGGCGCGCTTGGCCACGCCCAGGTTGCGCGCCACACGTGTTGCCACGCCTGCCCACTCTACATCCTGTCCTTGCACAATCAACTGTGCAACAGAGTAGGAGGCGCCCGCATTCAACCCCTCACCCACGGCAATGTGGCCGATCTGGAAGTTGGCAATGCGATGCGTGTGGCCCGCCAGCACCAGATCCACCGTTGTATCCTGAATCTGGTTGACGATATCCACAATCGGCCCCTGCCACGGCGTCGGCGCACCGCCGTCCACGGCATTGGAGCCCACGTTCGCGCCTTCGTGGATGAGCACGACCTGAATCCGGATGCCCTGCTTGCGCAGCTTCTCCGACTCCGCCTTGATGGTCTGTACGGCGGGCAGGAACTTGAGCCCTGCCGTGGCCCCTGCGCTCACGAGGTCGGGTGTTGTTTCCAACCCGATGCCGATTACGCCGATGCGCAGATTGCCGTAGTTGAAGACATGCGTGCCCTGCACCCAGTTGGGGTTCTGGCCCGTGATTTCATCCACGATGTTTGCGCCCAGGAAGGGGAAGTTGGCACGCGCCTGGTGCGCCTGGAGGCGCGCCACCCCGTAGTCAAACTCGTGGTTGCCATAGGAGGTAGCATTCAGCCCCCATGCGTTCTCCACATCAATCGCGGGCATATCCTCCAGCAAGCCCGAGATGGCAGGCGACGCGCCCACGTTGTCACCCGAGGCGAAGCGGAAGCCCGGGTTCGCAAATGCCGCCGCTTCCTCATCAAACATCGTTGCCAATTGCGCCGCGCCGCCTGTGGGCACATTGATGCCGTCGAAGGCGGTTGTGGTCTGCTCCAACTGGCCGTGGAAGTCGGTGAGGCCAACAATGGGCACGAGCGTGCGCGCATTGCCGCCACGCAGCAGATCCAGCCGCACAACGCCCTGCGCATGTTGCGGCTCGGGCACACCGAGGATGTATGCAGCCGTAGGCGCGAGGTCAATCGAGCGAATGCCCTGCGCCGTGGTCTTTGGCCGGATCATGCCGCCGCCCGCGATGAAGAGGGAGCGCATATTGATGTTATTGGCCAGGTCCTGCACGTCGGGCACGTAGCCATGCTGGCCGAAGAAGGCCGAGCGCGCCACAAGAGTCCCTGGTGTGGCGGCGTCATACTGGTAGGGCGGGTAGGCGAAGACAACCAGATCGCCTGTGCGCGTGGGGCTTGCCATGTTGGCGGTGCTGCCCGCGCCGTTGGGAATGTAGCGCGCCTCGGCCTTGGTAAAGGCGCGGTCGATGAGCTTCCAGCCTTCGGGCTGGCCGTCGCCGGTCCAGTCATTGGGATCGGTGAGCGCCAGGAAGGCCGCCTTGATCTGCGCAACCGTTGCGTCCACATCGGCTGCCGCCACCTGCTTGAAGGCGGCGTTCGCCGGGTCGCGCCCCACCACATTCAGGTAGATCTGCACAGTGCCGCCTGCCCAGCAGGCCTTGGCCTTGCCAATGGTTTCACTGGCCGCCGGGCGGCAGTTGGAGGTTTGCGGCGCAGAAAGCAGGCCCAGGTCCACCAGCACCTTGCTGGCGTCAATGGCGAGGAACTGCGGTGCAAAACCATGATCGGATGAGACAAAGGTGGTCGCGCTCCACGGCATAAGCCACTGCGTGAGCGCAAGCGTGGCGTCGGCGCCGGCATAGGCGCGCTTCAGGTATCCTTCGCGCTGCGCCAGGCGGCCGTCCGGCGTGCCGTTCACCTGCACGTCGTCAAACGCAGGGTTGGGCGCGCCGTTGGGCAGGGTGCGCGTCACCAGCCCCAGGAATTGATGCGAGAACTCGTCGGTGACGGGGTAACCCACCAGGGCCAGGTCGGGCTTGTAGGTGCTTACAAGGTACATGGTGAGGGGCCAGTAGAGCCGCTCCCAATAGAGCCCCTGCTGCACATAGGTGTCTTCGCTGACAATGCCGGCTTCGAGGATGGCAAAGTCGGCGGCGGTGGAGGTGGGGAACTTCTGTGCAATGAACTCGGCAAAGTCGCCGGTGAAGCCCGCCATGCCCGGCCAGGCGGCCCAGGTGGCATTGGCGCGTGTGACAGAGGTGTGGAAGAGGCGCACCTTGCTCAAATCGGGCGTCAGTTCCTCCACCTTGACAAGCATACCCGCCGTGCGGCCATCAAGCGTGCCGCCGGAGGTGCCTGTGAGCGATACCTTGACGTCGGCCCACTGGCCGCGCTTGAGGATGCCGGCATTGCTGCTGCCATCCTTGTCAAAGTCCAGCAGCACGCGGTTGTAGTTGACAACACCGTCATTGCTGCTGTCAAAGATGTAGGCATTGAGTCCATACTTGTCCGTGCCGAAGTCCAGTACGCGCAGCCGCATCTCCTGGGCCGGGCTGTAGGAAGTGGGGACATTGCTCCAGCCTGCGGCGGGCGCAGGTGCTGCCCCCGCAAAGGGTGCATTGCCCGCAAAGCCGGCGGGGTGATCAAACTGAAGGCCAAAGGACGCGGTGAAGTTGGGGTCGTCTGTGGGGCTGATGTAGTTGGTGGCCACACCGCGCCCCGAGAAGAAGCCGCGGTAGTCAACTGTGGGGCCGTTGATGGCGCCGTTGCGGCCGCCCGCCCATTCGATCTGGACGACCTTCTTGCCGCCCCGCTCGGCGGACTGGGCCAGCGTTTCGGCCTGGAGCACGCCGTCGTCAAAGGAGGCCGTGCGGCTGGTAAAGGCGGCGCCATTCTTGTGGAAGGTGTTGTTGGTGGAGCCGGTGACAGCGGGCCATGCGCCCGTGGCCAACGTAAACCAACCTGCACCCGTGTTGGGCGGCGCCTGCGTAAGGAGACCGTTGTCGGCCGCCTTGGCGCCGGTGCGCAGGAGGCGCGCCATGGCAGGCATCTGGCCCCGCGTCGTTGCCTGCTCAACCGCGTCCTGGCGCATGCCGTCAGAGACGAAGAAAATCAGGCTGTCATTGCGCCACGGCGTAAAGTGATTGCTATTCGCGGCGCCGGCAGCATTCGCCGGGGCGGCTTCGCTAACGGGATTGCCCGCTTCGTCAAAGACCAGATCGCCGGGAGGCGCGCCCCACACACCAGTGCCAACGCTGGCCCAGACATCTGTGTAGAGATCGCCGGCGATTTCTCCCCACACGTCGCTGGGCAGGTCGCCGTTGCCATTTTCGCCACTGTCGCCATTTGCCCCCTGGTTGATCAGGGGCAGATAGGCAGCGGGTGGCACACCGCCGTCGGGTGTTTGCGCCAGTGCAGGCGCGGCGGGAAGAACCAGGCTGACCAGCGCCAGCACAAGCAGCCCATTGCGAAGCGAACTGCGGAGTCGACGGTTCCATCCTCGGATAGACATGCAGTGACACTCCTTTGTGTGGAAAACGCGAGTGAAGTGCAGTTGCAGCGCGCGACATAACGGGGTTGCGCTGCACAGGAAGGGGGAGGGTTATGGGGCAGAAACAAAAAACCAGCAGAAACACGCAAATTCGGAGGTGAAGCAGAGTGTACAACTTACAAGCGCTGAAATCAAGTATATGCATAATCTAAGCGCGCATTTAGACGCAGAGTCTACGCGCGCCACGCTAACGTCCTGCGTATCCTGGGTTAAGGTTTGGGGATATTGCGCGGGGCCGCTACGAAAGATCAATGATCATTGATCACTGTTCACGTTAGTCATCCGCCCGCACGGGGCGCACGCCGCGCACTGCTCAGGTCTTCTCCATTTGCACCCATGCTGCCACGGGCACAAAGCCGTGCGCCTCGTACAGGCGCACGGCCGGCGCGTTGCGCAGCAAATGGGTCAGCAGTTCCACAGAAGTATAGCCGCCCAGGATGGGCGGCAGGGTGATCATACGGTTCAGCACGCTGTCGAGCAAATAGCCGCCCAGCCCCTGGTTGCGCAGCGCCGGTGCAATGCGGAAATCCGTGAACGCGGCGCGCCCGTTTGCCAGCGGATACCAGACGGCGTGGCCCACAAGCACGTCGTCCGCGTCCAGCAGCGCCAGCGCGCCGAAAGGATCGCCGCCGTTGCCGCCCACGTGGGCAAAGTGCGCGCGGTCATCCGGCTCGCGCCCGGTAAAGGGATGCGCGCTGTCAAAGTCAACGAGATGCAGATTGTTGCGGGCAAGTGCGGGCGGCGGCGCGGGTGCTTCGGCCCAGCGCGCGCGCGTCGCCGTCAGCTCCAGTTCCATGGAGACATCGCCCGCGCCCACAATGCGGTAGCCGCGCCTGCTCAGAAAGCGCGTGAGCGACGCATCCTGTGCGCTCACGCCCATGTGCTCGCTGCTGCCAAAGCAGGGCGCGTGATACCCCTCCACCGTGCCATAGGCGGGTGTGCCCGGCCAGCCCACCAGCACAGGGCAGTAGTAGAGCCAGTTCTCGGCCGCCTGCGCGAGGCGGCTGCCCACCCCCTGCCCGCGCGCGTCCGGGCGCACATAGAGGAGGGCCAGCGTGTGGCCCTCGCCCCAGCCCGCTGCCAGCCCCTCCTGCGGGGCCGGCCGGAAGGCGTGCGCCATGCCCACCAGCGTGGCCTCATCGCCACGCCTGCGCCACGCCAGCAGCAGCCCCTGTGCGTCAAACGCGGGATGCGCCAGCACGCGCGCGCTGAACGCCGCCGCTGTCATCGGGCGGAAGTTGCGCCGATCCTTGAAGGCCTCGTTCCAGAAGGCCACAAGTGCGGGCAGGTCGGCGGGCGCAAAGTGGCGCACGATCGTTGTGTCAGTCACTGTGTGCAGCCCCATGCAGCCCCATTATGCGCCGGTGCAGCATTAGCCCCCCACATAGCGCGCATAGAGGCTGCGCGCCACCTCTTCATCATCGGTGCCCTTGATGATGGCGCGGTTGTCGGGAAAGATGGTGAACTCGTAGCCCCCCACCTGGGCGCGCAGCAGAAACGCGTTGCGCACAATGCTGTGCGCCCCGCCCTGGGCCACAGGCGCCAACTGCCGCTCCACCTGCGCCAGGTCCAGGGGGGGCGCGCCGCGCACGACAACCTGCACTGCGTTGCGGCCACAGAGCGAAGTGGCTGTCGCGCCGCTGCGCGCATCCAGAAAATCATAGCGCTGCGCCGCACAGGCGGGGCAGGCGGGGTCGCGCGGGAGTGCGCCCAGCGCCTCGTATTCATGCGTCCACAGGTCCATGTGCAGCAGGCCGGGGTTGAGCGCGCCCGTCTGCGTTATGAGCTTGATGGCTTCGCTCGCGCCCACAGAACTGATCAGGCTGACCGCGGGGCCAAGCACGCCCGCTGTGTCGCAGCCGGGTGTGGTGCCGGGTGCGGGCATGTCGCCCAGCAGGCAGCGCAGGCAGCCCGTGGCGCTGCGGCCGCCGGCAAGCGTTACGGCCTCATCGGGCACAAAGGTGGCCGTCATGCCCCAGGATGCGATGACGCCCGTGTAGACCCACGGCTTGCCCAACTTGAGGCAGGCGTCGTTAAGCAGATAGCGCGTGGTGAAGTTGTCGGTGCCGTCGAGCACAACTGTGGCATCGGCCAGCAGCGCAAGCACGTTGCCGGGATTCACGTCGGCCACCACGCCCTCAATCGCGATTGCGCTGTTCATGCGCCGCAGGGCGCGCGCCGCCGCTTCGGCCTTGGGCAGCGCCTGTGCGACATCCTCCTCGCAGAAAAGAACCTGCCGCTGCAGGTTGGTCAGTTCAACAAAGTCACGGTCAATGATGCGCAAGCGCCCCACGCCCGCACGGGCCAGCAACATGGCCAGCATGGAACCCGTAGCTCCGCAGCCCACCACAACCGCGGTGGCGGCCAGCAGCCGCTGCTGGCCCAGTTCCCCAATGCCGGGGAAGATCATTTGGCGCTGATAGCGGTCGAGGTTTTGCGACATGGGCATTATGGTGACAGACAGGAGAAGAAAGATCAGTCAATACTTTGCTATTGCGCAGCGGTGGCCCGTATTGTAGCGGCTTTATTGTCGATTGCCGATTCGCGCAAGTTTCAAACGCTGCGCGACTTGCCGCTATGCCGCGGTGTTTCAACTGAGTGGCGCGCGCTCAATTTTGGCTGCGCTGCCGCTTGACCGCCTGCACGACTTTTTGCCTGGTGGCCGTGATCGCACGATCAACGTATAATCGCAGTCTGTTGCGCCCGACCTGCCTGGCCTGCACGCTTCGCTCAACTTGCCGACAAATTGATACAAGGACATGGTGCCAAGGAATGGATTTTCTGAAGAGCGTGCAGTTGATTCAAGGCGGAATGGGTGTCTATTTCTCCAATTGGCGGCTGGCGCGTGCGGTGGCCTCCGAACGGCCTGGCAAGACGGCAGGCACAGTCTCAGGCACGGCGCTGGATGTTGTCTATGTGCGCCTGCTGCAACTTGGTGACCCCGGCGGCAACATTCGGCGCGCCTTTGCCGCCATGGATGCGCAGTATGCCACCGACATTGGCAAGCGCATTATCGAACGCTACTACATTGAGGGCGGCAAGGCCCCCAATGCCTACTTCAAGAGCGCGCCCATGCAAATTCCGCGCTCGCTCGACGGCAAGAATGCCTATAGCGCACCCACAGGCGATGCCACCACAATTCCGCTCAAACTGGATGTCAACGCTGTCGAACTGCTCATTGCCACCGGTTTTGCCGAGGTGTGGCTGGCCAAGCATGGCCATGAAGGCAGAGTCTTTATCAACTTTCTCAACAAGATTGAGCTGCCGCTGCTCTATTCACTCTATGGGGCCATGCTCGCGGGTGTGGATGGCGTGATTGTGGGTGCGGGCAACCCCGAAGGGCTGCCTGCCGCCTGCACGATGCTCGCCACCCACCAGCCGGTAGGTCGCCGTTTGCCCGTGCTCTATGCCGGGCCGGGCGAGGAGTTTGTGCTCGCGTTTGATCCCCGCGAGATCGCGGGCGGCGCGTTCACACATGCGCCGCTGCATCGACCCGCCTTTCTTGCCATTGCCTCGCTCGATGATCTTGTCATGGCGCTGGCGGCCAGCAACACCCAGCCGCCCGACGGCTTCATTATTGAGCACCATACAGCGGGCGGCCACAACGCCAGCCCAGTAGGCCCGGCCCGCCGCGACGCACAGGGCCAGCCTATCTATGATGCGCGCGATGAACCCAACCTCGATACCATTCGCAACGCCGGGCTTCCCTTCTGGATGGCGGGAGGGTATGGCAGCCGTGAGGGCTTGCAGAAGGCGCTTGCCGCGGGCGCAACGGGCGTGCAGGTTGGCTCCGTCTTCGCGCTCTGCGAAGAATCGGGCATCAAGCC
>DIAV01000226.1:9516-11883 GCA_002415895.1 Anaerolineales bacterium UBA5069 | reverse complement strand
TCCGACGACGAAGTCTTCGCTGCGCGCAACCGCACCTGCGACATCGGCCTGCTTCAGCAGGTGGGCATGAGCCAGCCTGATGCGAATGGCACGCGCACGATGTTCCAGCGTTGCTCGGCTGCACCCATTGACACCTACGTCAGTCGGCGCGGGCTGGAGCGCAACACAGAGGATCGCCGCTGTCTCTGCAATGGGCTGCTTTCCTGCGCGGGGCTGGGGCAGGTGCGCCGCTCCGAACTGGAATTTGTAGAGGAGCCCGCAATCATTACGTTGGGCAATCACTTGGGCGGCATCAAGCGTATGTCGCGCAACGGCCAAACGCCCTACCACGCGCAGGACATTATTGTGGACATTCTGGGGTAGACAAGAGCCGGGCACAATAGTATGCAGACAAAAGCGGAGACAGCAGAGATAGCGACATAGGGTCGTCGCTATCTCTGTTGTCTCCGCTTTTGTCTGCGGCCGGCTCTCATTCGAGTTTGCGGTTAGGGCGCAACGCGGGCCAGGCCGCCGCTGTCGCCGCCAATCCAAACGCCGCCATAGAGATCGATTGTGATTGCACGCACGGCAGGCGTTAGCGTGCCCCCTGCCGGCGTGGTGTAGGGCGCAAAGCGCGTCCCATCCGCCGCCACAAAAACCCCTTCGTCAACAGTCCCCAGCCAGATGGCGCCTGCGCCCTGCGCGCCCGCAGCGGCCAGCGCCGTAATGCGCGTTGCGGGCACGTCGTCAACCAATGTCACCGCGCCGGCCGCAAAGCGCGCCAGCCCCGCATCCGTGCCCACCAGCGTCGCGCCGTCGGGCAGCACAAGCAGCGCCGTAATGCGATCACTGGGCAGGCCCACGTTGGCCTTGGTGAGCACCTGCAACTGGTTGCTCTCAAAGCGATAGAGGCCGCCATTGGCAGAGCCAATCCACATGCCCGCGCCGTCAGCGGCAAGGGAGAGAATATCGCTGTCGGGCAGACCGTTTTCGCCCGTGAGGTTGAAGAAGGTCGAACCCGTCCAAATGGAGAGGCCGGTGCGCGTGCCAAACCAGACGCGCCCCTGATTGTCCTCTGCAATTGCGGTAATTTCATCACCAGCCAGCCCATCGGCCTGCGCATAGTTCGTCCAGCGTGCGCCATCGTAATAGCTCGCCCCAATGCCACCCAGCCAGACGCCGCCGCGCGCATCCGCATAGAGGGTGCGCACATTCGTCGTCTGGAGGCCGTCCGTGGTCGGGGTGAAGCGATAGGCTATTTCCGTGGGGCTTGCCGGATCGGCCTGCTGCACACCTGCGGTTGTGGCCGCCCACAGGAAACCGCGCGCGTCTGTGGCCAGCGCAAAGATACGGTTGCTGGCCGGAAAGCCCGCCGGCTGCGCAAAGGTGCGCCACTGGCCTTTACTTTGCAGGCTGCTGCCCTGCCCCGCGGTGCCGTAGGCCGCCTGGCCGCTGCTGTCAACATCAAGCGCGGTTGCAGGGCCTGCTGCCATACCCTCGGCATTCACGTAGAAGGGCGCGCAGCTCTCAAATTCGGGGTCAAAGCGGCAGACCTCGCCGTCGCCCGAGAGGAGCCAGGCGCGCCCGCTTTGGCTGGGCGCAACATCCACCAGCGCGGCAACCGGGAAGTCACCTGTGCTGCGGCTGCCGGTGTAGCTTTCCCATGTGCCATCCTTCAACCGCAGCAGGCGGTTGCCTGTTGTCACCCAGAGCACGCCGTCGGCATCGGTGCGCAGCGCGCTAATCGATTCGCCGTTGAGCGGGCTGTCATCGGGCGTGTAGGTGGTAATGCGCGTCCCCGCAATCTGAACGAGCGTGCCTCCCGATGCCGCCCACACGGCGCCGCCCGGCCCCACGGCCACTGCCGACGCGCCCTGCGCAAAGAGGCCGTCGGCCGGCTCCGTGTAACTCCAGCGGCTTGTACGCAAGCGGAAGAGATCGACGCCGTGCGTCTGGTAGCCTACAGCCAGCAACCCCTGGTCGGCGTCGCAATCGAGCGCAGCCACATCGTTCCAGGCCAGCGCGGCGCCGCCGCCCACCAGTTGCCGCCACGTGTTGTCGGTGGGGCTGTAGATTTGCAGCCCGCTGTTGCCGCCAAAGACAATGCCGAAGTCTTGCATGTTGCAAACCACCACCGCCGTCAGCGGTCCGGGCGCAATGCCTTCTGCCGCCGTGAAGGTGGTGGCGGCAGCCGTGGCCACGTCCCAGCGCAGCGCGCCGCCCGTGGTGGCTGCCCAGAGCGTGCCGCCGTTAACCGCGACATCGTTCACGCTATTGGCGTTGGCAAAGAGTTGGAAGGGCGCAGCAGGTGCGGCGGCCGGGTCGGGCGTGGGCAGGGGTGGCGGCCCGCTTGGCGTGGGCTCAGCGGCAGCGGACTCGGCGGAGCCT
>DIAV01000226.1:6073-9499 GCA_002415895.1 Anaerolineales bacterium UBA5069 | reverse complement strand
GCGCTCTCTGCCGGCGCGTCCGCAGGCGTGGCCAGGGCTTCATCCGGTGTGGCGAGGACCTCTGTGGCAGCCTCTGGCTGGGGCGTTGCTGTAGGTGCAATCACCGCCAAATCGGCGGCCAGCGTGGCAGGTGCGTTCGTAGCCGTCGCGCGGATGGGAAAACGCATGAGCGTTGTCACAATCAGCGCCACCAGCGCCAGCAGCAGCAGCGTCACGATGATGCCCGAAAGCATGAGGAAGCCCCGCTTGCTGGGCGCGGCCTCATTGGCAGAGACAGGTGCGGAGGTGGGCGCGGGCTTAATCCGGGTGGCCGCTGGGGTGGATTGGGACGCGGGCGCGGGTGACCGCTTGGGCTCAGACTGCACGGAAAACTCCTTCTGCCGGCGGCGCAAGCCACGTGTTTAGCTTGATCCACGTGTGCGCAGCCGGTCGGGGCGGTGATGATTGCTGCAAAATGCGGGCGCGGTGTTACGCCGTGCGGGGACATTGTACCCCTGCCCGCTACATGATGGCGAACGCACGGGTGCAGGTGGAGCGCCGCTACTCCTGGTGCGCCATGATCGGCAGGTAGAAGGCGTGCGCGGTCATTCCCTGTGCAAGCGTGACGGCGGCATCCACATTGAGCAGCCCCGCCCCATAGACATTGTTGCCAGCGCTGGTGGCGCACTCATTCGTTGCAATGGGTGTGGCCGAGGCGCGCAGAATAGTCTCGGTCGTATCAATGTCGCCGCGCAGCGGCGGCCACGCCGACCAGAGCAGCGCCACCGCGCCGGCCACATGGGGCGAGGCCATGCTGGTGCCGCTGAGCCAGGTAAAGCCTCCCCCCAGCGCCACCGAGCGCACCTGTTCACCCGGCGCACTGATGTCGGGCTTGACGCGCCCGCTGCCATCCACGGTCACAGGGCCGCGGCTGCTGAACGATGCGATGTTGCCGCGGGCATCGGTCGCTCCCACCGAAAAGACCTCGTCGTAGATGCCGATTGGGTCCACCACAGTGGAGCAGCCCCAATAATAGCCTTCGTTGCCCGCCGATGCCGCCACAAACTGGCCGGCGGCGCGCGCTGTGGCCACCACCTGGCGCAAAATCTGGGGGTCGTCGCAGCCTTCCTCGGGCGGGCAGCCCCATGAATTGTTGATGATGTCGGGCGCCAGCGCAGGCTTGCCGTCGGTGAAGGGATCACCATCCTGCGGATAGGGGGCGAGGAACCACTCGAAGCAGGTGGTGTAGGATGAAGGGCTGCCCACACCTGCGCTCATGTTGCGACAGCCAATCCACTGCGCGCCGGGGGCCATGCCCAGGATGGTGTCGCTGATCACTGTGGCGTCGCCCACCATGGTGCCCACGGTATGCGAGCCGTGACCCTGGTCATCACAGGGGATTTGTGCGTCTGTGGCCGCGTCGCCCGCGCAGCGGCTGCTGCGGGCATCATCCACGCCAAACGCATCAAACCAGTTGTAGACGTGGGTGGCGGTCAGCGTCTGGCTATCCCAGCCGCGATAGGCGTTGCGCAGCGCGGGGTGATCCCACGCCACGCCTGTGTCCTGGCTGGCAACCACAATCCCCGCCCCGGTGATGCCGCGCGCCCACACTGCGGGCGCACCCGTTTGGGCAAGCCCCCAGGGCAATTCGGCTTGCGCGCGTACTGTCATGCGTGCGCTGGCGCGGGCCTCGGCGGGGCGCACAATTTGCCAACCCGTCGGCAGCGGCAGCACGTCGGGCGCGGCCATGTCGCTCAGCGCAGGCATTTGCGGATCGGCGGCAAGGCGCGCCACATCGTTGCGCGTTAACAGGGCGTCTGCCAACGCAGCGTCACCCGTCACGCGCAGCATGTTGACGATATAGTAGGGGCGATAGGGAACGGCTTGCGCATCCAGCCACGCGCGCAATGGCGCCTGGCTGGCCTGCGCCTGTGCTGTGAGCGTGCTGTAGAGTACAGCCGTGCGCGCCTGTGGCGCCACACCGGCAACGAGCGCCTGCGCATCAGGCTGCTCCTTGAGGATCACAAGGAAATCGACCGGGCCGGAGGCCGCAGCGAATGTTGCGTCCAGCCGATCCGTCATCGTTGCCTGTTGCGTAGGCGCCGGGGACGCAGGACGCACCGGCGCGGGTGTCTGCGCGCGCGCCGGCAGGGCAAGCAGCGCCACAATGAGCGCCGCCATGAGGAGGGCCGCACGCCGTGGAGCGCCTGCACTGTGTCTCGCTTGTGAGTACTTTTGTGTATGTAGATGCATAGCTCGCACGCCCTTAAGTCCGCACACCGACCAACCCATTGCGCACGCGCGCCCTTGCGGATGCGCGGCAGTATAGCAGAAAAAAGAAGCGCCCAATGTTGTCCAGGACACAGGCGCGCGTGTACGGCCAAAGAGCAGGAGTCCACACGACGATTCATTTTTACATGACATTTTGTACGGCAATTGACAACAGAGATTGATAACCGTATACTTGATGCCACGCGGTGACCCGCTCAGCGCTGCTCATGCCGGCTGACAAAGGCCATGCGCTTTCCAGGCTATTTCAATACACACGTGGCTCAACACGCACCTTGCTCAACCCAATGGAGGGTGTGCATGTATCGGCACAAGATACGCGATTATTATGACCGGTTGAGCCGCAGTTATCGCAGCGTGGCCGATTTTGTGCTCAGCAATTACTACGAAGTCTCCTTTATGACGGCGGCGCAGCTTGCCTTTGCCGTGGGTGTCGACACCACCACCGTTGTGCGCTTCTCGCAGCGTATTGGCTATAATGGCTACCCCGAATTGCTCCACGATATCCGCGCCCAGGTCAAGGCCGAAATCTACGCTGCGTACGTGCCTCAACCCGTCCAGCCCGATGATCCCGTGGGCATCTTTCGGGCGGTGACGGAGTTGGAGGCCGACAACCTCAAGCGCTTGCAGGCGTACAATCCCCCCGGGCATATTGAGCAAGTGACGCGCATGCTGGATGCGGCGCAGGCCATTATGATCATTGCTGAGGGCTATGCAATGCCCCTGGCCGAGCTTGTGGCGCAGCAGTTTCGTCACCTGGGCATTGCTGCCTATGGCGTGGGGAGTGACCCCACACGCCTGGCCGGCGCGCTGACGGCGCTCACGCCGCAGACGCTGCTCATTGGCATTTCGGGTACGGATTATGGGCGCGATGTGGCACGCGCGATGCAGTATGCGCGGTCGCGTGGTTGTGCTACGCTGGGCATCATTGGCGATCTCTCATCACCCGTGAACCTCATGGCGGATTTGATTATCTACACGCCGTCCGATGCTGTGGGGCCGCTCGCGAGCATGGTGGCGCTGATGGCGGCGCTGGGCGCCATCGTGGCGCTGGGGGGCCGCGCCACAAGTGAGGCGGCCGATCGCCGCGCCGAGAATGTGGCGCAGGCCTTTGCCTTCCTCACCCAGCCCGACGCCCCCATCCCCGACGACGAATAG
>DIAV01000226.1:485-5963 GCA_002415895.1 Anaerolineales bacterium UBA5069 | reverse complement strand
TCTTGCTGTTGCTGTTCTCTGCGTCTTCTTTGCGTCTTTGCGTCAAAGTGCTTGTTGTTACGCCTGCGCAGCCTGCTTGTCCTTCTCCTCCTGCACAAGCTGGCGGCGGAGCACCTTGCCCGCCTGCGTCTTGGGCAGTTCCTTGCGGAATTCCACAATCGCGGGCACCTTGTAGGGCGCGATGCGCTCCTTGCAGAAGGCGCGAATCTCGGCCTCGTTGCAGCTTTCGCCATCCTTGAGCACAACGTAGGCCTTGACCGTCTCGCCGCGCTTGGGGTCTGGAATGCCAACGACTGTTGCTTCCATCACCTTGGGATGCTGGAAAAGCACTTCCTCAACTTCGCGCGGGACGATGTTGAAGCCGCTGGCAATGATGAGGTCCTTCTTGCGGTCGACAATATAGAAATAGCCATCATTGTCCATCTTGGCAATGTCGCCTGTGTGCAGCCAGCCATCGCTATCAATCGTCTTGGCCGTCTCGTCGTCCATCTGCCAGTAGCCCTTCATCACCTGCGGGCCCTTGAGAACAAGCTCGCCCTCTTCGCCAATCGGCAGCTCGTGGAACTTGCCGTTTTCGTCCGGCTCCAGCCCCACAATGGTGCAGATGGTGTTGGAGACGGGCAGGCCGATTGAACCTGTGCGCACTTCACCGTAAATGGGGTTGGCTGTAGCCACGGGCGCGCATTCCGTCATGCCGAAGCCTTCCACCAGTTTGCCGCCGGTAATCGCCTCGAACTGCTGCGCCACTTCCACGGGCAGCGCCGAGCCGCCGCTGAGGCACGCCTTGACCGAGTGCAGGTCAAACTCGCGCGCCTTGGGGTGGTTGATGAGACCAATGTACATGGCCGGCACGCCGGGATAGAGCGTGATCTTTTCCTTGCTAATGACCTCAATGATATGGGCGGTATTGCGCGGGTCCGGCACCTCCACAATTTCCGAGCCGAGCGTCACGCCAAAGAGCATGCCCACCGTCATGCCGTAGACATGGAAGGAGGGCAGCGCCATGAGCACCTTCTCCTTGCCATACTCAACGCGCGTAAACCACGCATCCATTTGCAGACAGTTGGCCACGAGGTTGCGATGGGTAAGCATGGCCGCCTTGGGCACGCCCGTTGTGCCGCCTGTATATTGGAAGAGCACCACATCGTCGGGCGTGGCGTCAATGGCCTTGGGCTTGCTGGGCGATCCCGCCAACAGATCGTCAAACTGGTGCACCGTGGGGCCGTAGGTCACTTCCTTCATCATCCCCGACGCACGCACCGTCTTGGCGGCAAGGCTCTTGAAGGGCCAGCTGAGCGAATCAACAATATCGGCCACAATCACATGCTTGATGCTGATGTCGTTGCGAATCGTATCAAGGCGCTCTACGAGACCGCTGAGCATGACGATTGCCACGGCGCCGCTGTCGTGCAAAATGTGCTTCAGTTCGGGCGCGGGATAGGTGGGGTTGATGTTGACGACCGTGGCCCCGGCCTTGAGGATGCCGAAGAAGGAGACCACCCCCTGCGGGATGTTGTTCAGCATAATGCCGACGCGATCACCCTTTTTGATGCCCAGCCCCTGCAGCGCCGCGGCAAAGCGATCGCTCGCTGCGTCCAGCTCGCGATAATTCATGCGCGAGCTAATGGAGAGGCCGGCGGGCAGGTACTTGAGCACCAGGCGCACAGCCGTGTTGTTGGGGAAACGCTTGGCGGAATCAATCAACAGGTCGTGCAGAAACTTGTCCGGCACTTGAATTGTCTGTGGAACACTCTTCTCATAATGGGCGAACCAGGGCGTTGGGGATGGCATGGCCTCTCCTGTGAACTTGGTGTTCGAGGGGAAGTCGGGGATGCACCGAGCGGCCGCTCTGCCGCGTTTGTGCACCATCCGATCTGCGGTTGATTCCAATGAACAAATGCGAGTTGGGAAGCAATGGATTGACGTGCATGAACAATGCGGAACAGTGCAGGCGTTGCGTACAGCAACTGTGACATGCAACTCATGCGCAGGGTGGCGTGCAGCGTCCGCGTGAGCGCGCAGGATAACTGCACAGGGTTCCGGTTCTGTTGTGAGAGTGGAGAGGCTGCCCCATGCAGTGAACGAAGCGTCTGCAATTATAACACAGCCCTTTTGACATCTCTACCCTGCAAATTCTATACTCACTCGGACGCGCATGGGGGTATCGCACACACCAGTGAGGACCAGTGGCTCGCAAGACTCGCTGGTGCGTTTTGCAGTCCCACAGCACTGATACCAGCACAGCGCCGGTATTTCGTGCGCCGCACAACATTTTGCAAAGGAAATATCATTCAGATGACGCGTGTTAAGTGGATTGAAGACAAGACCTATCTGGGTACGGCGGACAACGGCCAGAATGTGGTTATGGCCGGTGGCGCCGCCGGTGTGGGCCCCATGCAGATGCTGCTGCTGGGCCTGGGTGGCTGCGCCGCCATTGACGTGATCGACATTACGAAGAAGCAACGCATGCAAGTGGATGGCTTGGAAGTCGTCCTCTCGGGAGAGCGCGCAGCCGAGATCCCCAGGAAGTGGGAGACCGTGCACATGCACTTCATTGTGACAGGTGCAGACCTGGATGAAGGCAAGCTAGCCCGCGCGATTGACCTGAGTGTGGAGAAGTACTGCAGTGTGTACGCAACCCTCAAGGGCGTGGCCACCATAACGCATGACTTCGAGATCCGCGCCCCCGTGGCCGAGAAGGCAGCAGCGTAGGTACGCGCATGTTGAAGCGTCTCTTTGGAAGCAAGCCCCAGCCCACACCCCCACCCGCTGAAGATCAGCGCCCCACGCCGGGCGAAGTGACCGACGCCACGTGGGACGCGCGCATACAGGCGCCGGGGCTCATCGTGGTGGACTTCTGGGCTGATTGGTGCCAGCCCTGCACGATCATGTCCGCCTATGTGGAGTTCCTGGCGCGCGACTTTGCCGAGCAACTGCAAGTGCTCGCGCTGGATGTGGACGAGAATCCCGACACCAGCGAAGCGTACGATGTCATGGGATTGCCCACACTGCTCTATTTGCGCGACGGCGTTGAGGTGCACCGCGTTGTGGGCGTCACGGATTACAACACCCTCAAGCGCGAAACAGCGCGCCTGCTGAATACGTAATGCAACATAGCGACTGCAAATTGTAGCTATGAACGTAATCCTCATGGGCGCGAGACCCGGCGCAATCATCCATTTCGGCGCCTGGCCGCAAACAGCGGAGGGCGCAGAGAGTGCGCCGATTGCATGGCGGGTGCTGCAAAAGACCGGAAACGAACTGCTCCTGATCAGCGAACATATTCTGGATTGCAGGCGGTATCACTGTGCGTTTGTAGATACGAGCTGGCGCGACTGTGACTTGCGGGCGTGGCTCAACAAAGCGTTTTATGAGGCTGCCTTTACGCCCGCCGAAAGGGCACGCATTAGCACAACTTGCTGTACAGACAACGGCGCAGGCAGCCCCGACACCGAGGATAAGGTTTTTCTATTCAGCATTGCCGAGATGAGAGAACTGACCAAGACACTCGCCAAGGATACTTTCGACACAAAGCGTCGTGCAGTCGGAACTGAATACGCCAAAGCCAAAAAGGCCGATGGCTGCCGCTTGTTTGTCTACCACGGCAAAGTGGGCGACGGATATATTGCCGCAGAGGGCGCGCAGCATGGTGTGTCGTGGTGGTGGCTGAGAAACCAGCCCAGCAGTCCAGCACGCGCGGCGTTTGTCGGCCTCTACGGCAGCTTGCGCGGCTATGCGCGCGTCAATCGCAACGGCTACGGCGTGCGCCCCGTGATCAACCTCAAACTCGATTGAATTGACGTCGCCCTAACCACCTGACTACTTTTTTCTTCACTTCTTCACTCTGGAGTCCACGCCCATGCGCATGTCGCGCCTCTTCTTCCAAACATTGCGAGACGCCCCCGCCGACGCCGACGTGATCAGCCATAACCTGCTGGTGCGTACAGGCATGATCAAGCAGATTGCTGCGGGCATCTTTGATTTCCTGCCGCTGGGGCTGCGCGTCAAGCGCAAAATTGAACGGATCATCCGCGAGGAGATGGACGCGATTGGCGGCCAGGAAGTCTCGCTGCCTGTGGTGCATCCCGCCGAACTGTGGCAGAAGTCGGGGCGCTGGTATCAGATTGGTGATGACATGGCGCGCCTCAAGGATCGCAACGGGCGCGACATGGTGCTGGGCATGACGCACGAAGAGATCATGGCCGACATGGCGCAGCAGATTGTCAGCAGCTATCGCCAGCTTCCCTTTGTGCTCTACCAGATCCAAACCAAATTCCGCGACGAGCCGCGCCCGCGCGCCGGCATCATTCGTGTGCGCGAGTTCACCATGAAGGATGCGTACTCGTTTGATCGCGACCAGGCGGGTCTGGATGCCTTCTACCCGCACATCTACCAGGCCTACTTCAATGTCTTCCGCCGCGCAGGCATGGATGTCATTGCCGTGCAGAGCGATGTGGGCATGATGGGCGGCAGCATGGCGCACGAGTTTATGGCGCTGTTGCCGATTGGTGAGGACACGATCATTGTTTGCGACAACTGTGACTACAGCGCCAATCGCCAGGTAGCCACCTTCCGCAAGCCGCAGCCGCCCACGGGCGCACAACTGCCGCTGGAAGAGGTGCACACGCCGGGCGCCACCACCATTGCCGCCCTGGCCGACTTCCTGCACATTGGCCCTGATCAGACAGCCAAGGCGGTCTTTCTCATGGCCGAGATGGATGGCCCCGCGCAGGCCGACGGCAAGGCAGGAAAGATCATCAACCGCTTCGTCTTTGCTGTGCTGCGTGGCGACATGGAATTGAATGAAACCAAGCTCACCAACGCCATCAACGCGCGCAGCGTGCGCCCGGCCACGGTGGAGGAGATTCACGCCGTGGGCGCTGCGGCGGGCTACGGTTCGCCCATCGGCATCCAGCGCGACCAGGTGCTCCTGGTGGTGGATGACCTGGTGGCGGTCAGCCCCAACCTTGTGGCCGGGGCCAACAAGGTGGACTATCACCTGCGCAATACCAACTTCGGCCGCGATTATCAGGCCGATATTGTGACGGACCTGGCCGCCGCGGGCGACGGCCATGGCTGCCCGGCGTGCGGCGCACCATTGCGCGCTGTGCGCGGCGTCGAGGTGGGCAACATCTTCAAGCTGGGCACCCAGTACAGCGTGGCCATGGGCGCAACCTATTTGGATGAGAATGGCGCGAGCAATCCAATTGTCATGGGCTCCTACGGCATCGGCTCGGAGCGGCTCATGGCATGTATCGTCGAGCGCTTCAATGATGACAAGGGCATTATTTGGCCCATGAGCGTTGCACCCTACCAGATTGCGCTGGTGAGCCTTGCCACTGAGAAATCGCCCGAAGTGGCCGCCGCCGCCGAGGCAATTTATCAGCAATTGCTGGCGGCGGGCTTTGAGGTGCTCTTTGATGACCGTGACGAGCGAGCGGGTGTCAAGTTCAACGACGCCGACCTGCTGGGCATGCC
>DIAV01000226.1:0-342 GCA_002415895.1 Anaerolineales bacterium UBA5069 | reverse complement strand
TGGTGGCGGGTCTGCATGCCGCCATTGCTGCCGAGCAGGCGTGGATTGATGCGCTGCACAAGGTGGAGTCGCTGGACTGACATCAACGGCATGGCGCAAGAGAGTATCCCGCAGCACCCAGGCGCGGGCCACGGGTCGGCGCTTATTGCATAAGAGATATCGCGCGTTCGCGGGGCGCGCCGGCTGCGAGACGGCGACGAAATGATAAGTCTCCAAAGTCCGCAACGACTGCCGCGGTCGCCGCGGTCGCCGCGATTGTAGCGGTTGTAGCGGTTGTAGCGGGGGGGGTGGGGCGGCCCCCGCCGCGGCGCCGGGCGCCGCGCGGCGGCCCGCGCCGCCGCC
>DIAV01000129.1:4392-10111 GCA_002415895.1 Anaerolineales bacterium UBA5069 | reverse complement strand
GGAGAGGGGCCGGGGGTGAGGTATCAGCAGTGCGCTCGCTCCTGCGCATTACTGACTCTTGAGAAGCCCGGGCGCTTCCAGGAGTACCCTTTGCCTTCATTCCTGCTATAATCAGGACACCCACAGTGTGCGGCGGCTCCCCGTTGCCGCGCCTACTTCCCCGGCTCCCATCCGCTCAGGAGATGACATGACTACCGCAAACGCCCCCGCCACACCCTGGTTCGATCACTACGAAAAGGGCGTCGCACATACCGTCACTGTACCTGACAGACTGCTGCAATCGAACCTGACCAACGCGGCAGCGCGGGTCGGCTCCAACACCGCCATTCGCTTCGTGCTCCGCTACCTGCCTCTGGGCCTCTCGATTGGCTCCAGCCTCACCTATCGCGAACTGAACGATGCCAGCGATCGCTTCGCGTCAGCGCTGCAGGACTTAGGCGTTGGCAAGGGCGACCGTGTCGCGATTATGCTGCCCAACGTGCCCCAGGTGCCCATCGCCTTCTTCGGCATCCTCAAGGCGGGCGCGATTGCCGTCAACATCAACCCCACCTATCCCCCCTACGAGCTCAAGCACGTGCTGCAGGACTCGGGCGCACGCGTAATTGTCATGCTCAGCGGCCTGGTGGAACGGCTGGAATCCATTCGCGACGACGTTGGGATTGAGCATGTCATCGTCACCGATGTGGGCGACAGCGTAGGCCAACCCTTCCGCATGTTGGTGGAGAAGCAACTGCGCGCCACAGGCATGATGAAGGCTGTGAACTACCGTGCCGGCGTTCATCCCATGGCGCAACTGATTGGCGCAGCGCCGCTGGAGCCGCGGCCCGTTGCCATGCTGCCCAGCGATCCCGTGCTTTTTCAGTATACGGGCGGCACAACCGGCGTGCCCAAGGCCGCCATGCTCACGCACCGCAATCTCGTTGCCAACTGCCTGCAGATGGAAGCGTGGCTGACCGATATCAAATTTGGCAAGGAGGTAATGCTGCTTGCGTTGCCCTCCTTCCATGTCTACGGCATGTCCGTGGGGATGCTGCTGGGCACGCACATTGGCGCGAAAATCGTCATGGTGCCCGACCCGCGCGCCACCGCGCATATTATCGAGGTCATCAGCAAGGAGAAGGTCACCTTCTACCCCGCCGTGCCCGCCATGTACATCGCGATTATCAACAATCCCAATGTGAGCAAGTTCAACCTGCACTCCGTCAAGGCATGCCTCAGCGGCGGCTCCCCGCTCCCGGGTGAGGTGGCGCAGCAGTTCGAGGCGCTCACAGGGGGCAAGCTGGTGGAGGGATACGGCCTCACCGAAAGCTCGCCGCTGGCGGTGGGCAACCCGATTCATGGCGACGCCCGCATTGGCTCGATTGGCCTGCCCTTCCCCTCCACCGATTGCGCCATCTGCGCGCTGGAACCGGATGCCGAGGGCAATTTCGCGCGCTTGCCCCAGGGCGAAGAGGGCGAACTCATTCTGCATGGGCCGCAGGTGATGAAAGGTTACTGGCAGATGGCCGACGAAACCGCCAGGACCATTGACAGCGAGGGTTGGCTGCACACCGGTGACATTGCGCGCATGGACGCCGACGGCTACTTCTACATTGTGGACCGCAAGAAGGATTTGATTATTGCCAGCGGCTACAACGTGGTGCCGCGCGAAGTGGAGGAGGTGCTCTTTCAGCACCCCAAGGTGCTGGAGGCGGCAGTGGCCGGCGTGCCCGACCCCAAGCGCGGTGAGACCGTCAAGGCCTATATTGTGCTCAAGCCCGGGCAGGAGAGCAGCAGCGACGAATTGCGCGCCTTCTGCAAGGAGCGGCTGGCCCCCTACAAGGTGCCCACGCTCGTGGAGTTCCGCAAGGAGTTGCCCACAACGCAGGCGGGCAAGGTCCTGCGCCGTCAATTGGTGGAGGAAGACAAGGCCAGGCTCGCCGCAGAACAGCCATAGCCGCGCCCTGCAGCCTTGCGCGACCATGTGCGAGGCAGCCGTTGCGCCGCGCCCGCATTATGTGGCCCGCGCCATGACAAAGCGAATTTCCCAGGGCGGGTTGCGTCAATCGCCGTTTATGGGGCTGCCTGCATGTGTGCGTTCAGGAATTGCGCAATGTCACAGAGCGATTGTTCGGCTTGCGGCAACGAGGAGTAGAGTTGCCACACGTGCCACATGCGCGGAAACACCTCCAGCCGCACAGCAACGCCGGCCGCACTTGCCAGTTCTGCAACACGCACGGCATCTGCGCGCAGAACTTCGTCCTCCCCAGCGTGCAGCAACAGCGGCGGCAGCGCGCGCCAATCCCCAAAGACGGGTGAAATCAAGGGATTGCGGCTATCCTGCTGCGCCACATACGCGCTTCTGTACTTCTGCATGGCTTTGGGATGCAGCAACGGATCACTGACGCCGGTGGCGTTGGCGCCGGTGCGGGAGAGGTCTGCCACGGGCGAGAGGCACGCGGCCGCTGCGGGCAGGGGGTCGCCATCATCGCGCAACTGCATCAGCGTTGCCAGCGTCAAGTTGCCGCCCGCCGAATCACCGGCAATGGCCAGATTTTGCGCCGGAATCCCCTGCTGCAACAACCAGCGGTATGCACCAACACAATCGTCCAGCGGGGCCGGAAACGGGTTTGCGGGCGCAAGGCGATAATCCACCATCAGCGCTCTGGTACCCATTTTTAGCGCCAGGTTTGAAACCATTGCACGGTGGCGGGATGACATGCCAAAAATGAAGCCGCCGCCGTGCAGGTAGAGCAGCACCCTGTTTTCAGGGCTCCCTGCGGGCACGAACCATTCGCAGCGCACGCCGCCGGCGGAGATTGCGGTATGGGTGATGCCGTCCCGCGGCCGCACAGCTGCAGTCCCACGCGCTTCGGCCCAGCGCGCCGCTTTCAGTGGCACGTACACCTGGATCAAGCGCAACGCAGGCAGCATTCTGCGCGCATTGCGCTCAGCAGAAGTCTCTTTTACCACCCGGCCACTCTCCTTTGCACGCGCGCGCGTGGCAACAAAACGATGCTCGCATACCCTTCATTCCGATCATCCCAGTCCAACCCCAGCGCGCAGGCACGCGCTACCGTTTCTCCATGATCATGGGCAGGCCATTGGTAATCTGCAGCAGCGCGTCAAAGACAAAATCCGCTTCGTAGTGAGGCAAAAACTTCGGATCAAAACGATGCGCCAGAATCGCCAGCATGATGTGTGTTTCAAGCAGCGAAAAATGGCTGCCAAGACAAATGCGCTGTCCCGATGCAAAGGGATGATACGCTTGCGGATGGCGGGCCTTCTCGGCCTCGGGGGCGTGGCGCTCGGGCTCAAAACGATTGGGATTATCCCAGAATTCAGGGTGACGATGGGTGAAGTAGGGCAGCAGCAGGACTGTTGATCCCTTGCGAATGCGGTACCCATCAATCACATCGTCGTCAACAACATCCTTGGCATACATGGGCGCCGGTGGATAGAGGCGCAGTGTCTCCTTGATGACACGGAGCGTATACGGCAAGCGCTTGAGCGTGTCCAACGTTGGCGTCTCGTCACCCAGCTCGCGATCGAGTTCTTCATGCAGCCGCGCCCGGACTTCAGCATTGCCTGCCAGCGCATACCACGCGTGGCTCATGGAGCGGGCAGAGGTTTCGTAACCTGCAAAGAAGTTCGTTAGCGCTTCATCGCGCAGCAGTTCGCGCGACATGCGCTCGCCCGTCTCCGGATCGGCAGCGGTAATCAGTTTGCAGAGCAGATCGTTGGGATAGTCTGCTTCATTGAGCGCCAGGCGCGCATCCAGTACCCTGTTGATGTAGCTGTGCACCTTGTCGTGCGCTTTCCAGTAGCGCTTATTGCCCGCTGTGGGAACCCAATCGGGGAACTTGAAAGGATTCGAAGCAGCACCCCCGGAAAAGGTGATCATGGTTTCAACACATTCCTTGATCTCAAGGACATCCTCATCGGATTCAGTGCTGAAGATCGCTTTAAGGACAATCGAGGCGGTGACGAGAGCCATCTCGTCAAACATTTCCACCTGTGCGTGATCGCGCGCGAGTTGGTCCCACCGTTCCACCATGGTGTGCGTGTCGTGAAGGAAGATCTCGGCGAATTCCTGAACGCCGCGCGGCGTGTAGAATGGCGCCATCAGCCGGCGCTGGCGTTTCCACAGTTCTCCTGTACTCGTAATCAGCCCATCGCCCACAATATACTTGCGAACGGGATCATAGCTCTCCAGCTTGTCATAATTTCCGGCGTTGGTCACAGTAATGTGGCGCACGTGGTCAGGATGGATGACCATCACCAGTTTTCTGGGGCCAACAGTCACTTCAAAGATATCTCCGTACGTCCGCCAACCTTCCTCAATAAAGCGGAGCATGCCGTCCTGACTCAGGTCCAGTATATTCTTGACGCCGTAAAAGCTTTTCGGGCCCGGCAGCGCCCTGACAACCGTTGCTGTAACCATGTGAGTGACTCCTGATGCAGATGCCGCCACGCCGTTATCAGATCACTGCCTTGCACACGGCCACAGGGCTGGAAGCCCTCGCGCCATGGCAGGGGCGCGTTGCAGCTGTACAGCGTGTACAGAAACAACGCGATCACCGCGGATCAATTGTGCGCCCGCGGTGATCGCGTTCTACCTGTACACGCCCTACACCTGCGACTTAACCTACAGGGCAGCGTCGCGGCTGGCATACTTCGCCAGCGCCAGCGCCTGGAAGGCATCCACCGTCAGGTCATTGACGCGGGAGCCGTCGCGCTTGCGCAGGCTCACCGTGCCATTGGCCATTTCGTTGTCTCCCAGCACCAGCATATAGGGCACCTTCATCAGCTGTGCGCCGCGAATCTTGGCATTCATGCGGTCGCTGCTCAGGTCGGCCTCCACACGCAGCCCCGCGGCCTGCAACTGCGCCGCAATGCGCGCGGCGTAGTCGTTGTGATCGCTCGTAATTGGGATCACCGCAATCTGCTGTGGCGCCAGCCACAACGGGAACAAACCCGCGTAGTGCTCAATCAGAAAGCCAATCATGCGCTCATGCGTGCCCAGCGGCGCGCGGTGAATGCAGAGCGGCGTTTCCTCTTTACCCTCATGGTTGGTATAGACAAGGCCAAAGCGCGCGGGCACTTCGAAATCCACCTGGTTTGTGGCCAGCGTAAACTCGCGCCCAATCGCGCTCCAGATCTGCACGTCGATCTTGGGGCCGTAAAAAGCGGCTTCGTCGGGCACCTCCACATAGGGGACGCCGCCATTGTCCATGGCCTTGCGCACCATTTCCTCCGTCTTGAGCCAGAGACTCTCGTTGTCGACATACTTCTTGCCCAACCCCTTTTTGTGGTGCGTGGAGAGGCGCATCACAAAGCGGTCGATGCCAAAGAGATCAAAGTAGCTGCGGTAGAGGCTGACGACGCCCATGAACTCCTGCTCAAACTGCTCTTCCGTGCAGTAGATGTGCGCGTCATTCATCTGCATCGAGCGCACGCGAAGAAGGCCGATGAGCTCGCCGCTCTTCTCGTAACGATAGCATGTGCCATACTCGGAGAGGCGCACAGGCAGGTCGCGGTAGGAGCGCGGCTTGCTGCCATAGATCTTGTGGTGGAAGGGGCAATTCATGGGCTTGACATAGTACTTCACCCCCTCCAATTCCATGGGCGGGTACATGCTTTCGGCGTAGTAGGGCAGGTGACCACTGTGCAGGAAGAGATCTTCCTTCGACAGGTGCGGCGTGGCCACGCGCTTGTAGCCGCGCGCGCCTTCCATTTC
>DIAV01000129.1:3733-4117 GCA_002415895.1 Anaerolineales bacterium UBA5069 | reverse complement strand
TGGTCGCGCTTCTTGGCTTCTTCCATCATATCGAGGTACTGGCGCAATTCCTGCTTGTTGCGCCACGCCGTGCCGTAGATGCGCTGGAGCATGGGATTGTGCTCATCGCCGCGCCAGTAGGCCCCTGCCACGGATGTGAGCTTGAAGCAATCCGGCGGAATCTGCCCCGTGTGTTCAAGGTGCGGGCCGCGACACAAGTCCTCAAAAGTATCCTGCCGATAGACACTGATGACGGGCTTAACCGTCGTCTCGTTGCCGTACTCGTCTGTGCCGCCCTTGTCCAGGCCATCGATCAACTCAAGCTTGTAGGGCTGGCCGGCAAAGAGCGTGCGCGCCTCATCCGCACTCACCTCGCGATACTGGAAGGGGAACTTGCCGCCGATG
>DIAV01000129.1:1139-3657 GCA_002415895.1 Anaerolineales bacterium UBA5069 | reverse complement strand
GATGATCTGGCGCATGCGCTTCTCAATCGCCTCAAGGTCCTCGGGCGAGAATGTCTTTGGCTTGCCCGCCGCATCCTTGCCCAGATCAAAGTCATAGTAGAAGCCCGTGTCAATGGGGGGGCCGATGGCGATCTTGGCGTCGGGATAGATGCCCAGCACCGCCTCTGCCATAATGTGCGCCGCGCTGTGACGCAACTTGTAGAGTTGATCCTTCTCCGCCTGCTCCGCCGCTGCCGATTGCGCAGGTGCGGCTGCCATTGCTTCGCTCATATGACGATTCTCCTTCAGCTTGAATCATGGCGGCCATGCGCCGCACGATCTGATGTGCTTGTGCCCAATTTGCACGGCCAACACGCACCGTGCTATTCTTCCCCATCAATAGAACAAACGTTCTAAACTGTACTTCCCCGGCCCCCTGTATTGATGCGTGGACGGAGGCCAACCATGGCAAACCTTAATCGCTTTCTGGATGCATTCTCCGTGCGGGCGGCCAATGGTCCGCTGCATGCCTTCACCTTTCGCCGCGGCGGCGGCTTCGCGGGCCGCGAGGTCGAAAGGCTGCTGCTTGACAAAGGCATTCGCATCTTCGAGCGCACGCGCCTGCCCAGTGGCGATCTGGGTTTCAGCGTGCGGGCCGATCAAGCCGAGTGGGCCGAGTATCTGCTCTGCCGCGCCGGTGTGCCGCTGACCTGCGAATTGCTGGACCCAGCCAACGATATCCTGCTCAACGGCGACCCCAGCGAACCCCGCTCCTTCCTCGACAAAATCGTGCGCTTCGTGGACTGGTTTACAGCGGGATGAGTCACCGTGAAGGCCGCATTTCCTGACGCAAGGTCGCAAGGGTCCAAGGGCAAAGGCGCAAAGAACAGCAACGGCGACAAATGCACGCCCTTGCGTGCGATTCAGCACCAGTAGGCGTGCGTGTTAGCTAGGCTTTGCCCTGCTCTTGCTTTTCCTTGCGTCCTTGCCCACCTCGCGCCCTCGCGTCGAGCAGTTACGTTCAGGCTTTGCCCAGCCACGCCGCCGCCCATACCGTGAGCAGGAGCAGATGCTGCATGCCCTTGGTCAGTTCCAGCGTGCTAATCCACTCATCCAGCCTGTGTGCATTGCCGCCTCGGGTAATGCCCACGCAAACGGCCGGTATGCCGCGATTGAGCGGGATATTGGCGTCGGTGCTGCTCATGCGGTCGTTTGGCTCCACGGCCACGCCAACAGCCTTGAGCGCGCGCTCCGAGGCAAGCACCAGCGGGTGGGTGGGTGGAATCTCACCCGTCGGGCGGTCGCCAATCGGCTCCATGCTCACAAAGACTCCCTTCTGCCGCCACTGGGGTGACTGGTAGCGGCGCACGATGGCCGTCACCTGCTCCACCATGGCGGTCAGCGCATGGCCCTGCTCGCTGCGCAAATCCAGCTCCAGGGAGGCATTCTCGGCAATCGTGTTGATCGATGTACCGCCGCGAATGCGCCCAATGTTGTAGGTGGTGCGCGGGGTATGCGGCGGCTCCAGCCGGGTAATGCGTTCGGCCAGTTGCAGCAGCGTGTGAATGGCGCTGGGCGTGCCGAACGCGCTCCACGAATGACCGCCGGGGCCCGTCACGCTGATTTCAAAGCGACGCGAGCCCAGCGCCTGGTGCACAATGCGCCCCAACCCCATGCCCTCAATCACAATGCACGCGCCAATCGCATCCTGCAGGCGGTCAACGGCGGCGCGCATCCCGCGCAGGTCGCCCAGCCCCTCTTCGCAACTGTTGGCCACAAACCAAATGTCAACGGGCGGTGTCGTGCCCTTGAGCAGTTGCGCCAGCATGAGCAGCCCGGCAACGCCCGTCGAATTGTCGCCCAGGCCAGGCCCTGCCACGCGGTGGCGTCCGTCGTCGCGGCGGATCGTCAGGTCCGTCTCGGCGGGGAAGACGGTATCCGTGTGCGCGCTGAGCATGAGTGCGGGGCCGGGCCGGGCGCCAGGCAGACGTGCATAGACATTGCTGGAGCCATCCTGCATGACGTCAAGCAGACCCAGGCTGTGGAACTTCGCCTCCACCCAAGCGGCGCGCTCGCCTTCGGCATGTGTGGGCGCGGCCACTTGCTGCACGGCAATGCAGAGTTCCAGCAATGCATTCTGGCTGCCGGCAATGGCATCCACCAGCGGTTGCAGGTGTTTGAGTTCCGGAAAGAGGGAAGGATTGTCGAACATTGTCGCTCTGCTTTCAACCTGCTCTGCTGCTTGCGTCCGGGTTGCGGAATACAAAAAGCGCCTCGTCCGTTGGGACGAGGCGCCTGCTTATGCGCTCGCGGTTCCACCCACGTTGCCCTGTGCGTTCAGCACGGGGCCACTTGGCGCCTGTAACGGGGCGGGTCCGGGGCCGCTTACTCAGCTTCAGCGGTCCACTCTCGGGTGGTGATTGGAGCGATTGCCTGCTGCGGCTTTCAGCCCGGGCCGCGGCTCTCTGCCAGACATCTCTGCTCCAACCGTATCCCGATCAACGTGTTGGGTATCTTGTGTGGGAGATACTGGACTTGA
>DIAV01000129.1:0-1069 GCA_002415895.1 Anaerolineales bacterium UBA5069 | reverse complement strand
CTAGCCAGCTGAGCTAATCCCCCTGAACGTCTGCAAAGTATACGCGCGTCGACCCTGCGACGCAAATTTCAATGGCTGCCATTGGCGCCGTTCTCGTTTAGTTGGGGAAGATGTAGCCCGTTGGACCGCTGTTCATGCTCAGTATCTCCGGCTGCGTCTCCACCATGTGACGCGTGAATAATATCTCGCGCGAGAGTAGATGCAACGACCAGGAGAGCATCTGCGGCACGCCCACACGCTCGAGCAGCTTCTGCTTATCTTCAGGCGTCACCTGCATGGCAATGCCCACGAGGAACGCCAGTGTCATTGGGTCCTCGGGCAGCCGATCCAGCTTCAGTTTGTGCTTGCTGGCCTCGGAGAGCAGCTCCACATACTCAATAATGCGCGGGCGCACCTTGTGAGCGAGGTCCTCAGCCGCCTTTGTGCTGCCGTTGATGAAAGGCAGCGGCCGCACCGTGGCGCTGAGATAGCTGTTGCTCCTGGTGTCCAGTTCCAGCACACGAAAACGCTTGGTGCCCACCGTGGTAATGTTCATGTGCCCATTGTCGAGCCTGTCAACACGCGTAATGCGCGCCGCAGTGCCCACAGTGCACGGCGTTGCTGCATCGCCCACCTCTTCACCAGCGCGGATCAGAACAACGCCGAAGGGGAGTTTCTCGTCAATGCACTTGCCGATCATCTCGCGATAGCGCAGCTCAAAAATGTGCAGCGGGAGCACCATCCCCGGAAAGAGCACAACATTCTTGAGCGGGAAAAGTGGCAATTGCATAATTCGTCCCTGCGTTAAATTTGCCTGTGCGGCAAGCGCCTGCGGCAACTCGGGCTGGGCATCACCGGCTTCGGGCGCGCGTTCCCGACTTGCGTCATCACGTGGGGCTTCATTGCGTGCATTGTCCTGCTTGTGCGTGCGCGCAGACCGTGCGTCTTGCGCCGTTTTGTCCCTGCGGTGTGTATACATCCACTCACTCACTTGAAAAACCTCGAAATATAAACCCACACGGAGTACAAGCTACTCGAACGGCTCGGCCTCTTCAGCGGGCAGCGCAGCCGATTCGTCCTTCATGAACTC
>DIAV01000117.1:4560-4760 GCA_002415895.1 Anaerolineales bacterium UBA5069 | reverse complement strand
CACTGCCGTACAGCCCACAACAAGCAGTGTCGCCAGGGCAAAGGCCATAAGCAGAACAAAGCGTTTTGGCATGGTGCTCCTCCACTGTGAATGAGATTGCGTGTTGACCTTGAATTGCATCAGGATGGATGCGGCGCAGTTGTTTCATGTCCAGTCTACGCCTAAGCGGGCGCGCGCGCAAGCACTTGCGAAGCTTCGCA
>DIAV01000117.1:0-4478 GCA_002415895.1 Anaerolineales bacterium UBA5069 | reverse complement strand
TGCGAAGCTTCGCAAGTGCTTGCGGCGGGTGGGCGGCGCAGCACTGTATGTGCCGGATTGGAGAATCGCTTGCAGGCGCTGCGCCTCTCCTATGCTATACTTTCATGCTATGATTGCGCCGCGCATCGTCATTGGTCTCACAGGTAACATTGGCACCGGCAAGAGCACGGTGATTGCCTATTTGGCTTCCAAGGGCGTGACGACGCTCGACGCCGACAAAATCGCCCATGAGGTGATGGCCCCCGGCATGGCTGCCTATGGGCCGGTGGTGGCTGCCTTTGGGCCGCAGATTGTGGCTGCGGATGGCACGATTGATCGCGCGGCGTTGGGCGCGATTGTCTTTCGCGACCCGGCAGCACTCCACACACTTGAGTCTATTGTGCATCCAGCCGTGCTCGAGCGCACGCGCGCGCTGCTCAGAGCCGGGGATGCGCCGGTGGCTGTGGTGGAAGCAATCAAACTGTTGGAGGCGCGCAATTTGCTGGGCCTTTGCACCGAGGTGTGGGTTGTGACGGCCAGTGAGGAAACACAACTGCGCCGCCTTATGGAATCGCGCGGCATGAGCGTCACCGAAGCGCGCCGCAGGCTTGCAGCGCAATCGTCGCAGGCAGAAAAAGTCCGCCACGCCACGCGCGTCTTTCCCAACGAAGGCACACCCGAGCAACTGTATGGCTTGCTCGATGCGGCGTGGGCGGAATTGGTAGAGACGTATGCACTGGGCCGGGTGAATGGCTGAATTGGAATAGCAGGCATGTATTCATTCTCGGCCTTGCGCACCTGCCCTATCAGGAATGACAAAAATGGAAACGATTAAACACTTTTGGAACCAATACCCGGTGCTTTCCAACTGGGCCGTGCTGGCGCTGGGCATGGTGATTATCCTTGTCATTAGTGCGTGGAATGTGGGCTTCTTACCGCTGCAATGGCTGGCGCTGGTGGTGGCCACCGTGCTGCTGGCCGGCCTCTGCGCGTGGATTATCAACTGGGAGTAAGCGCACCCGACACAGCATGCGCGTGCCGCGTTCACGCGCGCTTTGCCAACCCGCGCCGGTCGTGGCCGCTGTTCTGACAGGTTTGTTTTACTCTCTATTCTGCTCTTTTCGCGTCCAGGTTTTCGATATCAAGTGAGATTCCATGGCGAAGCGTGATTATTACGAAGTACTGGGTGTCGAGCGCGGCGCCGACAAAGAGGGCATTAAAAAAGCTTTCCGCAAGCTGGCGCAAACATACCACCCCGACATCAACAAGTCACCCGAGGCTGAGGCCAACTTCAAGGAAGTCAATGAGGCCTATCAGATTCTGAGCGACGACCAGAAGCGCGCCGCGTATGACCGCTACGGCCATGCCGGTGTGCAGGGCGCGGGCGCAGGGGCTGCCGATTTCGGCGGCTTTGGCGACTTCAGCACTATTTTTGAGGAAATCTTCGCCGGCTTTGGCGGCCAGCAGGCGCAGCGCAGCAACCGTCGCCAGCCGCGCCGTGGCGCCGACCTGCGCGCCGATGTGCGGCTCACCTTTGAAGAAGCCGCCTTTGGCTGTGACCGCGAGCTGGAGATCCCGCGGCAGGAGCTTTGTGACCGCTGCAGCGGTGCAGGGGCCGAGCCGCCCACGCAGCCTGTGGCTTGCGCCATGTGCGGCGGCACGGGTGAGGTGCAGCGCCGCCAGCAAAGCCCACTCTTCGGCACCGTGGTAACCTCCAACACATGCCCCACGTGTAACGGCGCGGGCGAAGTGATCCCCTCGCCCTGCAAGAAGTGCAACGGCCAAAAGCGCGTCCGGGTGAGCCGCAAGCTGAGTGTCAAGATTCCTCCCGGCGTGGATGAAGGCACGCGCATCCGTTTGGCGGGCGAGGGCGAAGCGGGCATCCTGGGCGGTCCTCCGGGCAATCTCTACGTGGTGGTTGCAGTGGATGAACACCCTATTTTTGTGCGCACGGAGTTTGACGTGCAGATGGAGTTGCCCCTCAACATGGCCCAGGCCGCGCTGGGGGCCAGCGTGCGCATTCCCACGGTGGACGGCAAGGAGGAGATGCTCGACATTCCTGCCGGCACGCAAACGGGCAAGGTCTTCCGCAAGCGCGGTTATGGCATTCCCAAGTTGCAGCGGCAGGGACGGGGCGACATGCTGATTACGGCACGCGTCGTCACGCCCACCGACCTGAACCCCGAGCAGCGCAGCCTGCTGCAACAGCTTGCCAAAACGCTGGGCGATGAGACGATTCAGCACAACAAAGGTTTCTTTGATCGCATTTTCGGCGCCTGATGCGAATTTGCTTGCGGCGTCGTGGAGCGGCGTTTCAAACCGCCGGCCTTGCCTGCGAACAAGTTTAGTATTTCCGAGCACCCAGTCATGTGGCTGGGTGTTTGTTCATCCAAGGGGTGGTTATGGCTGACGAACGCGAATTTTCCGCAGATGCCTTGCTTGAACTGGCGGTTGAGTGCGACGCCGAAGCCGCCGAAGCCGTGAGCGAGCTCTTCAATCGCTTCAATGGCGGCGGTTATGACGAGGACAACGAAGCGGGTGAGGCCGGCGGTGGCGGCGCGGTGATTGAGGCCACGGGTTTCAGCAACGATGATGATCAAGCCGTGCCCACGGCCCACCGCATTGTCGTCAAGACCTTCATCAAGCCCGGCGCGCGCGGCGCGGCCATTCGCCGCGATATCGAAGAAGGGCTGTGGCGGCTCTCGTTGCTCTATCCAATCCCCGAGGCGCAAATCCGTGAGGTGCATGAGGAGGACTGGGCCAACGCGTGGAAGCAGTTCTACAAGCCCCTGCGCATTGGCAAGCGCGTTGTCCTCAAACCCACATGGGAAACGTGGGAGGAGAAGCCGGGCGACCTCGTTATTCACCTTGACCCCGGCATGGCCTTTGGCACAGGCATGCACCCCACCACCCGCCTCTGCATTGCCGCGCTTGAAGAGACTGTGCGGCCGGGTGACCATATCCTTGATGTAGGTACGGGGAGTGGCGTGCTGGCAGTGGTCGCGCTGCGGCTGGGCGCAACGTTTGTCTTGGCAACCGACATCGATCCGCTGGCCGTGCGCGTGGCGCACGAGAACGCGACCCTCAATGGGGTGGTTACGGGCAACGGCGCGCCTTTGGAAATTCGCCTGGGCAGCGTGCCGGCCGGCGTGGCGGGCGGCTTTCCGGTTGTGGTTGCCAACATTCTGGCCGAGGTGCTGGTCAAGCTCTTTGACGGCGCATACGACAATACGCCGCTGGCCGAGCCACTTGCACCCGGCGGCAGCATCATCCTCTCGGGGATCCTGGCCGACCGCGCGCCGCTGGTGGAGGCCGCCGCCCACCGCCACGGGCTGACAGTAACGGGCCGCTTGCACGAAGGCGACTGGGTGGCGCTGGTGGCCACGCGGCCGGCGTGAAAGCAACATCGCAACGCAAAGCCGCGAAGAACCCAAAGAAACGCAAAGGACTGCAACAAGTCCATTTCCCAACCTGCAACGATTAACTCGCCCATGCACCGCTTTTTTCTCCCGCCCGGCACATTGAGCAGCGGCGCGCAGGTCGCGCTGGATGCCTATGCTCACCAGTTGCACAGTGTGCTGCGGCTGCAAGCGGGCGCGCCCCTTGTGCTGCTGGATGGCAGCGGCCTTGAGTATGCCGCCACGCTGACCGACGTGAGCGCCAAACGCGCGGGCGCGCTGGTGGGCGCGGCGCGCCCGTGCCCCACGGAACCCCGGCTGCAAATTACCCTGTACATATGCAGCCTCAAGGGCGAAAAGTTTGCCTGGGTGCTGCAAAAATGCACCGAATTGGGTGTTGTGAGGTTTGTGCCCGTGGTGAGCCGGCGCAGCATTGTGCGCCCTGCCGCAGCGCTGGACGCCAAAGCTGATCGGTGGCACGCCGTCATTCGCGAAGCGGCGGAGCAGTCGCACCGCGCCGTGTTGCCCGCGTTATCCCCTGCGCTGGACTTTGACGAGGCCATTGCGCACGCGCAAGGGCTGCGGCTGCTGCCCTGGGAGGGTGCTGCATCGGAATCCGGCGTAGCGCGCACGCCGCAACTGACGGCAGTGGAGGCACTCAGCCTGCTCGTTGGCCCCGAGGGTGGGCTGGCTGATGTGGAGGCCGCCGCGGCCCAGGCCGCCGGCTGGCAGATTGTTGCACTGGGCCCGCGCATTCTGCGCGCCGAGACGGCGGCGATTGCCGGCGTGGCCGCGCTGCTGGCGCTTGCGGGCGACATGGGCATGTGATTGGTGTGATTGGCGCAGTCTTGACAATCTCCGCTGCACGTGCTATAAGTTTATCGATCACATGACCGATCATATACGTTAATTTGTGCAAGCGCGCAGCATTCATCACTGCGCAAGCCGCACTGCTTAATCACGCTTGCCGCTCCCCGGCTTGTGTGCGCCAACCTCTTCACCCAATACATCACACAATAACTTCTGACACAGGCACCGCAAAGGCTGCGTGTTTGCATGGATAAGGCGAACGCCCTACTCTGGATGGAGAACGTCAGCAAG
>DIAV01000106.1:2399-8048 GCA_002415895.1 Anaerolineales bacterium UBA5069 | reverse complement strand
AAAACTCTTTCATGAACCTCAACCAAACCTGTTTGGTAATCAAATGGTAGCCGCGCGCTGAAACTGGAGGGCAGGGGCTGCCGGGCGCGCGCTCACAGCCTGTATGGGCTGCAATCGAATCAGTATACCATACGCACAAGTGTGCAAGGGGTTGCGGCGAATACAGTTGGCGTATTGCGAGCACATAAGCGGTGTGCGAGGAAGGTATGCGGAGTGGCCGCAGGCTTGTCCTGGCTGCAAATGCTCACGGAACACATGTGGGGTGTGGGGCTTTGCCTTGCACGCGATTCCAAGCGTATGCAGCGCCGCTCCTATGCTATACTTGGCAAGTCTTGACCCATCCCCACGCAGCGTTGCGTGTGCACACAAAGGACATCTCCATATGAGCACAATATCCGAAATGACGACTGGCGCGTTTGTTGATGCGCTGGCCGCGCAAACGTCCACGCCCGGCGGCGGCGGCGCAGCAGCCCTGACCGGCAGCATGGCCGCAGCCCTCGTGAGCATGGTGATCAACTTCACCGTGGGCAAGAAGAAGTACGCTGAGGTTGAGGATGAAATGCGCGGCTACCTGGTCGAAAGCGAGCGTCTGCGCGGCGAGTTGCTGGCCCTGGCCGACGCCGATGCGGATGCCTTTACGGCCGTCAGCGCCACCTATGGCATGCCCAAGGAGACGGACGACGAGAAGGCCGCGCGCACAGCAGCCATGCAGGACGCGCTCAAACACGCGGCGGAAATCCCCTTTGTGACGGCCACCAAGTGCCTTGAGGTTATCAAGCTGGCCGGGCCTGTGGGCGCACTGGGCAACCCCAACGTTGTGAGCGACGCCGCTACGGCCATCTACCTGGCCAACGCTGCACTGCTGGCCGGCATTGCCAATGTCAACGTCAACCTCAAGCTCATCAAGGATGAGGAATTTGTGGAGGAGTGGGAGAAGCGCCGCAACACCGTGCTCAGTGACGCGGATGCCTCTGTGGCCGTCTCCAAAGCCGCCTGCGCAGCCACGATTGGGGTGACGTTGTGACGGCAAAGATGCTCGACGGCAGCGCGCTGGCTAAGGAAGTGAAGGCGCGCCTGAAGGACGAAATTGGCGCGTACACGGCCGAATTCCTCACGCCGCCCACGCTGGCCGTGCTGCGCGTGGGCAGCGATGAATCGGCGGCGGGTTATGGTCGCGCAATTGAGAAGAACTGCAAGAGCGTGGGCGTGGCCTACCAGGGCGTGGAACTGGGTGATGATGTCGATCAGGCCACGGTCGCAGCCACACTGGCCGCGCTCAATGAGAATGCCGCCGTCCACGGCATTATGATCCTCGAGCCTGTCCCAGCGCAGATTCACCACGAAGCGCTTGTGAACATGCTCAACCCCAACAAGGATGTGGATGGCGTGCACCCGCTCAACGCGGGCCGCCTTGCCCAGCAAAAGACGCCCTGCTTTGTGCCGGCGACACCTGCGGGGGCAATTCGCCTGCTTGAAAACGCGGGGGTGATCTTCAAGGGGCTCAATGCGGTGATGGTGGGGCGCAGCGACATTGTGGGCAAGCCCATGGCCATGTTGCTGCTGCACCGCCACTGCACTGTGACGATTGCGCACAGCCGCACTGTGGATTTGCCCGCGGTTTGCCGCAGTGCCGACCTGCTGTGCGTGGGCATTGGCCGCGCCGAAATGGTGAAGGGCGACTGGATTAAGCCCGGGGCGATTGTGGTGGACTTTGGCACGACCTACACCGATGACGGCCTGAAGGGCGATGTGGACCAGGCCGCCGCCGCCGAGATTGCGGGTATGCTGACGCCCGTGCCCGGCGGCATTGGCCCCATGACAAACGCCGTGCTCATGAGCAATGTGCTGCAAGCCGCGCGCATGGCCGCCACGAATGATTACGGCATTTAGCTAATAAACTGCGACGCAAAGGCGCGAGGGCGCAGAGGAACGCAGAGAAAAGCAAGAGCGAGAGTTATGAGCAGAGAGCAGCGCGGTCCCAACGGATCGCGCTGCCTTTGCTCATAACTCTTGCTCTTGTTCTTGCTCTTGCGTTCCTCTGCGCCTTCGCGCCTTTGCGTCGCAGTTATGGTTATTAGTGCCCGAGTTCGCGGACGCTGTTCTCGCGATCGTGGTGTGCAAGCTGCCAATCGCCAAATTGACGCAGGAGCGCGCGCACGTGGTCGCGCCGCTTCTCCATGCGCGCATCCTTGCACTTCCACGCGCCCATCACCTGGTTGATCACCAGCAACGAATCGCCGCGCACATCCAGGCGCGCGGTATTGGGCGCGGCGCCGTTGTCGACAAGGCGCTTGAGCACCGCCTCCAACGCGCCGATGAGTGTGTCGTACTCAGCCTCGTTGTTGGTCATGTTGCCGCCAAAGCGCAGACGCACCACCTGCGGTTGCGCACCCGGCCAGCGCACCTGATAGCTGCCGTAGCCTTCGCCGGGGTTGCCGCGGCTGCCACCATCAAAAACAATGGCAATCGGCTGGTCGGGGGCCTGCCCGGGGAGCGGGGGCATGATGTGCGGGTCTTCGTCCACGTGCTGAGGCACGCCCATGACGGCTTTGCCACCGGCCTTGCGATCGGCAGCGGGCAGCGGCAGTGTGAGCCGATCGGGTTGCGCTTTGTCGGGGGCGCGCGGCGGGGCCAGGGGCGGCGGGGCCGGGGGCGGTGCGCTGGGCGCTGCTTTGGCAGCGGGTGCGGCAGTCTGTGCAGGCGCGACCGCAGGGGGTCGCGTCGCACGCGCCACTTGCCCGGGGCGCAGCGCAGGCGCCACAGCCAGCGGGTGCTTGTCTGTCAGCAAGTCCTCGGCCACGAAGAGGCCCGCCGTGTGCAGCCTGCGCTGCAGTGCGCGCCGCTGCGCTGGGCGCAGGCGCGCGATCACCTCGACCAGCGCTTCAACATCAATGCGCTGGTTGGTGGGCTGTGGGCTGGGGGCGTGGGATACCGTCTCGCTCATGCAGCGCTTCAGGAATCTGCCTGCTCGACGGCGGCGGCCATTTCGCGCGCAGCCTGGCGCTGGCGGCGCTGCTCGGCGCGCGCCTTCTCCCACAGGTGCAGCAGGTTGTTGGAGTGAAACTGCTGCACAAGGCCGCCCAGCGGAATGCGGCTGCGGCCAAAGCGCTCGATGTCGTGCTCGAGCAGATCGTGTTTGGTGGCCCCGTCGGCAATCAGCGTATCAACCAGTTTTTGGATGTCGTAGAGGTACTCAATTGATGAATCGATGCTGCTGCTCACTTCGCCGCGCAGCAGAATGTCGCCGTGGCCCTGCACAATGCACTCAAGGTTGTAATCGTGCAGATTGCTCAGCGAGCGCTTGTAGGCCTCAATGTCGCTCATGGAGGTGGCAATCAGCGGCACAGGCATCATCAGGTCACTGGCAAAAAGCACCTTGTCTTCGCGCACGTGCACCACGCAGCACTCGGGGCTGGGGCCGGGCGAGTGGATGAGGTGGATGGTTTTGCCGCCCAGGCGGATGACAAGGCCCTCGTTAAAGACGATTTTGGGCAGGCGGATTTGCACCTGGCGCAACTCGGGGGTGTGTTCCTTGCCTTCCTCGAGGCCACGATAACCGTATTGCTGAAGCATTTGCCCGCAGAGGTCGTGGGCGATCAGTTCNNTCGGCCATTTGGCGCGTTTCCGAGGGGAAGGGGAGCGTGTCGATGATCACGCCGCCTTCAGGCGTGACGACCAGCCCTGCGGTGACTTCCACGTAAAGGTCACTTGTAAAGACCCAGGTGTCATCAGCAACGCGGGTGCGAATAATAGACATGGGGCGCCTCAGTTAAGTGCGGCAGGTGAGTGAGCGTTGCGAACGGCGAACGAGCCGCTTCAGGTGTCGGAAGGATCAGCGCGGCGAAGGATACCACAGGAGAGCGCGCTGCGTCAAAGAAGTTGACATAACGCGATATTGGCACAACAGAAAGGCTGCAAATGTAGAAAAAGAAAGCCGCCCGGCAAGCGGGCGGCTCATTCTTCTCTGACTCCGCGAGAGTGGTGTGGTCAGTGGGTACGAACCTGCGTAAGCAGGAGGGAGCCGGCTGGGCGATTCAGTCTTGCCTGCGGGCAGAGCCCGAGGCTAACACATCCACGTCACGTTGCCGAGCCCCCATAGGGAAGGTGTTGGCTCGCCCCGTGTTCTGACACAATCACCGAAGCCGCAGAGTCAACTGCATTATAGCACGAGGGCGGGGTGATTGCAACCGTTTTTCGGGTGGCGGGAATGGGGAGTGGGGTGTCGGGTGTCGGGTGTCGGGTGTTGACTCCCAACTCCCTACTCCCCACTCCCGACATCCGTTATTCCAGCCCCAGCCCTGGCTGCAATCCATCCTTCTGTGCACGCGCCGCCTGTTTGAAGGAGATGTTCATGGACGGGTGGCGCGCCTGCGCGCGCCCTGTGAGCAGGTCGTTGACGGTGAGGATCTGAATGCGGGGATAATCCACATTCCAGCCGGGCGAATGATAGAAGCCCGCCGCGGCGGCAGCCGTTTTCATGGGCTGTGAAGGCTCTTCGAGGGTGATGAGGATGCCGATGGCTGCTTTCTCGTTGTTGACTGTGCCGATAAGGTCGCGAATGGTGGCCGCGTTGACGTGGCCCGATTTTACCTGCACAAGTGCGCGGTTGGCCTTGCCCCCGGCCTCGTCCTCAAAGACGAGCACACCATCTACGCCGCCGTCGGCCCCCTTTTTGCCCTGTTTGGAGCCGGCGCTGCCCCCCTGCGGCTTGGCGCGAATGAGCGAGAGCGCCCACCATTGGAACTGGTAGCGGTCGTCCTGCGCAAGCTGGAGCGCGCCCGTGTAGTCCACCGGCTCGCCCACAATCGCGTATTCTTTGCCTGCGCTGAGGCCGTGCGTATTTTCGAGGCGATATTTGAGGAGCGCGATGGAGAGGTGGGTGATGTCGATGCCAATCCAGCGGCGGCCCAGCTTCTGGGCGGCGTCGATGGTGGTGCCGCAGCCTGCGAAGGGGTCCAGCACGACATCGCCGGGGTTGGAGGAGGCGTTGAGGATGCGTTCGAGCAGGGCGACGGGTTTTTGCGTCGGGTAGCCGAGGCGTTCCGCATGCCAAGATCGGAGGGACTCAAGGTCGGGCCAAATGTCCTGCATCGGCATACCCTTTGCCTCGTCCAGAAACCGCTTGATTCGTGGGATGCCATTTCGTGTGTAGAAGATGCGATTCTCAGATTCGAGTCGCTGCATTGTAGTAATTGGAACCCGCCATGTGCGTACGATTCCTTTCCACTCGTAGTTATAGCCACCACCTTGAAGGCCTGCAGCCCCTAAATCACCCGACATGAAACGCCTGCCGGATTCGTCCCTGTAGCGATAGTACTGCTCTACATAGTCGTCGTCGTAAGCCTGGTACTGATCGATCCAGATGTAGTCTTCTGACTTGGAAAAGAACAGAAGTATGTCATGTACCGAGCCATAGCGGCGCGAGTCACTGTGGGCGCTTTGCCGCCTCCACACGATCTCGCTTTTGAAGTTCTCTGCCCCAAAGATGCAATCCATCACCACCTTCAAATAGTGGCTGGCGGTGGGGTCGCAGTGGAGGTAAATGCTGCCCGTGGGCTTGAGGACGCGTTGCAGTTCCACCAGGCGCGCGGCCATCATCACCAGATAGGCCATCATCTGGTTGGGGCCAATGAACTGGCGCATGGCCTC
>DIAV01000106.1:1710-2198 GCA_002415895.1 Anaerolineales bacterium UBA5069 | reverse complement strand
TTGTAGGAGCGGCTGGAGTTGAAGGGCGGGTCGAGGTAAATGAGATCAACCGATGCGTCGACAATGTGATCGCGCAGGACGTTGAGGTTGTCGCCGTAGTAGAGGGTGTTTTGCCACGCTTGCATGGGGGATCCGATCATGGGGGGGATCACATCTTGACGCAAGGGCGCGAAGACGCTAGGCGGGCAAAGGCGCAACGACAAGCATAAACAGGGTAAGGCCCAACCACGGGGCATGCGCGCAGGCGAAGGTCAGTGCCCTTCCTGCAGTTGTTGTTCCTCGCGCCTTTGCTCACTTTGCGCCCTCGCGTCAAGCAGTGCAGCTTTAACTGTGACTTCAGTCTAGGCGGCGGGGGCGGCTTTCTTCAGGGCGATGTGCAGCTCATCCAGTTGCACCTGGGTGACGGCGCTGGGCGTCTCCATCATCAAGTCGGTGCCTGCCGCCGTCTTGGGGAAGGCGATCACCTCGCGGATGCTGAGGCTCTCGGC
>DIAV01000106.1:0-1405 GCA_002415895.1 Anaerolineales bacterium UBA5069 | reverse complement strand
CAGCTCCCAGCCGTTCATGATCACGTCATACGCCTTGGCCAGCACGCTGTCGGGGTCGCTCTCAAGGCGCTCCCAGTCGGCGTCGAGTGCGCTGGTGAAGGGGTGATGCACCGCCTGATAGCGATCCTCGTCCTCGTTGTATTCGAGCAACGGGAAGTCCACCACCCAGCAGAAGGCGTCCACATTAGGGTCAATCAGGTTGGCGCGCTTGCCGATTTCCATGCGCAGGTTGTGCAGCGCCTGCGCTACGACAGAGGGCTTGTCCGCCACCAGCAGGATCATGTCGCCCACCTGTGCGCCGCTGGCCCGGACGATGCCCGAGAGCTCCTCCGGTGAGAGGAATTTTGCCACCTGGCTGCGCAGGGCTTCGGGCGCGTAGTTGCCGCTGCCATCTGGCGCGCCGGCAACGCCAATCCACACAAGCCCCTTGGCCCCGTAGCGCTTGACGAACTCTGTATTCTCATCCATTTCGCGGCGCGACAGCGCGTTGCCGCCCGGCCACACCACGCCCTTGACGATGCCGCCCGCAGCAATGGCGTTTGTGAAGACAGGGAAAGTGCTGGCCGCGGCAATGTCGTTGATTGCGAAAAGCGTCTGGCCAAAGCGCAGATCCGGCCGGTCAATCCCGTAGTTCTCCATGGCATCAGCGTAGGTGATGATGGGGAAGGGTAGCTGCTGGATCTGCTTGACACTGATGCGCTGGTGCAGGGCGATCATCATGCTCTCGATGAGCGCGCGGATGTCTGCGCTCTCCACAAAGCTCATTTCAAGGTCGAGCTGCGTGAATTCAAGCTGGCGATCGGCGCGCAGGTCTTCATCGCGGAAGCAGCGCGCAATCTGGAAGTAGCGCTCAACACCTGCCACCATGAGCAGTTGCTTGAGCTGCTGCGGGCTTTGCGGCAGCGCATAGAATTCGCCCGGGTGCAGGCGGCTGGGCACCACGAAGTCGCGCGCGCCTTCGGGCGTTGTCTTGAGCAGGATGGGCGTCTCCACTTCAAGAAAGTCGCGCTCGGAGAGGTATTCGCGAATGAAGCGCACAATGTTGTGGCGCAGCGCTAGATTCTGCGCCATTTTGGGGCGGCGCAGGTCCAGATAGCGATATTTGAGGCGAACGGCTTCGTCCACATCCTCATTGCCGCTGATGGCAAAGGGTGGGTTCTTGGATGGATTGAGCACAACCACGTTCTCGGCCAGGACTTCGATTTCGCCCGTGGGCAGGTTAGGATTGGCGCCCCCTTCGGGGCGTGGCTGCACAACGCCCGTCACCTGGATGACATACTCGTTGCGCACCTGGGCCGCGCCGTCGTGGGCCGCGCCCTCGGCGTCTACCGTGATTTGGGTCAGGCCGAAGCGGTCGCGGACGTCAATGAAAATGAGGCCACCATGGTCGCGACGGCGGTTCACC
>DIAV01000207.1 GCA_002415895.1 Anaerolineales bacterium UBA5069 | reverse complement strand
CCACGGAGATCTACACTAGCCCGCTGGTCGACAGCGTAAGATGTGTATAAGAGACGGTGCCGTGCGCAGCATTTAGCTGCCGTTGGTATGAACAACGTCGCTTCCCCGAGAACGGCGGCTGAAGCCGCCGCTACGCAAGCCTCGACGTACTTGCAAGATGCAGCATTTAGTAGCGCGCCAGGTCGCGCGCGGCGCCGGCAATTGTCTCTGCATTGGGGCGATAGGCATCTTCCAGCGGCGGGCTGAAGGGCACAGGCGTGTCCAGCCCGCCAATACGCCGCACAGGCGCATCGAGCCATTCAAACGCCTCTTCGGCAATCAGGGCTGCCACCTCTGCGCCTATGCCTGCCAGCCGGTTGGCCGCGTGGACAACCAGCACCTTGCCCGTCTTGCGCGCTGTAGCCAGCAACGCCTCCGTGTCGAGCGGCTTCAACGTGCGCAGGTCGAGCACCTCCGCCTCAATGCCCTCCTGGGCCAGCGTTGCAGCAGCCGCCAGCGCCTGATGCACCATCGCGCCGTAGCTGATGATGCTGAGATCGCTGCCCACGCGTGCAGTGCGCGCCTTGCCAATCGGCACGATGAGATCGCCCGCAGGCACATAGCCCTTGAGCGATCGATAAAGCGGCTTGCTCTCAAAATAGATCACCGGGTTGTTGTCGCGAATCGCCGCCAGCAACAGCCCCTTGGCGTCGGCTGGCGTGGCCGGCGCGACCACCTTGAGCCCAGGCGTGTGCACAAACCATGCCTCGGGATTCTGGCTATGAAATGGCCCTGAGCGAATGCCCCCGTCCGATGGCGCGCGGATCACCCATGGCACGGCCCCACCCCAGCGGTAGTGGGTGGTTGCGGCGAACTGCACAATGCTGTCAAAGGCTGTGGAGATGAAGTCGGCGAATTGCATTTCGATGACAGGCCGCAACCCCATGAGTGCCATGCCCGTTGCCGCCGCCACGAAACCAAGCTCGGCCAGCGGCATGTTCTTCACGCGCTCGGCTCCAAACTCAGCTTCCAGCCCCTTCGTCACCTTGAATGCACCGCCGAACGCGCCGCCCACGTCTTCGCCCATGACAAGCACGTTGGGATCACGCGCCATCTCTTCGCGCAGCGCCTCGCTGATCGCCGCCAGGTAAGTGATGACCCGCCCGGGCTCTGCAACAGGCGCATCCGCGAACCCAAATGATTCCACCGAACCGGCCACAACATGTTCTACCATGATCTATCTCCCCCCGACACCCGACACCCGACACCCGACACCCGACACCCGAACTCACGGACACAGCGCCTCGCCCGTATCCCCCACGTATACACATTCTGCCACGACGGCGCTTGCGCCATCTTTCAGCGTCGCGCCATCGCCATCATTGTTCCATACGGGGCTTCCGCGCCCCCAGTAGAGATCGGCGGGACCATCAACCCCCGCTTTCACCCAGACCTTCACGGCGCTGCCCGGCGCCAGCGTAAATGCAGGGAAGGTGTAGACGTTTGTATTGGCCGCCGCGTCAGAGAGTGTCCATGCGGTGAGCGTGGCAGCGTCGCCGCCATCATTCACAACCTCCACAAACTCACCTTGCGTGTCGTCGCCAGGCGGATTGTAGACGATCCGGCTCATGTGCACGCCGGAAACAACCGTGCCGGTGGGTGTGGGTGTGGGCGTGGGCGTGACTGTGGCCGTGGGAACCAGTGTTGCCGTCGGCGTTGGGAGATCGGGCAGCGGTGTCGGCGTGGGCGGCGCCGCCTCGTTGAAGATAATCGGCAAGCGCAAGGCATTGCACGGAATTACGTTGATGGCTGCCCAAAGGCGCTGAAACTCGACCGCGTATTGCTGTGTCAGGAGCGGGCTCGTAATCACCAAGGTATTCTCGTTGTTGCCGTCGTTGCCCCCTGCCGTCCAGTTGAGCGACCCTGTGACAACCTGCGGCGCGTCACCCTGCGCGTCAATCACAACGATCTTGTTGTGCATGAGGCCGCGTGTGTTTTCAATTTTGATGGCCAGCCCAGCCGCGCACATGCGTTCATCATCCGCAGCGCGATTGCCCGCGGCCAGGCTGTCCCACAAGCCGCGCACACGCACGCCACGCGCCTGTGCCGCGATGAGGGCATCCGCCAGGTCATCATCAGTAAAGGTGAAGATGGCAAAGTCGATCGACTGTTGTGCGCCATTGACGGCGGCAATCACCTGTTCAATCGGATCATCCTGCGGGGCAAAATAAACATGCGCGGTTGTCCCGCTGATATCGACTGTGTGCGTAACGACGGCCACCTTGTCCGTGCCGAACGCGCCCGCGAACATCTGGTCAAAATCGCCCTGGTAGAGCGCAGCCAGCGCAGGACTGTCAATGTCAAGCGCGTTGTTATGATTGAGCGTCATGTCCGAATCGCTCATATTGACGGACCCGCTCCACACCCAGCGCCTGTCGATGATGAAGTACTTGTTGTGCATGATCAGGCTTTGCAGCACGGCATCAGGCATCTCCTCATAGAGCGCGTCGGGGATTATTGCCAATTCCACTGTGGTTGTGGGCACAATGCCATCCACCACCACGGGAATACCTGCCGCCTCCAGCGCATCAAAATTGGCGCGTGAACTCGCTGACCCGCGCGCGCTGTTGTCGCCCACCACGCGCACAGCCACGCCACGCCCGTGTGCAGCCAGAAGCGCATCGCGCACAGAGGCGCGGCTGAAGTCATAAATGGCGAGGTCAATCGAGGTGGTTGCGCTCTCGATTCTGTCCAGCAGTGCCTTCTCCAGCGTTGTCTCCGTTGTCGTTACGACAGTCGCGGCCACGTTGTCCGTAAAGTAAGCAGCAATGGGCACAACCTGCCCACGCGCAGACAAAAACCCTGTCCCCAAAACCGCCAGGGCGGCGCACACCACCGCAGCCACAACCAAGGCGCGCCCGGCGCGCGCATGAAGCATGCTCCCCCTCATTTTGACCCCACTTTCTCAACAATAGCGTTGCTACAGAATACGCCGAGCAGCCGCTCGACGCAACCGTTAGGCGCGACGCCGCTCTTTGACGCCACGGCTTGCGCGCACCTTTGCGCACATCTTTGCACGCACGCTATAATCGACGCCATACGCAGCAACCCCGCTGCGCACCAGCGCACACTGGTCCACATCGCCGTTTACAAGGATGCTCCCAATGACCCCTCCCCGTGCGTGTATTGACCGTGAACTGCCGCCTGATGCAACCCTGCTTGCGGCCCAGCTTTCTGTGCGCGAGAATCCTCTGAACGCGCCGATTGAGCTCTCCGTACGCGAGCTTATGCCTGGTGTCCAGGTGAGCGAGCTGCAAATTGCCGCGCTCACCGGCAAACTCTGGAAGCCGGGGCGTGTGTTGCGCGTCCGCTTTCTGGATGGCGACCCGCGCATTGCCGACCGCTGCATACCGCTTGCCAAAACATGGGAAAAATACGCCAACCTCAAATTCGAATTCGGCAGTGATCCCAACGCCGAAATCCGCGTCTCATTCAAGTATCGCGGCTCCTGGTCCTTTGTGGGCACCGACTGCCTCGCCGTTCCGCAGGATGAGCCCACAGTCAATTTTGGCTGGCTCGACAGCGACACGCCGCAGGATGAGTACGCGCGCGTGGTCGTCCACGAATTCGGCCACACGCTGGCTATGATCCACGAGCACCAAAACCCCTCCGCCACCATTCCGTGGAACAAAAAGGCTGTCTACGACTACTACCAGGGTGCGCCCAACTACTGGACCCATGAGCAGGTGGACATCAATGTCTTTACGCGCTACAGCGCTGACCTGACAAAGTTTAGTGAGTATGACCCGGCATCAATCATGCTCTACCCGATTCCCGCGCAATTCCTGACAGACCCGTCGTTTGAGGTGGGCTGGAACAAGGTCCCCTCCGAGACCGACAAGAAATATGCAGGCATTCTCTACCCATTCAAGGTCAAGCCGGTGCCAACCCTGCCGACAAATGGGCAGCATGTGAATTCTGCAATTGGCGAAATGGGGTCAATCGACACCTTCTACTTCGACGTCGAGCGCGCCGGCACCTACCGCATTGAGACTTTTGGGCGGATTGACACGGTGATCAGCCTCTTTGGACCCGACACCGAGACGCGCATGGTAGCCAAAGACGATGATGGCGGGCGCGGCCTGAGTTCGCGCATTCTCGCGTCGCTCGCCGCCGGACGCTATACGCTGCGTGTGCGCCACTTCAGCGCGCGCGGCACGGGCGCGTATGAAGTGGGTGTCACCCGCGAGCCGGATCGTCCTGCGCCCTTGCGCCTGGGTTAATGCCCACGGCTCAATACCGGCTCGACGCCTCCTGCATCTCGGCTTGGTTCTTTTTGCGACTTGCGCCCCCAAATGAGTTCCGCTACAATACAAGCACAATTGAACACGTTGGCTGTCCCATCGTAGCCCGGCTTCCATCACACTCTTCATCGCAAGGACAACGCCACCATGACTGCCATCTGGGATCTTGTTACCGGTGTATTTGGCACGATCACGACCCTCCTCACACTGCTGACGCCCGTTTTCATCCTCGTCAGCGGCATCATCTCTCTCTTCTTTGGCCGCAAATTCTTCTGGGTTTTTGTCGCGGCCGTCGGCTTCCTGCTTGGCCTCTATATCAGTGACTTCGTGCTGCCCATGCTGCCGGAGGCTGTTGCCCCGTTCAGCGAGTTTGTGCGTTTGGCGCTGGCTCTCACCTTCGCGGGTGTCGCGCTCATTGTGCAGCGCGCAGGCACCATTGTGATTGGCGCGCTGGCCACAGCGTTGCTGGCGTGGTGGGCGGGCGGCCAGTACGACCTCGTGGGCTGGACGCTATACATCGTTGCAGCCCTCGGCGGCCTCGTGGGTGGCGTGCTGCTCTACTTTGCGCTTGACTGGGCGTTGCTCGTCCTCACAGCGCTGGCGGGCGGCTTGATTACAATCGCCGGCATGGGCCAACTCGATGGCTTGCCCACAGCCTCCGGCCCCTGGTTCTACCTCGTCCTGGTTGCGGCGGGCATCTTCTATCAACGTCGCGAACTCATGCAGGACCAGCCGGCGCATGCCGTTGCACCTGCAGCGGCCCCCAAGGCCAAGCGCACCTCGCGCCGCCGCAAGGCCGCTGCGGCCGATGCAGCACTGGCTAACGCTGCGCTCCAGCCGCTTGAAGTGGCAACCGTCGGCACACCCGTACCTGCGCCGGTTGCTGCACCCGCTACACAAATCAAGTATGCGCCCGCCGCCGTACAACCCGTTGCCCCTGCCCAGCACACGCCCGTCGCCAAGGCCTTCATGCCTGTGCCGCTTGCCCCAACGCCGGCCACACCTGTGCCGGTGGCTGCGTCGGATGTGGCCGCCGCCAGCAAACGCAAGTACTTCAACTTCAAACTCGCCTGGCCCAGCCGCAAAGTGATCCAGCCGCTGCCCGAATCGGAACTCCAGCCCCTCGAAGCGCCCCCTGTCGATCTTGCGCCAGCCAAGGCGGGTGCGCCCGCGGCAGGAACCATCTACATGGGCACAAGCACAGGCGGCATCAACTATGCGCCTGCACCCAAGCCTACCTATCAGGTTTACGGCTAGGCCCGGCCGCGCCCACCTGCAGGCACGACCATTTCAATGGCAGGGCGACCGCGGTCGCCCTGCTTTTCACTTCAACCGGCAGCAGCTTTGGGCCCATAGCGGATGGCAACACGTAATGGCACTCCTTTCCTTGCTTGATCGTGTCAATGACCTCAAGCGCTTGCCGCGCACCGGCTGGCTGCTCATGGGGATATCCCCTGCCGAAAGCATCGCTGATCACGCCTTTGCCACAGCGCTGATCGCATTGCTGCTAGCTGAAGCCATTAACGCCGACCTGGCCGCAATCTCCCAGGCGGAGAGCGCCGCCCCGCTCGATGTGGGCCGTGTGCTGCAAATTGCCCTGCTGCACGATTTGGCCGAAAGCATGGTCACCGATCTGCCCCACCGCGCCACCGCCTTCTTTGGGAGCGCCGCCAAACACGACGCCGAACGTGCCGCCATGGCTGCCGTTACCCAGGAACTTCCCAATGGCCCAGCGTGGCAGACGCTGTGGGCCGAGTATGCAGCAAACGACAGCCCGGAAGCACGGCTTGTGCGCGATGCCGACAAGATCGAACTTGCTCACCAGGCGCTTCGCTACACGCAAAGCGGCTACAGCGGCCTCGACGAATTTCTTGCCCCACGCGCACTACACTTTGCACAAAGCGAGGCACTTTTTGCTGAAATCTGCACAGCCTTCAGCACGCAGGCTGGGTAACTCAAACGCAACCCGTTGCCCATCTCCCCCACCGCATTCGTTTGTTGTGAAGACAGCACCGGAGCCGACGCGTCCCGTTTACAAAGCAGCCACTACGCTTTGGTCCCAATGGAGGTAGTACATCGTGTCCACATCGCCCTCTACCACACCGCGAGCGCAGGCGCGCCCCCTACGCCGCCGCATCCTGCCAGTGCTTTCCATTCTGCTGATTCTGGCACAATTGCTAACGGCCTGTGGCAACAAGCCCCAGGGTGCTGCCGGTGGCGTGGATGCACCCTCGGCGCAGGCGGATGCCACGCTCCCCCTTGCCGCAACCACAGACATGACGCAGGTGGCCGAAACGACTGTTGATCCGCAAAAGCTCGCCTCGGTCGACACAACGCAAGTTGATGCCGGGGCAACAGACAGTGCGGACAGCGCGGCAGTGGCGCTGCCCGACGATGGCCGCCCGCTGGACCACACCACCAACATCCTTGTTCTGGGCAGCGATCGCCGCCCCGACACGCCCAACTGGCGCACCGACGTCATGATGATTGTTGCGCTTGACGACGTCACTGGGCGAGCGGGTGTAATCTCCATACCGCGCGACATCTATATCGACGTCATCCCCGGCCACCAGCCCAATAAAATCAACGTGCTTGACTATTTGGGCGAGAAGGACGAACCGGGCGGCGGCGGGCCGGCGCTCTTTGCCTCAATCGTTGAGGAAAAGATGGGGATCCACATTGATCACTGGGTGCGCTTCGACTTCGCGGGCTTTATCAAACTCGTGGACGCACTCGGTGGCGTTGAAGTGGATATTGACTGCGCCTACTATGACTATTTCCAGATCGAAGACGTCATCCTCAACGTCAAGCCGGGCGTGCAGCGGTTGAGCGGTGACGAGGCGCTTGTCTACGTGCGCAGCCGCAGGCTGGGCGGCGACCTGGACCGCGCCCGCCGCCAGCAGCGCTTCATTTGGGCCATTCGCAACCAGGTGCTCAACGAGAACATTCTCACCCGGCTGCCCGCGCTGTATAATGCCGTGAGTGACTCCGTACAGACCGACATGGGTGTTGTGTCCGCACTCAAGGTTGTGCGCTTCGCGATCGCTCTTGAGCGCGAGCAAATTACCGGAGAGGTGATTGGCTACCCGCTTGTGCAGCAGGGCTATGCGGGCAATATGTGGATCTTCAAGGCCGACTGGGACGCAATTCGCACAGAAGTGCAAAAGGTCTTTGATCGCGATCCCTTCATCGACACCAACACGCTCGTTAAATGCCCGTAGGCAATTGTGCGCACAAGGGCCGAGTCGTGCTAGACTGTCGGATTGATGTTGCAACCGACCTTTGCCTGATTTCGGCTTTTTCGTTCAGTTTTCGCGGTTCATCACTCTCACACATCGCTGCCATCACCGCCGCCGCCCTATGGTTAATCACAAGAAATCGTCGCGCCCTACCGCCTGGCCTACACGCGCGCTGGCACTCATCCTGCTTGCTGCTCTCCTCATAGGCTGCACCGCCCCCGCGGCAGAAGATATTGCCGCGGGCCGTTTGTACACCCCGCTTCAGGATCCCGCCGCCACCATCTCTGCGCAGTCTGTTGCTGTGCAGGCCGCAAGCAGTGGGCTGGCGAATGGAACAGGGCGCACAATCGCGATCTCCTACCCCGCCGCAAGCGCCTCTGTGACCAACGCCTTCCCACTTGTGGCAACACCGGACGCGCCCATGCCGCCCATTGCGCCGCCGCGCCTTGGGCAGATGGTCACTGCGATTGAAATGGAGCATGCCCAGGAGATGGCTGCTGCGGAAGCGGCTGCCGCTGAACTGGCTCCCCCAGACCCCAACGCGCCCAAAGCACGCGTGCCAACCACAGGCGGCGATCCCTTCGATTGGTCCACTTCGGAGAATTTCCTTGTTCTGGGGACAGACCGGCGCGCCGAAGGGGGATCCTGGCGCACGGACTCGATCATGGTCATCGGCCTGGATCGCGCCAAAGAGCGCGCAGCCGTCTTCAGCGTCCCGCGTGATCTCTATGTGCAAATCCCCGGCTACGGCTGGGGGCGCATCAACCAAGCCGACTACATGGGCGAACGCCGCACGCCTGATGGTGGCGGCCCCGCCCTCGTTTCCTCAATTCTTGAGGAGCATCTGGGCATTACCACCCAGCATTGGGTGCGCATTCAAATGGACGGCTTCGTCCAGTTTGTCGATGCCATGGGCGGGGTTGATGTCTACCTCGACTGCCCCTTCGCCGAGCCGATTCTCAACCTCGACACGAATTCGTGGACCAATTTCACGCTGCCGGCGGGCATGAATCACCTCGACGGGCAGGATGCCTACTGGTTTGCCCGCTTGCGCCTGCGCGAGTCTGACATTGGCCGCTCATCACGCCAGCGCGCCATCATCTGGGCATTGCGCGAGCAGATTCTAAGCACGAATGCAATCCTGCGCCTGCCCCAGCTTTACAGCGCCTTCCGTGACACAATTTCAACCGACTTGAGCCTCTTCGACATTATTGGCCTTGCACAATTCGGCGTCAGTCTAAAACCTGAAAACGTGCGCGCCGGAGGACTCACCCTGAAGGACTTGCAGGATTACACGACCGCAGGTGGCGCGCAGGTGCTCATCATTGGCAACCCCACACGCGTGCGCGAACTGGTGGCCAATGTCTGGGATCAGCCCGCAATGGCCGATGCCTACCGCAAGGACGGCTCGGCGTGCGAAGGCGGCATCCCTGCGCCGGAGCCTGAAGCAACGCCCCTGCCCGAGACGGGCACTGTGCCACCTGTCGAGCCGACGCCCCAAAGCGACGCAACGCCCGAGGCCGCCGGTGCAGTCGGCGGATTCGCCGCCGCAGCCGGCGCGTCCACGGCAGCAGACCCCAACGCCACACCCGCGCCACTCTCTGCAATTATTGTTGATCCTGTCACAGGCGCACTTTTCGATGCAGCCACCGGTTATCCAATTGACCCGACCACCGGCCTGCCTTACGACCCCGTCACAGGTGAGGGCATTGCGCCCGTTCCAAACGACAAGTAGGTTGGCGATACAACGCAACGCGCACAGAGGGGCGGCAGTCACATGACTGCCGCCCCTCATTTGATCTCACTTATGTTCGTCATGCACTACAGCACGGGCTTGCGGCGGGCGAGCGTGACGGCCACCGTGTCCCGCCCGCTACCGGATTTCCACCTCAATTACGCTTGGCGCACCGTTGGTAATTACCGGGAAGCCGCGCCCCGTCAGCCAGATCAGTTCACCGTTGAGCGTAACACGCACAGCCACGCTGTAGGCAGCATCTTCTTCAATGACACCCGCGCCGTAGGGCAGCGCAAACGCAACAGGCCCGCCGGCAGTCTGCACATTCTCCTCCGCCTCGGCCACAATCTGCGCAGCAGCACCCGCGCCCTTGCGGAGCTGGGCAGTCACAGTGGCCCCAGCCGGCAGTAAAGCGGCGCTGGCAGCGCGCACAACCGCGCGCACTTCACCAGCAGGAATCTCGGAGGGCACAGCAGCAACCGTCGGCACCACCACAGGCGTTTGCGCGCCCGGCACAGCGGTGACCGAGGGGAGTGGCGCCAACGTTGGCACAATTGCCGGGGTCGGCGTACGTACAGGCGTCGGCGCCGCGGTAGGGCGCGGGCCGGGCGTTGCAAAGGTGGGCGCTTTCATACCTTCCTCCGCCACCTCAAGCTCCATTTCAAGCTCCGTACGTGGCCCATCTGCGCCCAGCAGCGGCATCAGCCCAGTGGACTGCCAGCGCACCTCGTCACCCACAAGGATGCGCGCGTCAAGCGCGTAGGCGCCGAGGTCCGTGGCTGCATCTACAGGAATGGCAATGTCAAAAGGTATCGGCGGGAATTCAGCGGCGGCGTCCACACTTTGCTCCGCAACCAGCGTGAAAGGTGAGGTGGAAACATCCAGCACCTGCACCTTGGCCACAGCGCCCGCGGGCATCACCTGTGGAGCGGGCAGGAGCAGTGTACCCAGCACCACCAGGTACTCGCCTTCCTCAAGCGGTGTTGCCGGCATGCCCACCGCGGCATCAGCGGGAAGTGGCGGCACAGGCAATGCCGTACCGTCAGGTTCTGGGGTCGCCTCTGCAACGGGAGTCTCAGCCTCAGCAACCTCGGGTACAGCGGTCGCGGCTGGCGGCTCGTCCGTCGCAGTCGCTTCAACCGTCGGCTCCTCACTGGGTGCTGCCACGGCCGTTGCAGTGGCGGCAATTTCCGTAGCCGCCGCGGCCTCGTCGGCCAGTTGCTGCAAAAGCTCAGCCGTAGCCGTCAGTTCGATCTTGACGTCGCTCATGATCGGCTCTTCGCCATAGAGCACCGGCACGCCGTCGCCTGTAAACCAGTTCATTGCTTCCACAAGAATGCGCGCGGTCACGGTGTAAGGCAGCGAGCGGTCGATCACATCGACTGGATAGTAGAGCACAACGTCAAAGGGTGGCTGGCCTGCCTCGGGGAAGAAGAGTTGCTGCGCCGTCATCACCGGCAGGCCATCCTGCTCGTAGTAAAGTTCAATCACGCCGTAGGCATCAATTGGCAGCGCAATCTCCTCGCTGAAGGTTACAGTGCCCGTAATTGTCCCCGTAAGCGGGGGCGGCGGCATTTTGGATGCATCCAGATAGACGCTGTTTTCCACAACGCCGCTCACGAGCACGGGCTGCGGCGGGCGCTGCTTGTAGGGCAATGCGCCGTTGACCAGCACGCGCGCCTGGATTGTATATTCGGCGCCCTCCTGCACTTCGCGCACCAGCGGCACGGTGAAGGGCACGGGGTTCTCCAATCCGCCCGCGTCGATTGTCGTCCGCGCGAAGATTACATCCGGCTGAGCGGTGTCCACAATCTCAATTTCAATCACCGTGCCTTCGGTCACCGGCTCAACCGTCCCCAGATCCACAACGCCGCTGACAATGGCGCCGCGCGCCTCGGCAGCGACCTCGCCCGTGCGCTCATTGGCCGGACGCAGCGCCAGCTCGACGTTGTCGGCAGGTGCGCCGCCGGTAAGAACGCTGATCGGGCTCACCATCAAATAGCGCACCAACCCGTTGACAGTGGCGCGGGCGGCGAGTGCATACACATTCGCTGCATTGATGGCGGCGGGGTCATACTCAAGGCGGAAGGGGATGGGCTGGGGAACGCCTGCCGCGTTTACCCGTTGCGTTGCCACCACCTCCAGCGGTGAACTCGATTGGTTAATAAGCTCGACCACAACTTCCGTACCCTCGGGCAGCGTCTCGCTGCCGGCATAGACGATGCTGCCGCGCAGAACGCCGGCCACCTCCGGCTCCAGCAGCACTTCGCCCTCCTGGAGCGTAAGGTCAATGCCGCTTGCCGGTGCACCAAAAGTGAGCACAGGGGCCGGCTGTACCATGGAGTAGAGAACTTCGTCGCCCGCGAGGATTGTGGCCTTCACGCCGTAGCGCTGCCCGGAGTTAATCCCCTGCGCATCGTATGCAAGTAAATAGGGATAGGGTGGCTGCCCGCCCTGTGTGATCAGCGTTTGCTGGGCAAGCGGCGCGTCAGGCGCCGCGAGATCAACCAGGTTGACCACAACACGTGCACCCGCGGGCAATTGCGCGCCCGTGCGAATGTTGACCGATCCGCCCAGGGTGCCGTCATATTGCGAGCGACCCGCCAGGCTCTGTGTGGCGTTGACAGGCGCGCAGGCGGCCAAAAGCAGGGCCAGCAGCGCCACTGTGATGTTCCACATTGCAAGCCGTGGGCGAATCTCAAGCATGGGAGGGCTCCTTCAACTCACAATCGGGTGTTCTCGAGAAATAGCCAGGCGCATTCGGAATTGCACGGGCAGCCGAGTGGCGCGGTCCAAGTGCAGAGCGATCAACCTTCTATCAGAGTAGACGCTCGAGCATGTACTTTGACGCGCCCTCTTGTAGACAAATACGCCGGCGCACGCGCCAGCGTGCAGCCTGCTGCGCATGAAAAAAGCAGGGGGCCTTGCGACCCCCCGCTTTGTGACCGAGATGCACAGCTTCGGGGTGTTAGTTGACCTGTACCAGCATGATTTGCACGTCGCTTGTGGGTGCGCCCCGCGTAATCACGGGTGTCATCGTATCGCTGATCCACGCCAGCTTGCCATCAATCTCAATACGCGCCGAAACGCTGTAGGTGAAGCGATCATCAATCTGCGCCGGGTCATAGGGCAGCGTAAAGGAGACGGGCACCTGCTCCCCGGCGGTGGTAATGACCTGCTCGGAAATCAGCGTTGCCGCCACATCCTGCCGCGAAACGTCCTGCAGGCGCACGGTAATCACGGCGCCTTCCGGCAGCGCAATGCGTTGCCTGTAGGTGACAGCGCCTGTGACGGCGCTTTCGGCAGCCGGCTCCTCGGGCGCAAGCATCTCGGAATTGTCAGTCAGCATGAGTTCAATCCCTTCTGTCGGGTCACCGCTCTGGATTGGCGTTACTTCCATCGTCACGTACATCGGTCGGCCATCAATCAGCAAGCGCGCCGCCAGGCCATAGAGGCCCTCTGCGCTGACCGCATCGGCCGGCGTCTCAATGGCGAAGGGCAGCGGTGTCTGTTCGCCCGTTGTCTCATAGGTGTCCGTAGCAACCGGCGTCCATGTTGTCAGGTCCAACAGGTCCACCACAACCACCGTGCCATTGGGCAGAGCCGAGCGGTCCATCTTGTTCAGTGTGCCGCTAACAGCGCCCACTTCCGGGGCCAGCATTTCGGCGTTGGAGACAAGGGCAAGCTCAAGTTGGGTGGAGGCGCCGAATTGCACAGTGGCCGGCTCCATTACGAGGTAGCGAGGCCGCCCTTCGACAATGACACGCGCCGAGACACCATAGGGGCCGCTTTCGGCCAGATCACTGGAGGTGAGGGCGAACGAGAGCGGGAAGCCGTCGGCAGTCGTCGTATAGGTGACGGTGGCGACAGGCGTCCACGCCGTGAGGTCCAGCAGGTCTACAACGACCCTTGCATCGGCAGGGATTGCCTCGCCCTCAGGCGCTGTGATCGTACCGGTGACCTCCGTCACACTCTCTGCCTGCGGCCCATCGGTGGCGGCAGCACCCGTGTCATCCGCTGCACCTTCGGGCTGCACCGGCGCACACGCTGAGAGCGCCATGATGCCAACGGCGAGCATGAGCGCAACTGCTATCCATCGTCCCTTCAAATTCATGTGAGAGTCTCCTTGACTGCTTTCCTGTGCGTTTATCCTCTGAGCGGTTGAATTCGCCTGTGTCGCTGCGCGCGGCCGGCGCATGGTTCGTCGCCCTCGCTGCGCCCTCAAGACGGAACAGCACAGCCACTTGTTCCAGCCGTTCACGTGGCGAAACAAAACGCCCGGCCTGCAAGGAGACCGGGCGGTTGTACGCTTCAGCAGGCGCCACTAGCCTACGGCAGGTGTGCGCCGGATGAGATCGTTTTCAAACTCCTCGTAACGGGCGAGGTTCACATTCTGTGATCGCCGAGCAAGACGCACGGCCTCGGCAATGTTCTCACGCGCCAGGTTCAAATCGGCCGTGGAGAGATACATTTGCGCCAGGTTGCCGCGCACGGTGGCCTCCATGGCCGCGTTGCCCGTCTGCTGCAAGAGCGGCAGCGACTCCTCAAGGCTCTGAATGCCGCGGTTGAGTTCGCCCTTGGCCTTGTAGATGCTGCCGAGCGTAACCAGGGTGGCTGCTTCGCCGGCCATATTGCCGTCGGTCTTGCGCATACGCAACGCGTGCTTGCATTCCTCAATCGCCTGGCGATAGTCACCCATCTGCCGATGTACGTGTGCCAAATGGTTGTGCGTCAGCGCCTCACCTGCGCGATCGCCGCGACTCTTGAAGAGGGGCAGCGCCTTGCTGAAATAATCCAACGCCTTGCGGCTGTCACCCGCGCGCATGGCGAGCATACCCAGTGAGCCGAGCACAGTGGCCTCGGTCAGTTTGTCATCGACTGCACGTGCAAGGGGCAACGCCGCCTCAAACGCGTTGGTGGCGTGCTGCTTCTCGCCCGCCCCCACATAGAGCACGCCCAGATTGTAGAGTGTGACGGCTTCGCCGGTCTTGTCACCCATGGCGCGGCGCGCTTCGAGCACCTGCGCAAAGACCTCCACAGCCTGTGGCCGCTCCAGTCGTGCGCTGTAGATGCCGCCAACGGCCGTCAGTGCTGTTGCCTCAGTGGCCTTGTCATTGAGCGCGCGCGCCAAATCCACAACCTGGCCGTAAATCCCAATCGCCTTGTCGGCATCGCCGCTGCCCTGCGTAATATGGGCAATCCGCTGCAATAGGGCCATCTCGCCCGTGCGATCACCCAGATTGCGCCGAATTTCCAGCGCCTGATTGTACTGCTCCAGAGCGTTCGGCGCATCGCCAATACTTTGATAGATGTTTCCCATTGTCGAGAGTGTGGCAGCCTCGCCGGCACGATCACCCACCGCACGGCGCACGGCAAGAGTCTGGCCCAACGCATCAAGTGCACGCGGCTTTTCGCCCACGGCAAGGAATTCGTTGGCAATTTGCGTCAGTGTATTGGCTTCGGCGGTCTTGTCGCCAACGGCCTTGCTCAGTTCAAGAGCATGGAAGTAGGCATCCAGTGCGCTGCGGTGATCGCCTTGCGCACGCTGCAACTTGGCGATCATGCCAAGGATTGTTGCTTCGCCTTTGCGATCACCCATGCTGCGCCGCAATTCAAGCGCCTGGGTGTAAGACTCGAGCGCGCGCGGGTTGTCGCCGCCCGCCGTATAGGCGCGCCCGATGACATCCATCACAGCAGCTTCGCCCATGCGGTTGCCCGTCTTGGTATAGATTTCGAGCGCCTTCTGGTAGGCCTCGAGGCCACGGCTGGGGTCGCCCAATGCAGTCTGCGACTCACCAATGCGCACGAGGAGCTGCGCCTGTTCGCGCGGCGTGCTTACGGCAGGCAGGGCGGCTTGCGCCATATCGACAAAAGCCTGGTGCAGGCGCGCCTGGTCATCGGGCGAGGCTTGTTTCATGCTGGCGACCGGGTTGCGCCCATTGAGGGCAGTCGCGAGCAGGTCCATCACCTTGCCATCGCTGTCGGCGCGTTGCAGGATGCGGCTCCAGACGGCCAGAGGCGCACCTGTTAAATCCACGTCCTGAAGGTTCAATCCTGAAGCAGCCGCCAGGGCGCGGGCATCTTCGGGCCGCTTGCACAAGCGAGCCAAAGACTGGGCAACAGGATCCAAGGGTTGCGGCGTTGTCATAATCGGCTCCAGAGGGTGGATCAAAAGAGTACGCTTCGCGCCATTGTAGCACGCACGCGCGCGCCGCGCAAAGCGATTTGCCCGAAGCGAGTCGTTCGCCGCCGCAAACTGTGCAGAATGTGGGGTGTCGGCAGTCGACAGCCGGGGTCGCGTCGGCGGTTTCACACCGCAAGCTTGAGGAAGCGACCGAAGCGACTGCTGACTGCCGACACCCCACTGTCGATCTTTAAGATGACACCTGATTGAAACCCGAAGAGATGGCGTAGAATGCGGGCAGTAGCCTAACATTTGGAGCCTACACTGCGGGAGGTCGGATGTGGTCGAAATCGCTGCTATGCTGGTGCGGTGGCAGATGGATTTCTCAGGTGTACGCGAATTGATGTACCGCTCGCCCACGGCGCGAAAGCGAAAACGGTGGCATGCGCTGCGGCTGCTGGCACAGGAAGGGCCTACGTCCAGGGTCGCTGAGATGCTCGAGCGGGACGCACACACGATTGCCATTGGGCTGAGCGACTTTGACAAGGGAGGACCCGAGACTATTGCCTTTGAACAGACGAGCGGTCGCCCCATCCTCATACCGGCGGAGCAGGCCACTCCAAAGTAGGTGGTGCATGCCACACCACAGGCCGCCGATAGCACCTGGGCGAACTGGTGCTGGAGTGAAGTAATGCGCACCTGGCTGGCAATACCCGATTTGCATCTACGACTGGTGGCCCTGCCCACCTGAAGTCCCGACCACAACGCAGACAAAGCCGTGTGGGACTGAGTGCACGAAGCAGCAACAGCAATTCCTGCTTCGGCACGGAAGCAAGGGTCAAGGAGGCGGCGGACCACTTCTTGTGTGCGCTTGCTGCGCGCAGTCATGATACATGAGCTTCTGTCGAACTCCCCTGCAATCCCAGGGCGACGAACAGGCTGCCGCAACTCACCAGCCCAATGTAGATTTCAATTCCCTATCACGTTAGCACATCCAGGTCGAGTACGATTCGGACAGAACCGTACCATGGACAGAACAGTGGGATGGCCACACATCATTGGCCATCCCACTGTTGCTCAGTACGCCGACCCAGAACTCATGCGACCGGCTTTCCCAGCGGACCATTTGCTGTCGGTGGCGCCACACGCGATGCGGCGCGCTGCTGAACGAGATAATAGGCCCACACCACTGCGAAGACGTCCATCAATCCGACATACAACCAGACGAAACGCGGTGCGTCCTCAAACAGCACGCCGTAGAGTCCGATCGCGGCGCTGAGCGAGCAGAACACAGCCTCCAGCGCAACCTTGACGCGCACTTCATCCCATGTGTGTGCCGAATATGCAAGGGCCGATCCCGCAGAGAGAGCCAGCAGTGATGCTCCATACATACGCGACATCATGACGTCTACGTCGGTCCAACCAACCAATCCGCCGAGACGTGCCGGGTAGAAATAGAGGCCCAAACCGAACAGGAGCGAAACCACCGCATGAATCACGAACCAACGCTTCAAGCTGCGACGCATAGCCACCTCCCTGGGGTGTGCCACCACAGCCAACAGACGAGCAGCGAATTCGAGGCTGATACCGGAGTGAGACTTACACTCTGTGAACAGGTAACCGGTACCTGGCAACCGTCTCCGTCTTCGAGCGTGCCCTGTTCCGTGGTCTCCGATCCTTATCTGCTGCATGTAGTTTTCATTCCGGAATCACTTCAGAACCACTTCACCGTAAGTTGCGCGTTGCCAGTATGTTCGTAGTACTCGACGCGCACGGTGTGGTAGCCCGCCGCCAGATAGACCGTGCCCGTGTGGGTGACCGCTGCGGACTGATCAACCCACGAGTCAATAATCAGGCCGCCGTCCACATAGACGCGTACACCGTCATCGTTGTTGGTTTGGAAGGTGTAGGTTTTGCTCGTGGCGAACCAGGGCTTGCCCGTCATCTCCAGGCTCCAATTGTCGGCGCTGGTCCACGGCTGCGAACCGGTGCCCCAGTTGCGCGAGAATTGCGAGTTCTCGCACGTGACGGCGCGTTGCGTAAAACTGTTGCGCGAGAGCGAGTTGTACCAGAAAGCAGTCGATTGCCCCGGGCACGCAAAGCGCTGCACAAAGACATCGTCAATGAAGGGCCCCTTCAGTTGTTTGCTCCCGTCGCTGTAGAAGTAGAAGCCAATCCACACACTGGCATCGCCCAACATGGAACCGTAGCCGGGGACATTCTGGAAGTCGATGACGCCTGGGCGCCAGCCGCCGCTATCGCCGCTCACCCAGTTGCCGTAGAACGCGCTGCCGTTGGGCGACGCGAACCAGCCAAGCCAGTCGTAGTTCAGTTCGGACTGATTGTAATACTGGAAGGTCAGCGTTGCCTTCGCAGCGTCGGCCAGGCTGAAGGGCCCGTAGATCATCCACGTGCGTTGCATGGGCGCGTAGTTGCTAAAGGCAGGGTCAAGCGCATTGTTGGCAGGCCACGCGCTCCAGCCACCTCGGTAGGGGCGAAAGTCATCGTCGTCCCAGTAGTAGTTGCCATTGAGCGCGCCGTTGGTGTCGTACGCGGTCCATCCGGCAAAGGGCCAGGGCACGCTCTCAAAGCCATCGTTGAGAATCGTCGTCCAGCCATCAATCGCGGCAACCTCGGCTTGCGCATCCTTGAAGTCAGGGTCAGGCGGCGGCAGCGGCCCTTCGGGCAGCGCGTCTGCGGGGCCTTCGGGCTTAGGCGGTGCGCCAAAATCGGGCTCTTGATCCACATTAATCATGCCCTCGCGCATGATCTCCTCTGTGGCAATTGGCCCCTCTTGTGACTCCGGCCCCGTAATAATGGGTAGATAAATGGCGGGGTCGTCCGCAGCCGGACTCACCACCCCCCCATCCTGCGCGACCGCAGGCAGCGCGACAAGATTCAACAGCAAACTGCAAAGCAGCACTCCATATTTCCATCCACGCATGGTTCCCTCCCGAATTGACCTATGCACAATACTGTTTGCATTTGACGAAACGACCTGCTGCACGAGGAAGACAGAAAACGATCAACAACGCCGCGCAACGAGGGCACGGCTGCCCTGTAGCCACGACGAGTGTGGAATCTGCGATGTGTAAATACGCTGCTACTTTCCAGACGCAGACGCCAGTCGCTTTGTTGCATCTACAGTGATACCGGCATGAAAACAACATTTCAACGCAAAGCCACATAGGTGCGCAACTTTGCGTTGCGCTTTGGCTGTGGGTTTCACTGCGGTTTCACTTTAGTTTAGATTGCGCCCAATTGTCGCGTAGCACATCTATCCAAAGGTAGGCGTATTGCCTGTCCCTGTAGCGTAAACTCTACACACAGCACTTTGTCCATGCAGACGTCTGGCACTCATCGCAATTTGAATCGAGGAATCCACTATCATGCTCAACAGTTCGAAAGCGCTCTCCCATCCCTCTGGCCAAACAACCAGTCGCCCCGCTGCGCGCCCGTGGCCGCTTTGGATCGTAGTCGCACTCTTTGTCTTCCTGGCACTCATGGCGCTGCCCGTCGGCTGGATGATGCTCCGTTCGCCCCACGGCGCAATCCTGGGTATGCCGGTCGCATGGATTGAGCGCACCCCCTTCGGCTCGTGGTTGATTCCAGGTCTATTTCTCTTTAGCCTGATTGGTTTGGGCAGCGTCTGCGCGATTTATGGTTTGCTCTTGCGGCCTACCTGGGCGTGGCCGCAGCGGCTGAATCCCTTGCCCGCGCTGCGCTGGACATGGACCTTTGCCACAGGCATGGGGCTGGCGTGCATGGTGTGGATTACTGTGCAAGTGATCAGCTTGCGCATGTACTTCTGGATGCAGCCGCTCATCTTTGGCATTGGGCTGGCAATCGTTGTCTTGATGGCGCTGCCTGATGTGCGCAAGTCCTTCGCTGTAGAGCGTCCTGCGCTTGACGAGACGCGTGTCAGTCGCGTCTGAGATTGCTGAGCAATTCGCAGTTGAAATCGGGGGGGCAGTCGTGGCGCGTATGATATACTCGCGCCATGACTGCCCCCCGATTTCTCCGCTTTGCCCGCTGGGGCCTGCTCAGCGGCGCGCTCATGACATTGGCCGCCTACTTTGGCCCCTGGGTGCCACACTCCGTCGCGGGCCTTGTCGTGTCGGGTCTGGACCTGGGCGAATACGTCAAATTCCTGCCACCGGTGATAAACGGTGAAATCTCAATCTGGCGCGAGGGCTTTTATCTGCCGCTCGTCACTGTGAGCCTTGCGCTCAGCCTCTGCGCGTTTCGGCGCGAGCTGGCGTATCACGCTGCGGTGCGCGCACTGCTGCTGGCCCTTGCGGGCGTGGCAGCGCTCAACATGCTGCCCCCGGCATGGACGCCAGGGCTGCTGCGCACGCCCGAGTTTCGCCTTCAGACCGCCGCCATTGCTGCATGCCTGAGCGCGCTGCTCGCCAGCCCCCTGCTGGCGCTGCTGCCGCGCTGGACGCCCGCGCTGTTTGTCACGGCGCTTTCAACCGCTACGCTCTACTTCGCGATCATCCAGTTCAGCCGCGTGCTGCCCGCGATTGAAGCACTTTACAACCAGGATATTCAGCATGGCTGGGGCTTCTGGCTTCTGCCTGTTGGTGTCATCCTGCTCGCAGCATCCACCCTCGCCCTTGCCTTCACGCAAGCCCCCTCTCTTAACGTTACTTCGCGTTCCACGGCGCCTTTGGGTTAAGACCTGCCCTCTTTGCGGAATCACCCTGACTCCAGTTCCAGGCGCAGCGTAAGGATGGAAGCGCGCTTACTGTACTTGCGCGCCATTTCCGTTTACATGGCGCGCAAGCCATCCCCTACGCGCACACCAATCGTTCACGAAAGGGCCCACAACGCATGGACCGCGTCTACGTTATGCAATTGGTGCAATCCTACCAGGCGGGCAGCATGACCCGCCGCGAATTTGCCCGCAGGACAGCCGCCGCGCTTGGCAGCTTCGCTGCCGCCAACGCATTGCTGGCAGCGTGTACACCCATAAATCCGGCGCCGCCGGCCGTCGTCGTCACGCCAACAGCCGCAGCGGGCGCGAGCACAGTGCCGGCCAACCTGGCAGAAGGCACGGCGACCTATACGGGGCCCGACGGTGAAGCGCTTTCGGGTTATCTCGCGCGCCCGCAGGGTGGCGGCGCGTATCCGGCCGTCGTCGTCATCCAGGAGTGGTGGGGCCTGAACGACCACATTCGCGATGTGGCCGATCGCTTTGCCGAGGCCGGCTACGTCGCGCTTGCGCCCGATCTCTATCACGGCGTTTCGACCAGCGAACCCAATGAAGCGCGCAAGCTGGTGATGGAGCTGGACATGGCTGCCGCAGTCGAGGAAATTGGCTCAGCAGTCGACTTCCTGTTGGCGCAGGATGACGTGACAGGCGATGCAGTTGGTGTCGTCGGCTTCTGCATGGGTGGCCGCCTTGCGCTCATGGCGGCGCAGTCGCTGCCCAATATCGCAACCGCCATTCCCTTTTATGGATCGCCGCTAACCCCTGGAGAAGCTGCTGCGGTGACAGTGCCCATCCTTGGCCTCTATGGCGGCGCCGACGCCGGCATTGCCGAGAACGACGTGCGTGCAATGGAAAGTGCGCTGCAGGACGCCGGCACGCCCGTGGAGATCAGGGTCTACGCCGGTGCACAGCATGCCTTCTTCAACGACACGCGTGCAGAGTCCTACAATGCCGAAGCCGCGGCCGATGCATGGCAGCGCACACTGGAGTGGCTGGCGCAATATCTGGGCTAGCGCGCACTCATGCGCGCCAAACGCATGCGGCGGCGCTCCGCCCCGGCGGCAAAGGCAACGCGCGCCATTTCGTCTTCCAGCAGCAGCGGCGGCACCGGCGTTGGCCGGCGGTCGTCGCCCAATGCCACATAGACAAACCACGCGCTGTTTGTGTGGAGCCGCTCGCCTGTGAGCAGGTTTTCCGCCTCCACCTGGAGCGTCACTTCAATACTTGTCGTGCCCACCCAGCTAATCGAGCCATGCACCAGCAACAACCGCCCCAGCATCACGGGCTGCAGAAAGCTGACACTGTCGATCGTCACTGTCACCGCGGGGCGGCGCGCGTGGCGCGCGGCAATAATGCCGCCACATTCATCGCAAAGCTTTAGCACCACGCCGCCATGGATATTGCCCAGGCTATTGGCGTGCTCGGGCTGCATGAACTGTGTCATTGTCAGAGCGCTTTCCGCTGCCGACCGCGGCGGCAAATGCGCTTCCCCACCCTGTGCATCCATATTGCGTCCCATTCCTTGTGATACGAGATCTTCGTTGGCAACCATTATGCACCAGCCACACGAGTGCAACCAGCCAATCGCTCGCGCAGATGCAGTTGTGCAACCGCACCTCGTATTTTGCCCCGAGTCTCAAATCTTTAAGGTGATACGCCCATCCCAGGCGTATCCGTGAACCTGCGCCGTGCGTCATCATGTGCGTAGGATGTGGTCAAAGACGGGGGCCGATGCCCACATCCACAGCAACCAAAGTGCGGGACTGGACAAGTGTCCGGTCCCGCACTCTGTTTATGCGCGTATGAAGCAAGGCTTCACCTGCTCAGATTCAGGGCTTCTCAAAAGTCAGG
>DIAV01000012.1:10979-14554 GCA_002415895.1 Anaerolineales bacterium UBA5069 | reverse complement strand
CCTTGCTGGGCGCACGGCGCTTGTCACCGGCGCGGGCCAGGGCATTGGCCGCGCCTTTGCCCACGCCCTGGCCGAAGCCGGTGCATCCGTCGCCGTCGTTGACTTGCGCCGCGACCTTGCCGAAGAAGTGGCCGCCGAACTGGCCGCCAAAGATGTACGTTCGCTTGCGATTGAGGCGGACGTGACCAAGCCCAACCAGGTGCAGGCCATGGTGCGCAAGGTTGTCGATGCATGGGGCGGCCTCACCATTGCCTGCAACAACGCGGGCATTGGCATGTGGGTTGCCGCCGAAGAGATGGCCTACAGCGACTGGCTGCGCATGGTGGACATTGACCTCAATTCGGTCTTTCTCTGCGCGCAGGCCGAGGCGCAGATTATGCTCCCTGCCGGTTACGGCAAGATTATCAACACGGCCTCCATGTCGGCGCACATCTCCAACACACCGCAGAATCAGGCCGCCTACAACGCAGCCAAGGCGGGCGTGCTGCACCTGACGCGCAGCCTTGCCGCCGAGTGGGCCAAACGCGGCGTGCGCGTCAACAGCATGAGTCCGGGCTACACCCGCACCAAGCTGGTTGAAGACCTCCTCGCCACCCCCGTGGGCCAAAGCATGCTGCCCCAATGGATGGCGATGACCCCCATGGGCATTATGGCCGAGGTGACTGACCTGCAGGGGGCGATTGTCTATCTTGCCTCGCAGGCCTCCGACTATATGACGGGCCACGATATGGTCATTGACGGCGGCTATTGCGCGTGGTAATGAAAGCATAATCGGTAACTGGTAATTGGTAAATGGTAAATGGCGGCATCCAGCATGCAAGTCGTCAATTACCAGTTACCAATTACCAATTACTCTTTATGCCTGCGCAACGCCTGCCCACTTGAAGGGAGCCCTGCATGCAAGCAATTGTCTTTCCCCAGGCCGAAGCCATGAGCGTTGAGCGCGTGGATGACCCGCCCTGCGCGCCCGATGAGGTGATTGTGCAGGTGGCGCAATGCGGCATCTGCGGCACGGACGTGCACATTTATCACAATGAGTACATGTCGGATTTTCCCCTCATCCCCGGGCACGAGTTCGCGGGCACGGTGGTGGAGGTGGGCAGCGCCGTGCGCACCATCAAGCTGGGTGATCGTGTTGCGGTTGATCCCAACCTTTATTGCGGCGCCTGCGATTTCTGCCGCAACGAGCAGGCCAACCACTGCAGCAACTGGCAGGGGATTGGCATCACGCGGGGCGGGGGCTTTGCGCAATTTGTGGCTGCGCCCGCGCGCGCCTGCTATCTTTTGCCCGAAGGCATGAGCGACCAGCAGGCATCATTCATAGAACCGCTGGCCTGCGTGGTGCACGCGCTCAAACGCTTTCGCCCCGCTCCCGGTGATTCTGTGCTGCTCTTTGGCGCGGGTCCCATGGGCCTGCTGCTGATTCAGGCGCTGCGCAACAATGGCGCGTCCCGCGTTGTCGTGGTGGACAAGCAGCCGGATCGGCTTGCGCTGGCCCAGCGCTTTGGCGCGGTGACTGTGCAAGCGGGACCGGATGCCGAGGCCGCGCTGCGCGAGCTTTCACCGCGCGGCTTTCCCTCCGTCGTGGATGCCACGGGCGTGCCCGCTGTGGTGGAACAGGCCTTTGCCTACCTGCGCCCGCGCGGTCAGTACCTTCAGTTCGGCGTCACCCCCAATGGGGCCACCGTGCGCGTAAGCCCCTACGATATCTTCCACAACGACTGGACGATTTACGGCTCCTTTGCGCTCTGCTACACCTTCCTGCCGGCGATTGAAATGCTGGCGCACGGTGCGGTGGATGTCTCTGCGCTGGTGAGCGACACTTTGCCGCTGGCTCACTTTGCCGATGGCTTTCACCGCTTTGAGGCGGGCAAGACACTCAAGGTGCATGTACGGCCATAGGCATGTCCGGCTGTGTGTAGGGCCGTGGCAGGGCCGCATGGCAACCGTTTCACGCAATGTTGGGAGTATTTGCGTAGGGTTGACAATTTTGCACGGTTTCGGTAGAGTATGCGCAGTTTGTGTCATCACAACATGCGCATGATGACCAGCGACCAAATACCCTATTTGTTTTAGCTACCATTCGAAAGCGAGTGCCTTACATGACAGTTTTGGCTGCTGATGGCCGTGCCCTGATTGTGGCGATGGACCATGCACGGACGCAGGGTTACACCGCCGGCCTGGAAGACCCCGGCAAAGTCATCGAGACCGTCATCGATGCCGGCGCCGATGGCATTATGACCTCCTTTGGCATCATCAAGCGTTACCGCAATCAGCTGATTGGGCGCATTCCCACCATGATGCGCATGGACGGCGGCCCCAGCCTCTTCCGCGAGGATTGGCTTGCCAACACCGAGTGGAGCCTGCTCCACACCATGGAAGAAGCACAGTTGCTGGGCGTGGACGCCGCGGTCGTCATGCTCTTCATGGGCATTCCGGTGGAAATGCGCACAATGCAGATTGTGGCCGAGATGGCCAACGGCTCGCTGCGCAACCACATTCCGGTAATGGTGGAGGCGCTGCCCGCACCCTCCGAGCGCGTGCCGGATGCCAAGGCGCCGCGCGCCATGGCCGCAGCCTGTCGCCTTGCCTTTGAGCATGGGGCCGACTATGTCAAGACCTACTACACGGGCACCGTTGAAGGCATGAAGGAAGTTATTGCCAATACTCCCGTGCCCGTGCTTGTGGCCGGTGGCACCAAGATGGACACTGACCTTGAGACGCTGCAGGTTGTCTACGAGTGCATGCAGGCCGGCGCCAAGGGTGTGGTCTTTGGGCGCAACATTTGGCAGAGCGAGAAGCCGCACGCCATGGTGCGCGCGCTCAAGCGCATCATCCACGAAGATGCGACTGCCATCGAAGCCCACGAAGAGTTGAAGCGCTAACCATGTGATCCGCGGCGGGGCCTGCAAATAACAGCCAGGCCCCGCCGTATTCCCCTCTTTCAGTGTGTGCGAAAGGAGAATGCCTCACGAATTAGAGTAGCTCGCTCGTACGTACGCTCCCCGTAGACCAGCGCGTTAACAAACCAGTATTTAACCGAATGGAGAGTAGCCCACTATGCATCGTCGCGTTTTGGTGTTCCTGTCGGTTTTGGCCGTGTTTTCCATGCTCGTCGGTTGCGCCGCGCCTGCCGCTGCACCCGCAGCGCCTGCTGATGGCGCAGTGGCCGAGAATGTACAGAGTGAGAATGAGTCCAATGTCACCTCTGGCAGCGACGTGCAGGTGCCGATTGTGGCCCAGCCCTGCGAAGGCGATGCCTGCCTTTGCACCGGCCAGACCGTTTCGGTCATTGTCAATGCAGCCGGCCCCGATGGCCCCATCTCCGGCCCCTTCTACGAAGTGCGTGACGAATTCGAAGCTGCAACTGGGGCCAAGCTCGATATCATCGAGACGCCTGACAGCGAACATTTCCCCAAGCTGATGACAGACGTCACCAGTGGCGCAGGCGCCTATGACACCTCTATCGCCGGCGCATGGTGGCTTGGCGACCTTGTCGAGGGCGGCTACGTTCTCGATTACACCGACTACTACAACGATACATCCGGCAAGTTCCCCAAGTGGAACATTGACGA
>DIAV01000012.1:2522-10963 GCA_002415895.1 Anaerolineales bacterium UBA5069 | reverse complement strand
GGCAACGACCACGACGGCCAGGTAATGTACTACCGTCGTGACCTCTTTGAAGACCCTGCCCACCAGGCCGCCTTCAAGGAAGCCTACGGCTACGACCTCAAGGTGCCCACCACATGGGCAGAGTTCCGCGATGCTGCCGAGTACTTTGACCAGAAGGACCTGAACGGCGACGGCACCCCGGATGACGGCCTCACCATGCACCTCAAGGTGGGTGGGCAGGGCATGTTCCACTTCATGTCCTTTGCCGCACCCTTTGTGATCGGCCCCGAGAACCCCGATCTCTTCTGGTTCGATCCGGAGACCATGGCACCCCTCATGGACAGCCCGGGCCACATGCGTGCCATGGAGACACTGATTGACCTCCTCCAGTTCGGCCCCGAAGCGATGATGGGCTGGAGCCTGGGCGAGGCGTGGGACCACTTCCTGCGCGGCCAGGCAGCCATGACCTTCACCTGGGGCGACCTCGGCGCACTTGCGCAGGAAGAGGGCAGCCAGGTTAAGGGCAAGACAGGCTCGGCGCCCATGCCCGGCACCATGGAATACTACAATGTCAAGACGGGTGAGTGGGTGGCGACAGAGACCCCCAACCTTGTTGGCAACACAACCGGCGGTTCGTGGGCAGGCGTCATCAGCGCCATCTCCAAGGCGCCCGAGTGCACCTACTACCTGCTGGCCCTCATGGCAACACCCGAGAAGTCCTTCATCTATGCCGCCCGCGGTTGGGATGGCGTAGACCCGGGTCGCTACAGCCACATCCTGGAGCCGGATGGCACGGCAACGCTTGATGCCTTCCTGCAGGCAGGCTGGGACGAGGCGGACATCAAGGATTACACCAAGGCCTACTACGACAACTTCAACAACGAACTGCAATTCCCCTACCTGCGCATCCCGGGCGCTTTTGAGTACTGGACTTCGCTTGACGTCCACCTCTCCGAGGCTGCCACAGGACAGAAGACCGCTGAAGAGGCGCTGCAGGCAGTTGTTGCAGACTACGAGTCGATCACCGAGCGCCTTGGCCGTGACGTGCAGCAGAAGTCCTACAAGGAAACCCTTGGCCTGGAATAGCTCCTTCCTCGTTGTACGTTGCAAAGCTGGCTTGACCTAGTCACACGGCTGGGGGGTGGGCAACTGCCCCCCAGCCCCTACACAGGGTGAACCGCGATGTCTCAATCCGTCGGATTGTCTGAAGCGCCTGCCGTGCGCGAGATACCGGTGCGTGCGCAGGACCGAAGCCGCTGGGCGTTTTTGCTGCCCGCTGTTTTCTGGGTATTGGCACTCACGATCTTCCCGCTGCTTTACGCGCTCTACAGCTCTCTGTTCAGCTATCGTTTTGGCCGGCGCAACGCCTTTGTCGGTCTCGACAACTATGCGCGGCTCTTCACCGACGAGAACCTGCACAATGGCCTCTGGGTGACGTTCATCTTCGTCATCTCCACAGTCGCGGTCGAAATGGTCCTTGGCTTCAGCCTCGCGCTGCTGCTCAACCGTGAGATACGTGGGCGCAATGTGCTGCGCGCCATCATGATCCTGCCCCTCTTTGCCACACCCGTCGCGCTCGGGTATCTCGGCATCACGATTTTTTATGAAACAAATGGCCCGATCAATGTGCTGATTCGCTCGCTGGGTGGGTCAAGCATTCCGTGGCTTTCCAATCCATTTTGGGCGCGCGTTGCAATCATCCTTGTAGATATCTGGCAGTGGACCCCCTTTGTCTTCCTTGTTTCGCTGGCCGGCCTGCAGGGTTTGCCTGTGGACCTCTACGAGGCGGCTGCGGTCGACGGCGCCGGCGGCTGGCAGTTGTTCCGTCGCATCACGCTGCCGCTCATGATGCCGACGCTTTGGCTCATTCTGCTCTTCCGGCTGGTTGACGCCTTCAAGGTCTTTGACATTCCCATGAGCCTGACGCTGGGAGGACCCGGGCGCGCCACCGAGGTCTACAGCATGTTCCAGTATCGAACAGGGATGCGCTTCTTTGACCATGGCTACGCCGCGGCGCAAGGCTTCCTGCTGCTCATTATCGTTTCGGTCATCGTTTCGTTACTCTTCGGGCGCATCCGCTCTCTCTATGAGGAGGCGTGACCCATGCTGCAACGCCGTAACTCGCTGCTGCTCAATATTGTGATCTGGGTGCTCCTCATTTTCATGCTGCTGTGGGTGCTCTTTCCCTTCTACTGGGCGCTGCTCAATTCCATTAAGCACCCCAGCGACACCTTCCGACCGGGCACGTGGGTGCCGTGGCTGACCTTCAAGCCAACGCTCGACACGTGGATCTCCAATCTGAGCCAGCGCGAAATCCGACGCGCGCTGCTCAACAGCACGCTCATTTCAACGGGTGCGGCAACGGTATCAGTCATCATTGGCACGCTGGCGGCCTATGCACTCGCGCGCTTCCGCTTTCAGCGTGTCAGCAATGGATCCATTACAACGTGGTTCCTCAGCCAGCGTATTCTGCCGCCGGTTGTAGTGGTGCTGCCTTTCTTCCTGATCATGAGCAGCATCGGCGCAACCGACAAAATCTGGTCGCTGATTCTGCTGAACGCCACCTTTGTGCTGCCCTTCCCCGTGATCATTCTGAGCCAGATGTTCCGCGAGCTGCCGCCCGAAATGGAGGAAGCCGCGTTTGTGGACGGCGCGAATCGGTGGCAGGCCTTCACACGCGTGGCGCTGCCGCTGGTTGTGCCGGGGCTGGTTTCCGTCTGGATCATTTGCATGGCCTTCTCATGGAACGAGTTTCTCTTCGCGCTGACGCTCACCTCGAAGAACGCGATTCCCATGCCGGTGATTATCGCTGGTGCGCAGCATACGCGCGGCGTGCAGTTCCACGAAGTGGGTGTGCGCGTGTTGATGACAATGCTGCCGCCGACGATTCTCGCCCTGCTGGCGCAGCGCTACATTGTGCGCGGCCTTACGCTGGGCGCGGTGAAGGGGTAGAACAACGGGGAGTGGGGAGTCGGGAGTCGCTGGTGTTGTCGACACCCGACTGCCGACTCCCCACTCCCCACTCCTTGAAATAGTTTGCGCCATCACAAGTCTGCCGCATGACAGAAACGAACATCCCCGCAAATCCGCGAAAAAGCCCCTGGAAAGATAGTGCTGTGACAAACGATCCTCTGCTTGTTGGGCTGGATATCGGCTCGACCAACATCAAGGCTGTGGTCTTTGAGGCCGACGGCCGCATTGTGGCGCGCGCGTCTCAAAAGACGCCAACCCATTTCCCCCGTCCCGGCTGGGCCTATTATGACCCTGGCGAGCTTTGGCAAACGACGGCCGCCGCATTGCGCGCGGCCACGGCGCAGGTCGAAAACCCCGCGCGCATTGCCTCGGTGGGCGTGGCGAGCGTGGGCGAGACCGGTGTGCTGCTGGATGCGCAAGGCCAGCCCCTCTATGAGATGATCGCGTGGTATGACTCGCGCAGTGAGGCGCAAGGCAGCCGCCTGGCGCAATTGCTGGGCGCAGAGCGTGTCTACGCCACGACAGGGCTTACTCCCCAGGCAATCTTCAGCCTCTGCAAACTTGCCTGGATTCAGGAGAATGCGCCCGAGCAATTCGCGCGCGCCGTGCGTTGGCTGCACGTGGCGGATTACATCACCTGGAAGCTCTGCGGCGAGGCGGCCACCGATTACTCGGTGGCGTCGCGCACCATGGCGCTAGACCTTGCCAACCGCAGTTGGGCCGTCGACCTTATCCGCGACGCCGGCATTAATCCCGCGCTCTTTGCGCCCCTGGCGCAGGGGGGCACGCCGCTGGCCCGCGTCACGGCTGCCGCCGCCGCCGAAACCGGACTGCCGCCACAGGCGCACGTGGCTGTAGGCGGTCATGATCACCTTTGCGGTGCACTGGCGATTGGTGCGGCCACGCCAGGCACGCTGCTGGATTCGGTGGGCACGGCCGAGGCGGTGCTGCTGACCATCGACAAGCCTCTTGCGGGCGAGCGTGTGGCCGAGCAGGGCTACGAGCAGGGCGCGCATGTGGTGGATGGTTACTATGGCATGGGCGCCTACCGCACAGCCGGCATTTGCATTGACTGGTTCCGCCAGATTGCGGGCAGCGTGGACTATGCCACACTGACGGCCGAGGCCGAGGCCGCGCCTGTGGGCAGCCTGGGCGTGCGCTTTGTGCCGCAAATGCGCCTGCCCCATTCGCCCTCCAACGACCCGCGCGCGCGCGGCGTCTTTATTGGATTGAGCACCGACGTAACGCGTGGCATGATGTTCCGCGCCATTCTCGAGGGGCTTTCCTTCGAGACGCGCAACGTGCTTGAGCCGCTGCTGCGCTTTTCCGGCTATGAACGGCCAGGCGAAATCTTTGTGATTGGCGGTGTGAGCCGCAATCGCCTCTTTGTGGAAATCAAGGCGGCCATCCTCAATCAGGCGCTCACCGTCGCCGGCATTGAGGAAGAGGTGGCGGCGGGCGCAGCCCTGCTGGGCGGCCTGGGCGCCGGCATCTACCCAAGTGCGGCGGCAGCATCAGCGGCGCACAACGTCACGCGTACCATAATCGTGCCCGACCCCGCGCTGGCCGAACGCTATGATGCCATTTTCCGCAATGTCTACCAGGGCATCTATGCGGCCACGCGCCCGCTGCACCACGCCAACGCCGCGCTGCTGTAGAGAGCAGCAAGAATTGCTGCAACGTGACCCAAGCCGCGCCGAGCCACAACCCATTATTCAATATTCAATTGTCAATGATTGCGCCTGATAAAGCCCATGAAACCACTGACTTCCAATTCCGGCGCCTATGACGTGGTGGCCGCGGGCCACGTCTGCGTGGACATCATTCCCACCTTTGAGGGGCCAGAGCGCCCGCTGAGCGAAATCCTCATTCCCGGCAAATTGACACAGACGGGGCCGTGCATTGCCACAACCGGCGGCTCCGTCTCCAACACGGGGCTCGCGCTCCACCGGCTGGGTGTGCCTGTGCGTCTCATGGGCAAGGTGGGGGGAGATCTCTTTGGCCAGGCGTTAATTGATCTGCTCAACGCACGCGACCCTGCACTGACCGAGGGGATGATCCGCGCACCGCAGGAGCCATCGTCCTACACAATTGTGATCAACCCACCGGGTGTGGACCGCGTTTTTCTGCACTCGCCCGGCCCTAACGACACCTACGGCGCGGCCGATGTGCGTCTGGATGTGGTGGCGGGCGCGCGCGTCTTCCATTTTGGCTACCCGCCCATTATGCGGCGCATGTTTCTGGATGGCGGCAGCGAACTGGCCGCCATGCTCAAAATGGTGCGCGCCACGGGCGTCACGGTCTCGCTTGATATGTCCTATCCCGACCCTCTCTCCGAGGCAGGGCGTATTGACTGGCTGCCTGTACTCCGCAATGCGCTGCCCTTTGTCGATCTCTTCTCGCCTTCCATTGACGAAATCGTCTACATGCTGGACAGGCCGCGCTCCAACGCACTGCGTGCAGGTGAGGCGCCCGTGGACGGCGTGCTGCTGTCTGCCACGGCGCAACGGCTGCTGGATTTTGGCGCGGCTATTGTGCTGCTCAAACTGGGCGACCAGGGGCTTTACCTGCGCACGCGCAATGATGTGGCGCGGATCGCGGCGGCAGGCCGCGCCCATCCCGCCGACGCCGCGGCATGGGCCGGGCGCGAACTCCTTTCCACCTGTTTCAACGTGCATGTGGGCGGCACCACGGGATCGGGCGACAGCACAATTGCAGGCTTTATTACAGGGCTGCTGCATGGCCTTGCGCCCGAGGATGCCATTACCGCCGCTGTGGCGGTGGGCGCGCACAGCGTTGAAGCGCCCGATGCGAGTTCGGGCATTATGCCCTGGGCGCAGGTGCAGGCGCGCATTGCTGGAGGCTGGGCGCGCCACGCGCCAGCGTTGGTGCTGGATGGCTGGCGGCAGCAGGGCGGGATCTGGATTGGCCCGCATGACAGGCACGCCGCATGAGCGCCGCCTCTGTTGTGGCGCCCCTACTGTTGGGCATTGACCTGGGCACCTCCTCGGTCAAGGTGCTCTGTGTCACCTGTGCAGGTGAGGTTGTCGGCAGTGGCAGCGCTGAGTATCCTGTACGCGCCCCGCAGCCTGGTTTTGCCGAGCAGGAGGCCGGACTGTGGTGGGCAGCGGTGCAAAGGGCTGTGCGCACGGCCAGCACCGGCCATGCCGACGCCATCGCGGCCGTTGGCCTTTCGGGGCAGATGCACGGCGCCGTGCTGCTGGATGGTACAGGCGCGCTGCTGGGCAACGCCATCATCTGGCCCGACCAGCGCAGCGCAAATCAGGTGCGCGAACTGACCGCGCGCGTGGGCGCGGCGCGCCTCATCGAAACGACCGGCAGCCCGGTGGCCACGGGCTTTCAGGCGGCCACCTTGTTGTGGTTGCGCACGCAGCGCCCCGAGCTTTTCGCGCGCATTGCAACAGTGCTCGCGCCCAAGGATTGGCTGCGCCTGCACATGACGGGCGCACTTGCCACCGACGCGGGCGACGGCTCGGGCACGCTCATGCTGGATGTGCAGGCGCGTGATTGGTCTCCTGCGCTGCTTGAAGCGGTTGGCGTTGCGCGTAGCCAACTGCCTGCAGTGCGACCCAGCACGGAGATTGCAGGTGAACTGCTGCCTGCGGCTGCAGAGGCGTTGGGCCTGCGCGCCCACACGCCTGTGGTCGTTGGCTCGGCCGATACAGCCTGCGGCATGTTGGGCGCGGGCACAGTGGAGAGTGACACGCTGCTCGTGAATCTCAGCACAGGGGGCCAGCTTGTGCGTCCGGCGGCGCAGCCCGCGGTTGACACGCGTGGGCGCTTGCACACCTTCTGCAGCGCGCTGGCGCCGGGGAGCGGGGGTGCGGGCTGGTACCAGATGGGCGCAACCCTGAACGTGGGCATGGCCTTGCGCTGGCTGCGCACGCAAGTATTGGGCTGGACGGGGGACGATGCCTACGCGCGCATGACGGCGCGCGCCGCCGAAGTACCCCCAGGTGCAGGCGGCCTGCTCTTTCTGCCCTACCTTGTGGGCGAGCGCACGCCACTGCTGGATCCCGCAGCGCGCGCCGCGTTTCTCGGCCTGGCCGCCGCGCACAGTCAGGCGCACCTTGTGCGCGCCGTACTCGAGGGCGCGACCTTTGCCTGCTATGATGCCTATCGCGTGCTCATGGAGGTGGGCGCCGGCGCGCTGCCGCAGCAGGTGCTGCTGGCCGGAGGCGGTGCGCGCAGCCTGGTTTGGCGGCAGATTGTGGCCGATGTCTTTGGTGTAGAGGTGCGGCGTCTGCTTGTCACCGAGCAATCGGCGCTCGGCGCTGCGCTGCTTGCCGGCCACGGCGCGGGGTTATTGGATGTTGCCCAAGCCGCGCGCACCTGGGCGCGTCTTGACGCGCCGCTCCCGCCCGACCCTGTACGCCAGGCACGCTATACCGAGCTTTTCGCGCTCTACACGCGCGCCTACCCGGCCAACCGAGAGATCATGCATGCGCTGGGTGCGCTGCAGAATGGAATTTGAACACGCCGCGCATTTTCACATTCACCCCCAACCCGAATCTCGATCACACGCTCACCGTGGCGGATGTGCGCCTTGATGAGGTGCTGCGCGCCAGCGCTGCGCGCATTGATCCCGGCGGCAAGGGCTTCAACGTGGCGCGTGCACTTGCCAACATGGGCGTGGCGAGCCGAGCCGTAGCGTTTTTGGGGGGCGCGGCCGGGGCGCGCCTGGGCGCAATGATGGCGGCGGCGGCAATCGACGTACGCGCCGTGCCCATTGCCAACGAAACGCGCAGTTGCTATGTCGTCACCGACGCCGAGGGAACACACCACCTTAAGGTCAACGAGCCGGGGCCGCTTGTCAGTGCAAGTGAGGTGGGCGCACTCCTGTCCGTCATTGCCGAGGAAGTGCAGGCGGGCGATTTGTGGGTGCTCGCGGGCAGCCTGCCACAGGGCGTGGGCACGCATCTCTATGCTGAGGTGATAGAACTGCTCCACGCACGCGGCGCACTGGCCGTGCTCGACGCCAGCGGAGAGGCGCTGCGATTGGGTTTGCGCGCGCGCCCATTCCTCATCAAGCCCAACGCGCTGGAGGCAGGCGAAGTGCTGAGTGTCACTATCGATACGCCGCAAAGCGCCGCACGCGCGACTGTGCAGTTGTGCGGCGCGGGCGTAGAGATGGCTGCGATTAGTTTGGGTGCAGATGGGCTGGTGCTCGCACGTGAGGGGGCGTGTGTGCACGCAATTCCCCCTGCGGTGCAGGCGCGCAACACGGTTGGCGCGGGCGATGCCACAGTGGCCGGCATGCTTTGGGCGCTGGCACGGGCGCTGCCATTGGCGGAGATTGCGCGCTGGGGCGTTGCCTGCGGCACCGCAGCCGCTATGCGCCCCGGCACAGACTTTGGCAGCCTCGAAGCCGTCGCGCAGGTGGCAGAGCAGGTGCAGACGCGGCTCATCCCCATCTAGAGTGATACCGGCATGAAAACAGCATTGCAACGCAAAGCCACAAAGGTGCG
>DIAV01000012.1:0-2380 GCA_002415895.1 Anaerolineales bacterium UBA5069 | reverse complement strand
CACTTGCAAGACGCAGCACTTAGCGCAACATCATGCCGTTCTCTGCAAGTTCTCGCGAGCGGCTTTTGTGTAAGTTGCCCTCCTTTTTCGTCTGATGTACTATTGTCATAGTCCCAGACAGGTGTCCGAAATCTCGGTGGTTCGGTTCAAGCCGCCGCCGTGCACGTGCGAAAATCAACACCCCAACCCATCCAAATTGGATCGGCAGTTCATCGTATCGCGCGCACGGCAGGTGTGCATGAATGATTTACGCGGTCATACGGTTTCGGCCGGAAGTTGATGAACTTGTTGGTGCAGCACAGTGACCTATGCTTTAAATCATGTTGTTTGACTTGCAGTTTCCCGTAATCTCTTACCAATGTCGCAAAGGAGAAAGACTATGAAGTCGAAGACTCTGCTGCTGAGCCTGTTCAGCCTGCTGGTTGTTGCAGCAATGCTGGCGGGTTGCGCCGTGCCTGCCGCCGCCCCGGCTGCCCCGGCTGACGCCGCTGCCGCCCCGGCTGATGCAACCGCCGCCCCGGCCGAAGAAGCCGCCCCGGCTGATGCTGCCGCCAAGCCGTACATTCCGATCATCTCCAAGGGTTTCCAGCACCAGTTCTGGCAGGCTGTGAAGCTGGGTTCGGAGAATGCCGCCGCTGAGTTCAACGTCGACATCACCTTCGAAGGCCCCGAGAGCGAGTCGCAGGTTGACAAGCAGATGGAAATGTTCCAGACGGCGCTTGACAAGAAGCCCGCCGCCATTTGCCTCGCCGCCCTTGACAGCAAGGCCATGATTCCCCTGCTCGAGCGCGCCAAATCCGAAGGCATCCCGGTCATTGGTTTCGACTCGGGTGTTGACAGCGACATTCCTGTGACCACCGTGACCACAGACAACGTGGCCGCGGCGGCGCTGGCGGCCGACAAGATGGCCGAGCTGATTGGTGGCGAAGGCCAGGTTGCCGTGATTGCGCACGACCAGACCAGCCGCACGGGTATTGACCGCGTGGCCGGCTTCACCGGTCAGATGGCCGAGAAGTACCCGAACATTGAGGTAGTGGACGTCCAGTACGGCGGCGGCGACCAGCTCAAGTCGACTGACATTGCCAAGGCCATTATGCAGGCTCACCCCGACCTCAAGGGCTTCTTCGGCGCCAATGAAGGCTCGATCATCGGCGTCATCAACGCTGCGACCGAGTTGAACATGGGCGGCAAGATTGTGATCATCGGCTACGACGCCGGCGCACCCCAGAAGGCAGCCATTCGCTCCGGTCTGCAGGCCGGCGCAGTGAGCCAGGACCCGGTCAACATTGGCTACAAGTGCGTTGAGTCCGCCGTCAAGGCGATCGCGGGCGAAGAACTGCCCCTGGTCATTGACACCGGCTTCAAGTGGTACGATGCCACCACCATTGACAATCCCGAGATGCAGCCGCTGCTGTATGATTGATTGTGACTGACTATTGGCCTGCGCACAGCGCGGGCTAATGGCTGGCCGGGTTGGGGGCGGCGCGACACCCGCGTCGCCCCCAAACTGTGCTACCGGATGCGACTCCCCAACGCACGGCTGACCTCATCCCGGATTGCTCCCCAGGCTGGACAACGCGCACGGCTCCGTCATGCTGGCAGAGGCAACTTATGGCGAATGTATTGATTGCAATGGAAGGTATTGACAAGTCCTTCCCCGGTGTGCACGCTTTGGACGGCTGTCGTTTTGAACTGCTTGCCGGTGAAGTGCACGCGCTGGTGGGCGAAAATGGCGCGGGCAAGTCCACGCTGATGAAAGTGCTGGCCGGCATCTATGAAAGAGATGGCGGCCGCATTGAAGTGAATGGCAAGGAAACCGAAATTCATAACCCGCGCGCAGCGCAGGCCCTGGGGATTAGCATGATCCACCAGGAATTGAACCTTATGTCCCACCTAACCGTGGCGCAGAATGTCTACATTGGGCGCGAGCCGCGCGCTGGCGGCTTTTGGCTTGATGACAAGAAGCTGAACGACGATACCCAGGCGCTTTTTGACCACATGAATCTCGTGCTGGATCCGCGTATGAAGGTGGCTGACCTCAGCGTGGCCAAGCAGCAGATGGTGGAGATTGCCAAGGCGCTCTCCTTCAACTCCAAAGTGCTCATCATGGATGAGCCGACTGCCGCGTTGACCGAGACAGAGATTGATGAACTCTTCCGTCTCATCCGCCAACTGCAGGCAACAGGGGTGGGCGTTGTCTACATCTCGCACCGTCTGGAGGAGTTGCAGCGCATATCGGATCGCATTACGGTCATGCGTGACGGCCGCTACATTGACACCGTGCGCACGGCCGACGCGACGATTGAGCGCATTATCAGCATGATGGTGGGGCGCACGATCTATGAATCGGCGCCCGAAATGGCGGATGACGAAGAGTCGC
>DIAV01000291.1 GCA_002415895.1 Anaerolineales bacterium UBA5069 | reverse complement strand
CAGCCGCCGTTGGTATGCACTGCGTGCCTCATTCTCGAGAACGGCGGCTGAAGCCGCCGCTACGCAAACTCGCGCGTACTTGCCGGATGCACCAGTTAGTATTGCAGCAATTCGCGCACGGGGCTGAAGATTTCCAGCACAACACAGCCTTCGCTGCCGGCGTGCGCCTCATGCACCACATCGCCGGGTGCAAGGTACATGTCACCGGGGCGCAGCGTGCGCGTTTCGCCGCCAATCGTAAAGTCCAGTGCACCGCTGAAGACGACGCCTGCCTGCTCGTGCGGGTGGCTATGCGCCGGGGCCACCGCGTGAGGTTCCAGCGTTACCCAGGAGAGGAGCATCTTGTCGCCCCAGAAGGTTTGTGTTGTCACCCCGGCAAAAAGTTCCTTGGCGGTGCGACCGGCAAGATCATAGAAAGGCATCATGAATCTCCTCTGTGTGCATGTTCGAAATGCAATCAGGCTATATATTGGGGCTGTCTGTGCGGACAGGGTGCGCGGCAGCGAGGCGCTGCACGTGCAGCCTGAGTATACGCATTGCAGCAGCGAGCGTCCATTGCCTGTGTTGCGCAGCCGCGCTGCACCGCCGTGCTGTGCCGCCTCCCCCTGGCCGCAGATTGGCGGTGAAGTTGGGCGCAACCTTTTCGTTCTTTTTGCGTCTTGCACTGCCAAAGCGTTTCGTGTATTATGCATCGGAACGCTTTGGGACGCGGTTTACTCACATGCCCGCGCCTGCACATTATCTCCGCAAGCACCCTTAGTCATCATCGAAATGGAGAATCTGTACTCATGTTGAACCGTGCCCTGAGGCTATCATTGCTGCTGGCCGTGTTCGCGCTCGTGCTTGGCTGCGCCATTGTCCCCGTGCAAGTTGCATTCGCTCAGGATGTGCCGGCGGTTGACACGCCGACAACTGAGCCACCGACGATTACGCCGACTGCCACAGCGACCAACACACCCATCCCACCCACCGCAACGCCAACATCTACCAATACAAACACGCCTGAACCAGAGGCAACTGCCACTGCAACGCCCACTGCAACGCCCACGCCGGACCCGGGCATTGAACCCACACCCTCCCCGACGCCTGTGCCGATTCCTGAGCCTGTGACGATTGCACTCTTCGGCACCGGTTTGGCCGCACTATCGGGTGTTGTCGCGCGACGGCGCAACAAGAAGGACTAAGGGATTAGCCGCCACTGTTATTGTGGCGCTGCCCCGCAGCCCTTCCAAGCGCGCGGCTTTATAAAAGGCAGTGCGCTTATAGCTTTGCAACAACAGGCAACCCCCAGCGTGGGTTGCCTGTTTGTTTTACAGCGCAAAAACCTTGTCCTTGCGCGAGGTAACCATCAGCCGAGCGCGCGTCAGGGTTTGCGCACAGAATGCGGCGCGCAAGCATAATACGCCCGGCCTGCGCGAAGGAATGGTGAGTCACCGGCGATTCAGTTTAGGGGAGGCTGCATCCTCCGCCATCTCGTATACCCCCCCATTGGGTGCAGAGCAATCAATCAGCAAAGAGCGTGACAGGGTGTCCATCGCCCCGGCCATCCTTTTGGGGTGTGTGCAAGTCAACACGCCGGCAAAAAGCACATGCAGGTCTTCATTAGACAAGCCAGGAATATGAGCAAAAACATGGTCGGTCCATACAAAATGCCAGAAGAACGACCCGCGAGGCACCTAATGCGATCTGCGTGGCTGCATAGAGCCGTAGCGCTTCTGGTTGCGGGTGCGCTGCTTTTGCCTTCTGCTTTGCCTGCAGCCGCCCAGGAGCCTGTCGCACAGGGGCCTCTCGCCGCGCTGCAGGTGGCCAACAACGGCGGCGGCGTGCAGATTGTGTGGGGCGGTGCAGCGCTGGCCTCAGCTTCAGCCGCAGTCGCCGCAGGCGCTGCCGACAGTGCGGAGTTGCTCAACGCGCTTGCCGCACAAATGCCGCTCCAGCGCTATCAGGGCTTTGATTTGCCCTTCAAGGTGATCCCTCTGCGCTTTGCCGCCATGGAAGCCGTGACACTGCCGCAGATCACACGTCTGGAGACAATCGACCTGCCCGCCGAGATGGTCAACCCCGGCGCGCCCGAACTGCCCCCGGTGCTTCTGGATGAGGGGCAGGCGGCCCCCGTCCCTGTAACAGCAGAAATTGTGGCGCTGCCCGAGCAGCCCGTTTTTGTGCTGCGCCAGGGTTGGGTCAAGGGCGAGTATCTGGTGATGGTGGCGATAAGCCCCATCTTCGCGCAGAATGGCGTAACGAAGCTGGCAACGGCGCTGGAGACAAACATTCCGGGCGCGGCGGCGATTGCGGTTGCACCGTGGGAATATGCCGAGCAGCGCGCGGCTGCACTGGAAGCCACAAACGCGCAACAGGCTGCTTTGGCCACAGGCGCAGGTGAGGAAGATGCAGAGGCGGCCGCAGCGGCTGCAAGCACCGTGACGCTTGTGGTTGCCAACCCGGGCATGCAAAGCATCAAAGCCGCCCAATTGGGCAGCGCCTATGAAGTGACCGGCGCTATGGCGAAGCTTCGCGTAAGCCACCGCGGCGTGGTTGTGCCCGTGCAGGTGGTGGTGGATGAAGTGCGCTTCTATGCGGAGAGCGTGGGTGACCGCTGGAACACAAATTCCTACTATCAGGTTTCGCTGGAGAATGACCCCGCGCGCCGCAGCCCCATCATGGCTGCGCGCAGCCTGGCCGCGCCCGGCGACGGCGCAGCGGCAGTCTCTACGGTGATTGACCGCGGCGAATGGCAGAACTCCTATGGCTGGCCCTCCCGGTATAGCTCCAAGTATCCGGGGGCGGATGGTGACCACTATTTCTCGGCCATCTTCAATACCAAGTCGCTAACTGACACCGTGCCCTCGCTGACGGCCAATCTGCGCGATCTGGCCAGAGTCCTGCCGCGCAATGAGTTGCCGCTGGTGAATGCGGATGCGACCTTCACTTTTACGGTGACACCGGATCCCTCCTATAGCACGGGCCTCGACTTTGTATTTGATGTGGCAGGCAGAAGCGACAACGTGACGCTGGATGCCACCGCTGGACTCACGACGGCAACGTTCAGCGATGCAGGCAACCCCGTGAGCATGGATGTGACCTTTGTGCCGCAGGCCACGCCGCGTGCACTGTTCTTTGAATCCATCAGCTATGCGCGTCCGGCGTCGCTGGCCATGGGAGGCAAGGGCGCACTCTTCTGGGGCAACCCTTTGGACACGGGCTATCGCTGGAGCGATGCCCCGCAGTTTGCCGGCGGCTACGGCGTGTGGGATGTCACAGACCCAGACGCGCCAATCGCCCTGAGCGGTGCAAGCGCTGCGGGCTTTCAGGACAGTGAGGCGGGCCGCCGTTACATTGTCGCCGGCCCCGGCTTTGCGTTTGAGCCTGCAGTGCGCGCCTACAGCCCGCTTACGGCGGCCAGCGTGCCGCCGGCGCAGCGTGGCGTGGCACTCTACATGATTCCCGATGCAAGCTTCAAGGCCCCTCTGCAGCCTCTGCTCGATCTGCGCAACAGCCAGGGCACAAAGGCGCTCGCGGTTGACGTGCGCCGCGTCTATGATGCCTACAGCGGCGGCTACGTGGACCCCGAGGCGATTCGTGCTTTCCTCATGGAAGCGTACGCGACTTGGCCTGCAGCGTCTTCTCCACAGGACCGAGTGACGCCCCTCTCCGTTGTGCTTGTGGGCGACGGCACCTATGATCCGCGCAACTTCGAGCAGCGCGAGCGCACGCCCACACTGATACCGCCATACATGATCGAAGGTGTTGATCGCTGGCTGGGTGAGGTGGCGTGCGACAATTGCTATGGCCAGTTTGGCGACGCAAACACTCTCTTCATAATGGACGTGTGGGTGGGCCGCTTTCCTGTGAAGAGTACAGAGGAAGTGCAATTGGTTGTCAGCAAGATCGTCAGCTACGAAACCGCCACCGACCTCAAGGCAACCTGGCGCAGCACGGCGCTCTACCTTGCCGACAACCATCTGAAGCCGTTTCTTGGTTCAGCCCAGTGTGCAACAGGGTGTGTTGATGGGGGTGGCGACTTCGCCGAGTTCTCGGACAATGCATGGGTGCTTAACCCGAATCGGACAGTGCCCGGATTGACGCCGCGTGTCTACTTTGATCCATTCCCCGGAACACCCAAGCCGCCTGTCTTCAACGAGTGGTGGCGTGTGGGTTTGCGCGAAGATGCGCAAAAGCGTGCGCTGTGGGGCCTGCAGGATGGCCCGGCGCTTGTGGTGTACAATGGTCACGCCAACATCTTCAACATGGGCGAGTTGGAGAAGACGGGCGCAGCGCGCGCCTTTTTGCTGGGGCTGACTGACGCCTTCTCGCTCTACCGCACGAATCAGCTCTATGTACAGCTTTCCATGACCTGCATGACGGCTTCGTTTGCCACGCCTGCCAATTCGGGCACCACAATTGACGAAGGCTTCTTCCTTGCCCCGCGCGGTGGCGCGGTGGCGGTGTGGGGATCGAGCGGGCAAAGCGTTGCCGCAGGCCACGAATTGTTGCAGGATGGCTTCTTTGCCAAACTCTTTGCCAAGCCTGGTGTTGCGGTGCGTCTGGGTGATCTGCTTGAAGCCGGCTACATGGAGTTCGCGCTGGCGGGGCCAAGCAACTCCGACGTGCTGTACAACTTCCTGCTGCTGGGCGATCCGCTCACAAAGTTCAACTATCGCATTGATCCGCGTGCGGCGAATTACGTTTCGCCCATCTATATCCCTGCTGTCACGAAGTAGCAGGCACTCGGCATAGCTTGCAGCGCCGGGTGGCATGGCAGCGAGGGGCGAACCCTTGCTGCCATGCCACCCGGTTTTGCGTGGCCCCACAGACCGGCAACCCTGCCAAAACAACCATTTGGCACAATTGAGCCAGTTACGACGCGCAGGCCACGCCTGCGCGCCTGCTATCTACAGCGTCATTGCACGTCACCAACCGCGTTTGGGCGCAGATGCGCCGCGACGCCGCTATCAGCAGCAATGGCCCATCCCGCGTGGTGGGCGAAGGAGCATATTCATGCCATACGGAATCAACCATGTCACAGTGATTGGCGCGGGCACCATGGGCGCTGCAATTGCCGGCCATCTGGCCAACGCGGGCGTGCCGGTTGCGCTGCTCGACATTGTACCCAGCGAACTGAGCGCCGAAGAGAGTGCAGCGG
>DIAV01000040.1 GCA_002415895.1 Anaerolineales bacterium UBA5069 | reverse complement strand
CAGGCCCAGGCGCGCTTTGGCCGCGCCGTCGAGTTGGAGCAGGACCCCGACGTGCTTGACACATGGTTCAGCAGCGGTCTGTGGCCCTTCAGCACCCTGGGTTGGCCCGCGCAAACAGAAGACCTCGCGCGCTACTACCCCACCAGTGTGCTCGAGACGGGTTACGACATCCTCTTCTTCTGGGTGGCGCGCATGATCATGCTGGGACTCAAGTTCACTGGCGAAGTCCCCTTCCGCACAGTCTACCTGCACGGCATCATTCGCGACGAGAAGGGGCGCAAGATGAGCAAATCGCTCGGCAACGCCCTGGACCCGCTCGACCTTATCCACGATTACGGCGCCGACGCCTTGCGCTTCACGCTGCTCACTACCTCCACGCCGGGCAACGATGCCAAGCTTGCCATCCAGCGTGTGGAAAGCAGCCGCAACTTCGCCAACAAGATTTGGAATGCGGCGCGCTATGTGATCATGAACATTGAAGGGCAGGATTTGCCGCTGGATGCCGCCGATATCCACGCGCGCACCTACGCCTTGCCCGCCAGTGACCTCCTCTCGCTGTCGGACCGCTGGATTCTCAGCCGCCTTGACACCGTGACGGACGATGTGACGCGCTTGATTGGCGACTGGCAACTGGGCGAGGCAGGCCGCCAGCTTTACGAATTCCTTTGGAGTGATTACTGCGACTGGTACATTGAAGCCTCCAAAGTGCGCATCTACGACGGTGCGCCCGACGAAGCGCGCGCCACGCGCCAGGTGCTTGCCTATGTGCTTGAGCAGAGCCTGCGCCTGCTCCACCCCTTCATGCCCTTTGTGACCGAGGAAATTTGGCAAAGCCTGCCCGCAATTGCCCAGGCCGCGCCAGAGGGGCGCGCGCTGATTGTCACGCGTTGGCCTGTGCGCGCCGGCCACAGCGACCCAATCGCCAACGAGAGCTTTGGCCGCATTCAGGAGATTGTGCGCGCGGTGCGCAATGCACGCAGTGAGTATGAGGTGGAGCCGGGCAAGCGCATTCCGGCGCACTTTGCCGCCGGCGAGTACGCCGGCCTGCTGGCCGCATCGCTGCCGCTGCTGGCCAACCTGGCGCGCGTGGATGCTGGCACCGCCGTGATTGCGACGGAGCTGCCGCCTCCGGACAAATCGGTCACGCTTGCCGTGGGCGGCGTCACCGTCTATCTGCCCCTGGCCGGATTGATTGACTTCGCTGCCGAGCGCCAGCGGCTCAACAAGGAAATCGACAACATCGACAAGCAAACGCAGCGCATTGAGGGGTTGCTGGGCAACGAAGGCTTCACCGCCAAAGCGCCTGCCGACTTGATTGCGCGCGAGCGGGCCAAGCTCATTGAACTAACAGAGCGGCGCGGCCAGCTCTCCGATCGCCTTGTCGACCTGAGCGACGCCTAACTGGTGCATCCTGCAAGTACGCAATCCCTCGCGTACTTGCAGGACGCAGCACTCAGCGCTTGCCTTTCCATTGCGCTTTGGTTATGGCGACTCTGCGTTGCGCTGCTTTTCTGCCCATGGGCGCACGCGCGCATGTCGATCAATGCGCCGTACGCGCCAAAGTGCATCCGGCCATTGTGAAACTTGGCACGATGGCTACATACAGATGTATAACTGACCTGTATCCTGTTGCAAGCACGCATTCAGGAGATCGCCGAGGCATGCCCGCGAAGGCTTGCGCGCGTCGATTCTACCTCCTAAAATTCCGGTCGGTTTTGACAAAGTCAAAACGCGTGTGCTACACTCGCCGCAGTCCATCAAGCCCAAATTCCCGCGGTCGCCCACTGGAGCCTGCGGGCATGGCGAGCGAGTGCCACGACGCCACCTGCGGCATCCGTGACAAGACAATTAACACCAGACAACGAGACGATTCGGCACGTAAACAGGCAATCGCTGGTTGATGGCTGGTTCGCCAGAGATAGCACACCATCTCTCCGTGCGCCTGGTACACCTGCAACGAGAATGCGAGGCATGCAGTGGCAGATAGCGAACGCGTAGCTGAACTGAAACGCAAGATGCAGGAGGCAGCCCAACGCGCCAAGGCCGAAGCCGCCGCTGGTGAAGCAGTAGTCCCCACTACCCCTGCAGCCGCGCCCGCAGCGGTTGAGGCCACGGTAGGTGAGGCCACCGTGGTTGAGGCGGCGCCGGCTGCACCGGTCGCGGTTGCCGAAGCCACCGTCGCAGACGTCGCAGTGCCAGAAGCGGCCACACCGGTGACTGCATCTGCGCCTGCTACTGTCGTTGCAGCGGCTGCGCCGGCCATAAAGGCCCCTGCCGCCCCCACAACAAATGGCGCGACCAACGGCGCCGGGGCGCTGGACGATACGAACTACGTACCTGTCGTGCTCACGCCCGAAGAACTTGCCATGCGCGACATGAATCGGCGCGAATTCCTCACCTATGCGTGGGGCGGCGCGTTGCTTCTTGTCACCGGCGCAACAGGCTTTGGCCTCTTCAAGTTCCTCTATCCCCGCTTCAAGGCGGGTGAGTTTGGCGGCAAATTCTTCCTCGGTCCCGTCTCCTCAATGCCTGCCACTGACGCACCGCCCGAAGCCAGGGTAGCCGGCAAGTTCTGGCTTGTGAATACAACCGATGAAGGCGTCAAGGCGCTCTACATGGTTTGCACGCACCTTGGCTGTCTCTACAAGTGGGAGCCGTCCACAGTGCGCTTTGAGTGCCCCTGTCATGGCTCCAAGTTCTCGCGCGAAGGTTACTACATTGAAGGCCCCGCGCCCCGTTCGCTCGACCGCTTTGAGACCACGGAAGAGAACGGCGAATTGGTTGTCGATACAGGCGCCAAAATTACGGGGCAACCTTCGAGCGAGTCACCCGCGCGAGCGGCGGCATAGTCTCCAAAAAAAGCGCATGTACACAGTCTGGTTGCGCACACCATCTGAGAATCCGGCCTGATAGACCTGTACCGACCCGGAACCGTTGCGCTGCGACGTTTCTTCCCACTGCACGGAACAGTTGAGGAGAGCAGAAACATGGCTGTACAGCCTGAAGTCGAAAAGAAAGGCTTCATGAGCTCGGTATTGGGGCTGGTGGATGATACGTTCACACGCGTCACCGCCGGCATCAGCCCGGGCGAAGTCCGCCGCATGTTGCGCGGCGAGGCGCCGGGTCGCCCTAATCCGCGCCTCAAACCCCACACCGAAGCGTTCCTGCTTCACATCAAACCCACCTACTATCACGAGAGTGTTACGCGCTTCACCCACACCTTCCGGCTGGGGCTGCTCTCCACCTACCTCTTCCTTTTTGAGACCATCACCGGCCTCATCCTGATGGTCTGGTACACACCGTCGCCCAATCAGGCCTATGTCGACATGATCCGCCTGTTGAGCAATGTGCCCTTCGGCCAATTCATGCGCGATCTGCACCGCATTGGCGCAGAACTCATGGTGGCGATTGTCACGCTCCACATGGTGCGTACATACTTAACGGGCAGTTACAAAGCGCCGCGCCAGTTCACCTGGTTCACTGGCGTCATTTTACTCGTGCTGACGCTCTTCCTCTCCTTCTCGGGTTACCTCCTGCCATGGGACCAGTTGGCCTACTGGGCTGTCACAATCGGCACCTCCATGGCCGAGGCAGTGCCGCCGGCAATTGTGGGCGAGACAGTCAACCTGCTGGCACGCGGCGCCCCGGACATTGGCGCCAACGGGTTGCTGCGCTTCTATCTGCTGCACGTGCTCTTCCTGCCGCTCATTCTCTTTCTCTTCTTCTTTGTGCACTACTACAAGGTTGTGCATTTTGGCATCAGCCTGCCCGCCAATGAAGAGGAAGTGGGCCAGGACACCGCCAACCGCATTCCTGCTGACCGGCGCGTCTACTTCCTGCCTGATGTGTTGATGGACGAAACAGTCTTCATCATCGGCTTCTCTGCCATTATGGTGCTGGCCGTTGCGTTCTTCTTCTCGGCGCCGCTGGAGTCAATTGCCAATCCCCAGAGTACGCCGCTCCACACTGTAGCCCCCTGGTATTTCTACTGGCTGCAGGGCATGCTCAAGATTGCCGACAAGATGATTGCCGGTGTGATCCTGCCCGGCATCCTGCTCGTCCTGCTGATCGCTATCCCCTACCTTGACCGCAACCCCAGCCGACGCGCCAAGGACCGCCGCGTCGCCATCATCAGCGGTGTTATCGCCGGTGTGGTGATGATCATCCTCAGTTGGATGGGCACACCGCAGTACGCAGTCAGCGCTGCCCCGGCGGTTGAGGTGGTGCAGGAACTGATGCCCGAGGAGGGCGCGGGGGCCATTCGCGAAGCTGGCTATGCCCATGTACCCGTAGGCGTCTTCGACTCCCGCGTGCCTGTGGAAGAGCAAACCACGGATGAAGAGTGGCGTGCCATTGTCGAAGAGTTTAGCGCTTCCATCGCGCACTTTGACGGCATTGATCCCGAGTTCAACAACGCGTGGGGCACAATCACCGTCACGCAGGATCAGCCGTCACTGCGCCGCATTTTGTGGGAAATCCACTGGGTGGACAGCGAAGGCGTTGAAGAAAATTTCAAACGCTTCTTCTTCCTGCATGAGGACTCACTCTACTGGGAACAGTATGGGCTGAAGGACTTCCGCTGGCTGACAGAAACGCAGGAAGGCGAATAGCCATGAAACGGCCCTGGTATAACTTCATTTATGTTCGATCCCCCATCGCCAAGATTCTGCTGGGAGGAGCGGCCCTCTTGCTGACACTGGCGCTCTTCGGCTTCACCTTCATTATCGAAGAGCCACGCATGGAGGCGCAGACCAACAGTTGGACCGGCCGCTCGATTGAAAAGGGCGCGGAAATCTTTGCCAATAACTGCACCTCCTGCCACGGCGTCGACGGCAAGGGGCTGCCCGGCGTTGCACCCGCCCTGCACAGCCACTACTTCTTTACACAGCGTCTGACGGACCTTGGCTACGCTGGCTCACTACACGACTACGTCGCGGGCACAGTGGCAGCCGGTCGGCCCAGCAAGGCCATCAGCCAGTGGGCGCAAATTATGCCCACCTGGGGTGTCAATTATGGCGGCCCCTTGCGCAATGACCAGGTGCAGGACGTCACCGCCTTTGTGATGAACTGGGAGCAGGACGCTCTCCAGCAGACTGCTGAAGAGGATCCCTGGCAGCCTTTCCAGGACGCCAAAACAACCGACATTAGCGGCACCATGGCCCTGCCCCCTTCAGCGCCCGCTGACGGCGAAGCCCGTGCGCCGCAGGATCTCTTCACCGTCATGGGCTGCCAGGGGTGCCACAACCTTGAGCAGGACCAAACCGCAGACAACCGCGGCGCGATTGCCCCCAACCTGGGCAACCTCGACACCGAGGCAGGCAACATGGTGGCCGGCCAGGATGCGCTGACCTACGTCATCAACAGCATTACGCACCCCAACGACTTTATTGTTGAGGGGTACGCAGCGGGCATCATGCCGCAGAATTTCCCCGACCGCATGTCGGCGGAAGAAATTGCGAACCTGGCGCAGTGGCTGCTGGACCAGGCCGCGGCCAACTAATCCACGAGTATAGCCACAAAAAGCGCCCGCCGAAGCGGGCGCTTTTTGTTATACAGTCAAGCGCTACGCGGTGTATCACATGGTGCCAAAGGTAACACTGCAATGAACCACGACAAAGCACCCAACGCAGCCTACAGCCTCCTGAATGACCCCGCCTATTACGGCGCGGTCATCTTGTTCGTTGCCCTTGCCACCATTCTGCCTGCGCTGCTCGGCTCCGCGTGGTTCCTGCTGTCGGCGCAAACCATTGCGCTGTGGCTGCTGCTGCTCGTGCCGCTGCGCCGCAATCGCGTGCGTCCCGCCGTTATCGTGCTAACCATCTGGGTGGCCATTCAGATCGCGACGATCTTCACCCTCTCTCTGCTGGCTCCCAACAGCCTGGAATTGGCGTTGGGCGACGGCTTCCGCTATCGTGAGGCACTGCTCACCTGGCTCTATGCGGGCACAGCGCTGCCCGCCTCCTGGTTCTCGCAACCTTTCCAGCACCTCCTTGAAGTTTTGGGCGTCACGGTGGGCGCGCTCGTCAGCGGCGGCCTGGTGGGCGTGTGGTTCCTCATGCGCGCCGTCAATCACCTCGCCTTTGGCGGCGCAATGCTTGTGCAGTCAGCAGGGGGTGTAGCCGGATTCATGGCCGCGCTACAGCCGTGGGCCTTGCTGCGCATTGCCGGCTACGTGGGGCTGCTCCCCTTCTTCGCACTCCCCGGATACACCGGCGACTGGTTCCCGTGGCGCCATTCACCGGCACGCCGCCGCCTCTTTCTCATCAGTGGCGCACTGCTGCTGGGCGGCCTCACCCTCGAGGCTTTCCTGCCCGCGCTGTGGGCCGGCTGGTTTGGGCCCATGGCGGGCGGTTAAAACCACGGCAGCATGAAGAAACATCTCTAAACGAACGTGCAATCAACGAGCAGGGGATAGTCCAGGCACAGGGCGGCTGACCGGCACAGGTGAAACGCCCGCAGGCGAAGATCTGTACGGCTGCGCCCTTACGAGTGGACTATCTTGCGCTGTGGGCTGTCTGTCTTCGCCCCAGTACGTATGAACGCCGCAGCGCGCGTTGACAAGATGCGCGCCGCCGTCAATGCAACCACTGCTCCCACGCTTGCCGCGTACATCCACCAGAGCGGCCAGCTGTCGGTGCCCGCCAGCACCCCATGCGCCGTTACCATGACAAAGACGCCAAAGCTGGCATAGTGCAGCGTGCGGAAGGCACGCTGTCCCAGGTACGGACGGGCATAGAAGCTCAGGGTCAGCAGCAACATCAAGTAGAAGCCGATGATGCCAAGCCCCATCGGCAGGGGACGGTACGTAGATACGAACGGGATGCCAATCTGCGCAACGCCCATGTCCATGTAGCTGTCATTCAGCAGGATGATCCCGTGCAGCAGCGCCAGCCCCAGCCCCAGCCAGCTCAAGTAGCTGTGCAGCCCCAGGGCAAGCAGCGGCGATGCCCGTGTGCGGAAGAGTGCGCCACTCTGCACAAGTCCCCAAAGCACCCCCAAAGTCAGCAGCAGGTAGGCAACGACGCCGCTGCTGCGCGAAATAAACCAGTAGCCATGCGCTGCTGTTGCCGGCAGGTAGAGGCCAATGATCACAAGACTCACTGCCCCAACCAGACAGAACAGGATGACGCCGGCAAATCCGGCGATCGTGGTGCGCGGCTTAGGCGGCGCGGAAACGCTCTGCAAATCGTGAAGTTGATACATACGCCTGCTCTCCAAATCCACCGGTCATAACCGACCGGCCATCTTCAGATGTCATGAGCGCCGCCACACTGTCCAAGCGTGACAAATAGGCTGCGCCTTCGTCCTCACCAAGGATCAGCGCAACCTTGGCATGAATCTCCACATCGGGCAGCCGCCTGCCCACCGCAGTCACACTGAGTACGTTATTCTGCGCCGGCGCCCCGGTGCGCGGGTCAATCAGGTGGTGCGCTGCCACCCCATCCACCTGCCAGCGCCGTGCAGCCCGGCTGGACGTAGCGATTGCCTGATTGTGGAGTGGCACAACCGCAATTTCTTTTCCGGCTTCAAGGGGATGCGCGACAGTCACCACCCACGCTTCCTGCCGGGGGATGCCGCCGGTGGCAATGTCGCCACCGGCATCGACCAGCGCCGTCCCCCACATGCCCAAGTGCTGCGCGGCGACCTGCGCAGCCCACCCCTTGGCAATGCCCCCCAGATCGATACCCACGTTGGCAGGCAGTCTGATTGTGCGGCCCGGCCCCAACAGCACATCTGCGCCCGCGGCCGGCGTCGCCGCCGCTGGGCCGCGTGCCGCCTGTTCAGGCGCAACCTCGGCAAAGCTGCGGTCGTAGCCGCTTGCCTCGAGCGCGCGCAGGATTGTCGGGTCAAAGAGACCGTCCGTTGCATCGCGCCATGCCAGCGCCTGCGTTACCAATGCAAAGAGCATGGGTGATGCCGAAAACGGCGCGCCCGCGCTGCGATTCATCCGGCTCAGTTCGCTGCCTGGGCGGAAACGACTGAGGCGCGCCTCTACACGGGCAAAGTACGCCTGCACCTGCATGAGCGCGGCGCGTGCCTGCTGCTGGTTGTTGCACCAGAGCCATGCACCCGCTTCCGTGCCCATGGCATGAAAGTGGTGCTCGTATCGGCGCACGGCTGTATGCACGTTCACGATGCACGCGATCGCGCAACTGCGTTAACGGCCTGGGGCGCATACTCTGGTTCCAACCCCTGCTCAATCCGCGTGACGTCCGGCCCCCACACATACCAGAGTACACCCGCGGTATCCTGCACCACGGCCACAGGATCTCCAGCCCGCGTCGCCACCCACTCAACCACATTGACCTGCACCTCGGGCGCGGGCGTGGCTGTGGCCACAGGTGCGGGCGTAGCCGTGGGCAAAACCAGTACAGCCTGCGCGCCCGCCCCTGTCGCCCTGCCGGTCTCGGTAGCGGTCTCGGTAGCGGTGCTTGCTGTGTCTACGTTGCCAACAGCTGCATTCGTCGCGGGCAGAACGGCTATCGTTGCCGAAGCCTGGGCTGCTGCAACAAGCCCCGCGGCCGAACCGGAGAAACTCGCCGTATTGTTCTGCACTTCCGCAGGCGCAATGGATGATGCGCGGGCCAGCATCCCCCACCCTGCCAGCGTCAATCCCACGGCGCCCACCGCCGCCGTCATGCGCAATGTGGCGAGCATCGTCTTCGCTTCGCTGGCCTTGGCGAGTGGTCTGCCCGTCGGCGCTGGGGGCGCCCCACGGCTTGCCCCTGTTCGCAGCACCTCGCCCTGCGGCTGATCATTCTGAAAGCCTGTCATCGTATCACCTCTATCATGGGCAAATTCACAGCAGCAACCTGCCCCGCCGTCGTCGATGCCACCACTGTGTGGATGACACCCGCAGATGTCAGCGCAAGCGTGGCGGCGGCCACAAGCACAAAAGCAGCCAGCGCCAGTTGAGCCTTGAACTGGCCGGGCTTGCGGGATTTGCGTGTGGCGCTGCGTTTGCCGTCGCCACCGTCCCTCTGTCTTGTCTGCATAACGTAACCTCCTCGTGCAAGCGGCCACACGGACCGCACCTTGTCACGCATGCGTCTTTGCACGCTCAACTCTCGTTGCGCAGATGATGGTACGCCCCAAATATGAAGCAACTATAAGTGCATCATAAGAACTTGCGTACGGAGGCGGATTTGGCGCCGGTTTCTTCTGCATATGAACGCCAGGACTTCTTTGTCAGCAATCAGCCGACTATTGAGAAACCGTGATGAACGCCGCCCGCATCTGCCTCTGCGCCCTTTTTGTGCTATGATCGCCCTCTATGCTCATCAAGCGCGTCGTCATTCAAGGCTTCAAGACCTTCGCCAAGCGGTCCGAATTCATCTTCGATCCGGGGATCACCGCCGTTGTTGGCCCCAATGGCTCGGGCAAATCCAACATTGTGGATGCTGTGCGCTGGTGTCTTGGCGAGCAGTCGTTTGGCCTGCTGCGCTCGAAAAAGACAAGCGATATCATCTTCGCGGGCTCCGACAAGAAGGCGCGCCTGGGCATGGCGCAGGTCAGCCTGACGCTGGACAACAGCGGCGGCGAGATCCCCATCGACTTTGCCGAGGTTGAAATCACCCGCCGCGCCTATCGCGACGGCGACAACGAGTACATTGTCAACGGGCAGCGCGTGCGCCTGGCCGATGTCACCGAATTGCTCTCGCAAACGGGTTTAGGCAAACGCACCTATGCGGTCATCGGCCAGGGCCTCATCGATAAAGTGCTCAGCCTTGCACCCGAAGAGCGCCGCTCGCTCTTCGAAGAGGCGGCAGGCATTACCGGCTATCAGTCCAAGCGCGAAAGCTCAATGCGCCGCCTTGAGGCCACGCAGACGAACCTGACGCGCGTGCGCGATATTGTTGCCGAGCTGGCCCCACGCATGGGCACGCTCAAGCGCCAGGCCGAGCGCGCGCGCGAGCGCGAACAGATGGCAACGGACCTGCGTGGCCTCCTGCGCGAATGGTATGGCTATCGCTGGCACGCCGCGATTGCCCAGGTGGAAGAGCACCATGCCGACGCCAAAATCCTGCAGAACCAGGTTGACGACCGGCAGCCACTTCTTGATGAGGCCGCACGCACGATTGAAGCATTGCGCGCCAGGCAAAGCGCGCTGCGTGCCGATGTGGGCGAGCGCCATCGCGCCGCAGGCGCGCTGCACAACGAGGCTGAAATTGTGGGGCGCGACCTGGCCGTGCGCCGCGAGCGGTTGCGCCAGGTGCTCGAGCGTGCGGATGACGCGCAGCGCGAGCTGGGGCTGCTCCAGGTGGAGCATGACGCACTGACGGCGCGCATTGCCCAACTTCAAGGGGAGTTGGCCGAAGCCGCGGCCATGCGCAGCGCCGCGGCCACCGCCCTGCACGCAACCGAAAGCGCCATTGGCGAACGCCGTCGTGCCCAGGAATCGCTGCAGGCAGCCGTAGACGCGGCGCGCCGCGCATTGGCAAAGGCACAGCAGCAGGCCACGGAAGCGCGTGCGCTCCGCACCCAGATTGCCGAACGCGCCCAGCTCATTGCGCGCCAATCGGAGACGCTTGCGAGTTCACTACACGCAGCGGAAACCGCCGGTGCCTGCGCGCGCGCCCTGCTCGAGCAGGCAGAGGCCGCCCACGCCGCACTCGAGGCGGAGGCCGCCACCCTGCAGGCAGACGCAGCAGCCATCGAGTCGCGCCGCGCCCGCTTACGTACTGATCTCGACGCCGCCGAAACCATCCGCAGGCGCGCCGACAGCGATGTTGACAAACTTCAAACGCGCCTCGATCTGCTCACCCGCCTCTCGCAAGAGGGCGCCGGTTTGGCCTCTGGGGTGCGCGCCGTCCTGCAAGCCAACCTGCCCGGCATTCTTGGCCCGGTGGCGTCTCTCCTGCGCGTCGATTCGCAGCACGAGAAAGCCATTGAGATTGCTCTGGGTGGCGCGCTGCAGAACGTCGTCACCGCCACCTGGCAGGACGCGCAGGCAGCCATTGAGCACCTCAAACGCAGCCAGCGCGGGCGTGCCACCTTCCTGCCCCTTGATCGGTTGAACACCGCTGCCACCATCCCTGCGCCACGCATGGCAGGCGTGCTGGGCAACGCCGCAGACCTTGTGACGTGCGACCCTCGCGCTACTGGCGCGCGTGATCATCTCCTTAACCGGATTTGGATTGTGACCGATCTGCCTACCGCGCGCCAGGCGCTTGACACCCTGCGCAGCGGCGCGCGCCCCACAGTTGTGACTTTGGATGGTGAAATTGTGCGCCCCGGCGGCGCAGTAACGGGTGGCAGCGACGGAGAGCGGCGCGACGATTCGGTGCTGGCGCGCGAGCGCGAGCGGCGCGAACTCCCAAATGCAGTTGAGGCGGCACGCGCACAGGCGCAATCAGCCGCAGCCGGTTGCCGCAGCCTTGCCGAACAACAGGCCGAAACCACGGGTGCAGCCGAAGCGTTGCAACGCGCCCGCGCCGAACTCACGCGCAGCGAACGCAGCGCGCGCAATGCTGTGGAAGAAGCGCGGCGCGCGAGTGATCGCGCCACGCAGCAGTTGCGCTATCTCAACGAACAAGCGCATTCAGGCACAACCGAAGCGACCACACTTGCAAAGCGCCTGGTTGAGGCGGAGCATGCGCTGGAACGCGCACAGGCCGAGTGCGCTGCTGCTGAGGAGACGCTGGCGCAGGCAGAGGCCACTGCCGCGCACAGCAGCGCGGATATCCTATTGCGCACCCTTGCGGACGAACGCGCAGCCGAAGCCACCGCCGCAGGCCTCGTACAGAGCCGCCAGGCGCTTGCAGAGCAGCAGCAGCGCACGCTCGCAGGAATTGCACGTCAGATACAAACCAAACAACAACAGAGCGCAACCCTGCAGGCCGAAGGCGCTGAGCTTGAGCAGCGACTGGCACAGCTTGCACAGCAGGAAGGCAGCGTGCGCCAGCGCCTTGATGCACTCCAGGCGGAGATTGCGCCCCAGGAAAGTGAACTCGCCCAACTGGAAGCTGCCGAAAGTGAGGCAAGCGCGCGCGAGCGCAAATTGCAGCACGCTCAGCGCATTGACGAAAGCGCCTGTGCCCACGCGCAGCTGATCCTCCAACGCAGTCAGGACGCCGTGCAGCAGCTGCGCGCTGAAATTGAGCGCGACCTCGGCCTTGCCGCCATGGAAACCAACGGCGAGGTCGCCTATCAACCACCATTGCCCTTCGACGCGTTTGTCGAGCAATTGCCCGTGCGCGAGTCTGCGCCCGAGGGCGTTGAAGAAGAGTTGCTCGCGCTGCGCGGTCGCCTCTCACGCCTTGTCAACGTGAATCCCGATGCGCCGCGCGAATATGACGAGGCAGCGCAGCGCTTTGAGCATCTCACTGTCCAGAGCGATGACCTCGAATCAGCCGCTTCCGACCTGCACCGCATCATCGCCGAGCTTGATGCCAAGATGCAGACGGAATTCACGCGCACCTTCCAGCTTGTGGCAGAGCAATTCCAACTGGAGTTCCGCAAGCTCTTCAATGGCGGCGCCGCGGAGTTGCTCCTTACGGAGCCCGACAATATCGCCAACTCCGGCATTGAGGTAATTGCACGGCCACCGGGCAAACGACCCCAAAGTCTGGCGCTACTGTCCGGCGGCGAGCGATCACTGGCCGCGTGCGCCCTCATCTTTGCCATTCTGCGCGTCAGCCCCACCCCCTTCTGCGTGCTCGACGAAGTGGATGCCGCTCTCGACGAAGCCAATGTCGACCGTTTCCGCCTTGCCGTAGAGGACTTGAGCACCGGCACGCAGTTTATTATCGTGACGCACAACCGGCGCACGCTTGAAGGCGCCAACACGATCTACGGCATCACCATGGGCGATGATGGCGTGAGCAAGGTCATTAGCCTGCGCCTGGAGGGCGACGCCATTGTGCATGACAGCCCGGCCAATGGCAGCGGCAATGGCGCGGGTGGGTCCGCCGCCGCACAGGACGCACCGACCGTGGCCGACTTCGCAGCGCTTGAGGAAATTGTCTCCATGTAGTTATGTGAAGCACATTGAGCCTGCAAAAAAGCCCCACACCTTGCGCAAGGTGTGGGGCTTATGTCTTTTCCATATCTTCCAGAAGTGACCGCTGATGCTCATTGCGACGCAGCCACGGGCGCTTGTGGCGTTTCCACTGCGATTCCCTCCACCTCCGGCCCGAAGCCGTGCCGCGATTCAAGCTCGGGCTCGGGCATGTACTCCGGCGCCTTTTCACCCGCGCGCGCCAGCGCCATGGCGGCGGCGGCCTGGCTGGCATCCTGCTTGCTCAGCCCTGCCCCCACACCCTTGGCTACACCCTTTACGCTCACAATCGTTGTAAAGACCTTGGCGTGGTCCGGCCCGTTAGCCTCAACCACCTTGTAGCGCGGCGTATAGCCCAGCGTGCGCTGCGCGTGCTCCTGGAAGCGGCTTTTTGGATCCCTGGGCATGACGTTGACTTCCATACCGTCGAGAATCGCCTCCATGCGCGGAAGTATAAATGCGCGCACGCTTTCCAGGCCGCGATCTAGAAAGATCGCGCCTACAACAGCCTCATAGCAGGCGCAAAGGGTGGCAAGGCGCGTGCGCCCGCCGCTCGATTCCTCGCCTACGCCCAGCAACAACAGGTCACCCAGACCAAGCTCAATTGCCAATTGGGCCAGTGTTTCACGCCGCACCAGCAGCGTGCGCAGGTGGGTCAATGTACCCTCGGGCGCTTCGGGATAACGTGCATAAATCAAATCGCTCACCACAAAGCCCAGCACCGAATCGCCCAGAAACTCCATGCGCTCGTTGTCTGCCAGCGTTTCATCTTCGGGGGCGTGCTCATTCATGTACGAACGATGCACGAAGGCCTGTTGCAGAAGGCCTTTGTCTTGAAATCCAAGGTTGTGTTGCAGGTCGAATCCATCAATTTGCATGCTATTCATAGGCGAGTGCATCGTTTTGGAGGAATGAGCATCTACATGAGAAATTGTTTTACGTATGGAACACTGTGGTGCGACTCTCGCCGTCGCTAACAGAAGCCACACGTATCCACGTTCACTACGTTTACGTCACGGGCAGCCGCTTGAGGCCAAGGCCCGTGAGCACAGCGACAACCTCATCGCCAGGCGCAATGCTCTTGTCGAGCTTCGTGAGGGCCGCGGCCACAGTTGCACTTGTCGGCTCTACATAAAGACCACGCCGCGCCAATTGTCCATGCGCTTGTTCGATTTCGGCGGCATTCACCGAAACAGCCAAACCGCCCGATTGGCTCAACGCCTCAACCACGGCGTGGCCGCGCACAGGGCGGCTAATCGCAATGCCGTCAGCGCTGATCGTTTCCAGCAGCAGCGGTGGCTCGCCGTAGTTCACATCATCGCGCCGATACGCGTCATAAACCGGCGTGAAAGGCTCCGCCTGCACACCGACAAGCCGCGGCAATGAATCCGTTAGCCCCGACTTCTGCAGATTCTGGAAGCCGCGCCAAACGCCCATCATCAGCCCGCCATTGCCTACAGGCGCAACTATCCATTTTGGCACGCGCCGCCCCATCTGCTCCCAAATCTCCCAGGCCAGGGTCATCATGCCCAGCAGAAAGGCCGGGTGCCACGCGTGCGATGCATAGGCAATTTCGCGCCTGCCACGCGTTGCGTTCTCGGCGGCCAGTGCGCACTCGCTGCGCGGGCCGCGCACCTCAACCAACTCTGCGCCATAAATCGCAATTTGGGCCTTCTTGGGTTCGGGCGCGCTGGCGGGCACATAGATTGTCGCCTCAAGGCCGGCGCGCGCCGCATAGCAGGCAAGGCTCGCGCCCGCATTGCCGCTCGAGTCATCCACAAACACCTCAGCGCCCAACCCTGCAAGCCAATTGACCATGACGCTGACGCCGCGATCCTTGTAGGAGCCGGTGGGCATGAGCGCGTCCAGCTTCCAGCGCACGGGACGTCGCTGCCAGGTGTCTTCAACAAGCGGCGTCCAACCCTCGCCCAGCGTAATGCGCGCGCAGGTGGGTGATGCCACGGGAAGCATGGCGGCATAGCGCCACAGCCCGGGCTCACCGACGTCAATTCGCTCAGGGTGAAAAGCGGGCAACTCGGTAAACTCGAGGGGATCACCCGTCGAAGGACAGCGCAATGGGCTTAGCGCCGCATCGGTACGAAATCGACTCGTCGGACAATACGCAATCACGCGCAGCACCTTGATAAAGACCGAGATCCCCGTCGGCATGCCGGTTCAGATCATACAATCAACAGGACAACAAGAACGCGCGCAGGCAAGAGCGCTGCCTGCCACATGCCCGCAGGCAATATGTTAGTGTCTCCTATACAGACGCATTTTGTCAAGGCAATTGCACTCGCTCACGCCCTGCACCTCTCGAGTAGGACATGCGGCCCGTACGTGTTACGATCTCACGCACCGCAGTGCCCTTGTCCCGCACCGTAAATGCACAATTGTCATCCTGCGCCACTCGCGCCCCATAAAGAGACAGCCATGACTGCAAGCAATACCGACACCATCAGCATCGAAGATCGTTTCATTGGCTGCCTGCTGGGGCTTGCCGTGGGCGACGCAGTGGGTGCGGCCGTGGAGTTCAAGCCGCGCGGCAGCTTCACGCCCATTACCGACATGGTGGGCGGCGGCCCCTGGTCACTTACGCCTGGCCAATGGACAGACGACACATCCATGGCGTTGTGCCTGGCAGAAAGCCTAATCACCTGTAACGGCTTCGATGCCGCCGATCAGATGCGGCGCTATGTGCGCTGGTGGCGCGATGGCCATTGGAGCAGCAAGGGCAACTGCTTTGACATTGGCAACACCACAAGCGCGGCGCTCTCCCGCTTTGAGCATGACGGCAACCCTTATGCAGGCAGCACAGATCCCAAAACTGCAGGTAACGGCTCGCTCATGCGCCTTGCCCCCGCAGTCCTTGCTGCGTGGCCCAGCAGCAGCCTTGCGGACCTATGGGCGGCCGACAGTTCGCGCACAACCCATGGCGCGCCGTCCGCCGTGGCAAGCTGCCGCGTCTATGCCGCCATCCTCGTGGCAGCGCTGAACGGGGCAGGGCGCGACGAGCTTCTCGCTGCAGCAGCCGATTTGCCGCTTACCCATGCCGGCGTGCGCGCGGCGGCTCAAGGCGCATGGCGCGCCAAGGGGGTGGACCAAATCCGCGGTTCAGGGTATGTGGTGGAAGCGCTTGAAGCCGCGCTCTGGTGCTTCGCGCAGACCAGCAGCTATCGCGATGCCGTTCTCACAGCCGCCAACCTGGGCGAAGACGCCGATACGACGGCGGCCATTGTCGGCCAGTTGGCAGGCGCGTTCTACGGCGCAGAGGCGATCCCGGCGGCGTGGCGGGAGCAGACGACCCAGCGCGCCGCCATTGAGCAGATGGCGCTGCAACTGCTGGCGCTGCAACCCACATAATAAAGAC
>DIAV01000233.1:16321-23630 GCA_002415895.1 Anaerolineales bacterium UBA5069 | reverse complement strand
TAGCTGCGACAAGTCAGCGTCTGTTGCATTTGACACAAGCATTTGCAGTCACGCGCACACTCCTTGCCTCCGTCTGCAGTTGTTTACGATTGCCACTCACCCCCCATAACCTCGCCTACCCGCGCGTCGCATAGTCTGCCCAGCGCGCCGCCACACCCAACCGCTCCATCAGCCTGTAATCATCGGTGTGCAGGCGCGCAGCCAGCTCGTCTGCCCCGTTCTGGCCGCGCCCTGCGTCACCCCGTTGCGCCATACGCTTCAAATAATAGAGGCTTCGCCACGCCCATGGCCCCCATGGCGTCTGGGGCTGGCCCACAGGGCCTACCACGCCTTGCGCGCGCAGTTGCGCCGCGCGTGCCTCCTGATACTCTTCATACTGCGTCAATAACAGGCGTAGCAGTGCGCGCTCTTCTGCGCTGCTGCGCACCGCTTTGGCCAGCATGCGTGCCAGCCCGTACACCGTTGCCATGCTGTCCTCGTTAATGGCACCCAGCCCGAATTTTTCCCAGGCCATCACCTCGCCCAGGAACGAGATTGAGTCTTTCGCCCTGGTTGCATCCGACGCGTCCCCCCAGACATGCGCCTTTGCATCGGCTTCCGCCGTACCGGCGTCGCGCGCCGCCTGGTAGAGTGGATACTTGCCCCCCACAAGCACAATCCCCGCGCTGGCATGCACATCAGGATGGCCCCCCGCATATTGCCCCAGGTCTGCCCGCACGCGTACCGCCAGCTCCACCACGGCGTCCCAACTGCCAACGAAGAAGAGGTCGTCGCCACCCGAGTAGATCGCGTAGAGGCGCTGCATGGATACTTCGCCGGCGACGAGTTCGCGATCGATTTCCTCAGCAACATGTGCAACCCAGCCCTCAAAGAAGAGGCTGAAGGTAAAGCTGAGGCCTGCAATGCGCGCCAGCGACGCGCGCCCCGCCTTGCCCGCGCCTCCATCAAACCCCGTGCGAAAGAGCGCCCCCATGTTGTCAACGTCCATGCGTAGAACGCCAAGCCGCTTGATGCCGCGCGCCTGCCGCTCCAATAAGTCAAACGGTTTTATCGCGCCAACTTGTGGCAGAGCGCTTTCATCACCCCAAGCGCTGCCCTCTTGCAACAGAATTGCGCGTTCTTCGAACTGCATGATCGGTGTACTGTTCACCAGGAAACGCCGTCCAATCGCCACCTTTGGCGCCGCTGCCAGCGCGGTCAGCGCGTCATCGTGCAACGCCAGCAACAGGTGCCTGCTTCCCAAATCCAGATTGGCGTCGCGTAGGTCGGTCAACAGATCAAGCTGCATGCCCAACTGCTCCAGCACCGCATTGCAGGCTGCAAATCTGTCGGTGCCGGCCGGCGCGCCCGCCTCAACATGGACAAGATGCAGATAGCGCGCCATGCGCAGCGCATCGCCCATCTTTTCAAGCGATCGACAGCGCGCGCACTTGTATACCTCGTTCGTAGCGGCGTCGTTTGTCTCGCGTTGAATGCCTTCATTTTCCCGCCCGCAGACATGACACTCTCCCCTCTCGTCTCCCCCGCTGCCGCGCGGCGCAAAAACCCGGGCAAGTTCGTCTTCGCCCAGCAGTGCATAGCGTTGGATCTTGGCTTTGTTAAGTTCTTGCCGCAGCGCATCCCAGCGCCCACTCATTGCACCGTCGGCAAAATCGCTTGTACAAAGCGCAGTCCATGCCACAGCCAGCGAGAGGTCGCCCTCATGGCTCTGCAGCAGAATGCGGCGAATCGCGTGGCTCGCAGTGCGTATGGCCTCTGCATCACCCGCACGCGCGATGAGGTAGAAGTTGCCACCCCCAACGTAGAGCAAATTCGTCACCGGCAACCCTAGCGCGTTCAGGAGGTAGCGTGCGGCTGCTTCCGTAAGCATCTGCAAATAGAACGATCGTCCGCGCAGGGCCGAAGTCGCGCCGCGCGATGTCACCGTATAGATGAACTCTTGAATACCGCTCAAATCACCCCCAACCAGCAGCGCCTCTGTACCCGTATCCGGCGCCACCGCAGGCAGTACAGCGGCAAGCGCCGCCGTTGTGCGCGCATGGTCGTACAAGCTCACATCTGGCTGCTCTCCATCAGCGCTCGCCGGAACGCACCACGTATAGCGTTGCAGCAGCAGCAGCAATCCTTCCAGGTAACTGGCGAAGTCACCCGCCTCAGCGTGGGCCGCACCAAGCGCCGTCGCTGCCTGCTCAAATTGCGACCACAATGCCTGATATGCGGCCGCTGCATCCGCGGCCGCTAATGGCTCTGCCGCAAAGAGCCTGTCGCGATCCAGCCCAAGCTCCCGCAGCGGCAGGTAGTTGAGCACGGCACGGGAGCCATCCCCACGCGCCAACACGCTGAAGACCGAAAGCAACTGCAGCGGATGGACCGGTGCATCTGCGCGACTCTCTGCCTCTTCCGCAACGCCGGAAAACTGGTCGGCGCGGTGCAAAATCCGTTCCTCCTCAGTCACGGGGCGGTGATGGCGCGCCACCGCCTCGGCCACCGCTGCGCGCCATTGCGCCGGCACAATGCGCGCTACGATGTTTGCGCCAACCAGTGCATGTTCGTATCCCACCCTGCGCCGCGTCTCTTCGTCCCACCCACGCTCGCCTATCTCTCCGGCGCGCAGTGCAAATTCGCCAATGTCATGCAGCAGTCCGGCAAGGGCAAGGATTTCGAGAGAGTTTGCCATGGTCTTGAGATTCTCCTGGCGGTGTTGTTTTGGGGCAACGAGCAGTCGCTATTGCTTCCCCTCTGTATACCCCGTAGCCGCAAGCCAGCCCCCACAGCGTGCGTGCTTTGGGTTCGGCGTATCACGTACAGCCGCGGTGCGCGCCTTGCTCAGTTGCGGGCGCGCACGTTCAACTCCAGCACACAACTGTTCTGGACTTGGGTTCGAGATTGACGGCGACAAGCGGCCTGGATGCTGGCATGGGGGCATGCCTTTTTCTGTTTTGGGGCAAAAATTGAGGAAGCAAGCTTACACAGCTTACTCGAAATGATGGAGACGGGCAATTAGCTGTGCGCGCAGGAAAGCCTTTGTTTCGTGGAGTGAGGTGCTGTTGTGCCGTCGCCCTCCCCTTGATCGGCGTGGGCCAACGCGCGGCACTTGTAGATGGACCGGCGCACAATCCCGCCCGTGTCGCGTTTTGGCCCCTCACGCCGGAACTTGAATGTATCCGCACGCACCGCGTACGCACCGCGCCCACAGCGCACACATACAGAGCGTGCGCCCGTCTCATCCCATCCACAGTGTAGGAAGTGCGCGCTTGCCGCCCAATAAGAAATCCCCGGCCCCGGCCACGCAGGAGGACCAGCGCGCTGTGCTCTATGCCGCTGCCTGCGCGCGGGTGGCGCACCCGGCGCGCAGGGCAGCAGCATAGCCAACGGCTGCGCCACGCAATCCCCAACGTAGCGACCAAACAGTACACCCTGCAACCCAAGGAGAGAAAGCCCATGGCCCGCGTTGTGCGCGTAGTACCCCAGGATGTGCAGGAACTGCTGGATAAACTGCGTGACAGCCGTAGAACGGGAAACCGCATTGACGAAGCGTGGGCCATTGCCAACATAGGCCGTTACCACAGAATCAAGGATCAACCTGTCGATGCGTTCAAGCACCTTGCAGAGGCGCAAGCCATCTTCCAGGAGCATGAGGACATTGAGGGAATGGCCTGGGTCCGGCGCGAGCAGGCCAAGGTGCTCATGACCGCCGCGGAGTATGATCAGGCCGAACAACTGCTGCTGCTGGCGCTCACGCTGCATGAGAGGCTCAACTCGCTGCATGAGCAGGCGTTTGACCTGATTGAGTTGGGCAATATTGCCCGCTTTCGCAAGCAGTTCGATAAAGCGATTGCCTGCCTGACGCGGGCGCTGGCGCTGGCACGCAAAGCGAACGATCCACTGATGGTTGCGTATGCGCTGCATGACATCGGTATTCTCGAGCATTGGCGCGGCAATCCAGCGCAGGCCTTGCCCATCCTGGAAGTGGCGCTGCACCAGTACTGGCAGACCGGCGAAGCGTCCGGTGTGGCGGCCGCCCTGGCTGATCTGGGGGCGGTGGCTATCGACCTGAAGGAATATGAGCAGGCCGAGGACTACCTCTCGCGTGCGATTCTGGCCTTTGAGGCCGAGAAGGAGGGCCGCGCTGTAGCCCTTTGTTACCTGAATTTCGCCCAGCTGCACCAGGCGCGTGGAGACACTGATGCGGCGCGTGCGGCCACACAGAAGGGTGATGCGATGTTCAAGGCCATAGGGGCGCCCCTGCCCCCCTTCGGGGTTAGCCTCAAGCAGGAGCTGGGGCTTGTGTGACGCGGGCCGAGCAAACCGGCGTTCCCGGCGCGTACCGGCTCCGCTGATCCACGCGCAGCACACGCGGCGCGGGGCGCGCAGAAGGGGATGCAAATACCCAACAAGAGCGGAGGCTCGCCTTGCAGCAATTTCTCGAACGTGTGCTCAGGATTGAACCGAAGAAGACGGAGAATGTGACAGGTTTTGTCGAGCACGTTGCCGCCGTCCATGGCGCGCTGCTCGAAGCGACGGGCGACTGGCTTGGCATTGATGCGCCCGTCGCTCCTGCCGACTGCGACTATGCATCGTGCTGGCAAGGCGCGGGGCGCAATGCGACCGTCACGCTCTGGCGCTCGCCAGGTGATCATGAGTGCCGGATGCTGAAGATTGACCTTGTCGACGAACGACCGACAAGTGCGGCGCAAATATCACTGGAGGCAGGCGGCAACGCCACAACAGGGCTTTGGCTGCACGAGATTCAGCGCGTGATGGAGCCTGCAATGGCTCCAGACGCGTTGGCGTTCGTGGCGGCCCTCAAAGATTTCGTCTGCACAGATCGCGATGGTCTGCGCACCGGTGTGGCGCTCACCTCGAATGCGCAAGGCAAGGCGCGACTCATCGGGATGATCCGCAAACCCCGAAGCGAACGCTCGCTGCCGGTCATTGTCGTCTCGCGACGCGCTCGTGAGGTTCTGATCGACACCCAGATGCTGGCAGCGCGACTGGCAGGGTTGGCGCGCGTAGCAGTGATCGGTCCCGATCTGTACTGGTCGAAAGAGGACCTGCACCACACCACCTATGGCGGTGCGGTGCGCATCTATGCAGCCGGTTATCGTGATGAAGACGCAGAGGGCGAGCACCCCTTCAAGGCTGCAGGTGCAATCAAAGCGATGGTAACCGACGCGCTCATGGATTGGGCAGTCGACTTTGTGCTTGACCACACACTGCGCCTGCAATGGCGCGCGCCCGGCATCGAGCAAGTGCAGCGTACCATGGAGCAGGAGCGGTTGCTGGCAGCGGTACGCGCCGGCGAACAAGCGACTGAGGAGCAACTCCAGAAACTGATTGACGACCAGAACAACAAGACGGATGGGATTGCCGCTGAGCGGGACTACTACAAGGCGGAACTCGAGGACGCCCAGGATGAGATTGAACGGCTAAATGTAAAATTGCGCGGCCTTGAAGCGGGGCGGGCCCCAGCGCCGTCTCTCGCTGACGAGGAAAACGCAAACGCCGGCTGGTCGGCTTTCCCGCAACTCCTGCTCTCGGCGCCTGCAAAGAAGGTCTGCGACGGGCTCGACAAGCGTATGCTGCGCGAAGTAGAAACGAAGATATTCAGCCGCATAATGGATGCCGAGCATCGCAACAGCAACGTTGACCAGGCAGCAGCGGACCAAGGTGACTATCTCGTCTATCCGCGCAGTGGTGCGGCAAATGGCATGCGCGTATTCATGCGCGTGCGCCAAGACAATGTGTACCTGCTGGAACTCTTCACAGATCACGACACGTATGACGCCTTTCGCCGCACCACACATGGCAAGCGACTCAATGAGAAACGCTATCGAGAAGCGGATTTCGTGCCCTGGACGTCGGAGTCGCCGCCGTGTGTTGAGGCTGAAGAGGAAGAATAGGCCAGCAATCCTTGAATCAATAGGGCGATTGCATCTTGATTGGTCTGGCGTGGGAAACGAAGGATAATCGGTGGACAGAGAGAAAGGGGGCCACCGATGCAAAAAGCGTCAAGGCAGCCGGAGTTGGAAAGCCAATCATCGTCTACACCAGTGTTTTCTTTGTTTGCCGAGTTGGAATCAATACCAGACCCGCGGGTTGAGCGCACGAAGCTGCATCCGCTCATCAATATTCTGGTCATGACATTGACGGCGGTGGTGGCGGGGGCCGATGACTGGGTCTCGATTGCCGAGTTTGGCGAGGCCAAACAGGCATGGTTTGCACGCTATCTGGACTTGAGCAATGGAATTCCGGCACATGACACCTTTGGACGCATCTTTCGCCTGCTGGATCCAAAGCAATTGCAGCGCTGCTTTTTGGCGTGGGTGCAGTCGGTGGCGCATCTGACCCAGGGCGAAATCGTCGCCATCGATGGCAAGCAGTTGTGCGGCTCACAAGACGAATGCAATGGGCGTGGCGCCAACCACATGGTCAGCGCCTGGGCTTGTGAGAACCGTCTTGTGCTGGGACAAGTCAAAGTCGATGACAAGTCCAATGAACCCAAGGCCATTCCACGCTTGCTTGAACTGCTTGACTTGCACGGCTGTGTTGTGACTGTGGATGCGGCCGGCAGCTTTGCCGAGGTGGCAACAGCGGTGCATGCGCAAGGCGCCGACTGGGTATTGCCGCTCAAGGAGAATCAGCCGCTCCTGCACCAGGCAGTCAAGGCGTACTTCGATGGTGTGGCCGACCATACCTTGCCCCCCACCTTGCAGACGCCACCACCCCAGATTGTGCGCACATTTACCGCAGCCCATGGACGCACCGAGACACGCAGCCACTGGATGACCGAAGACGTTGGCTGGCTGGCTGCCACGACGGGTAAGCCATTATGGCCTGGCCTGCGCAGCATCGCCATGGTGCGTCGTCAGCGTCAGCAAGGCACAAACAAGCCGAGTGACGAGACCACCTACTATCTCACCTCGCTGGCGGGCGCCACGCAGGCCGACGTTGAACGCTTTGCCGCAGTCGTGCGCAGTCATTGGTGCGTTGAGAACCAGTTGCACTGGGTGCTTGACGTGGCCTTTAACGAAGACCACAACCGTAGCCGCTGTGACCACAGCGCCCACAACCTGGCGCTTGTCCACCACCTCGCACTCAACCTGCTCAAGCAGCAGACCAGCCGCAAAATCGGCATCAAGAACCGCAGACTGCGTGTCGGCTGGGACACTGACTACCTGGCCAAGGTCATCTTCTCTACCCAATAAGATGCAATCGCCCTGCTTGAATCAATGCGGAGCCTTGACAGTACCGCACTTGCGCGCAATACTTCGAGAGTACACAGTTCTAAAGTGATACCGCAGTGAAA
>DIAV01000233.1:5191-16164 GCA_002415895.1 Anaerolineales bacterium UBA5069 | reverse complement strand
CGCAGTGATCCCTGCAGTTTCCACCGTTATCTGTGTTCCGCTGTTGCTGTGCTATGCGTTGCGATGTTGTTTTCATGCCGGTATCACTGTAGTTGCAAAAATCGCTTTCCCAGAGTAAGATCATACTCCTGAGTTTCGGGGAGTAGCGCAGCCTGGCAGCGCACAGCGTTTGGGACGCTGGGGTCGGAGGTTCAAATCCTCTCTCCCCGACCTTTGGGCCGGCCTTCCCATGGCCGGCCCGTCGCTTTACCGTGTTGCGTAGCAAGTTCCGGGCGCAGCAGTACTGCTGCGCAGACAAATGGCTGTGCAGATAGACAGGCGGGCATAGCTTAATGGCAAAGCCTCTGCCTTCCAAGCAGATGATGCGGGTTCGATTCCCGCTGCCCGCTCCATACAGTTCCTGCAATTCCCCGCAGTCTCCCCAGGTCTTTCCCCTTTGCATGGCCCGCGTGGATCGGTAGCTCAATGGCAGAGCAGGGGGCTCATAACTCCTTGGTTACAGGTTCGAATCCTGTCCGATCCACCAATTCCTCACACGCCGTACCCGCTCACCGCACCCCACGCACACCCTTCATACCCCCCGCGCACAAACTCATGGGACATATTCCACCCAAAATGGAGTAAAATGACGGGCATTCCTGTGTAGCACATGCTGCACCCCAAAATCCTTCGGCCCAAATGGAGGGTCTGTTTATGGACACTGCAAGCGCAAATGCACCCGCGTCTTTGGCGCAGGTCTATCAATTCCATATTTCATTGCAAGAGATTGAGCCGCCAATCTGGCGCCGTTTTCAGGTGCGCGATGACACACCGCTTGGCACGCTGCACGAAATTGTGCAATTCGTCATGGGCTGGGAAGACCAGCACCTGCACGAGTTTGTCTTTGGCAACACGCACTTCGGTATTGCCGATGACGAAATGGGCATGGACGTGCAGGATGAGGATGATGCCACCCTGCGCTCACTCGGTATGAAGGTAGGCAGTGTGCTGGGCTACGAATATGACTTTGGGGACGGATGGGAGCATGAATTGCTGCTCGAGGAGATTCTGCCCCCCGTCCCCGCCACGCGCTACCCCATTTGTGTGGAGGGCGAGCGCGCCTGCCCGCCTGAGGACTGCGGCGGCCCCTTTGGCTACGAGAACATCCTGCGCATCCTTGCCATGCCGGCCAAGAAGCGCTCGGAAGATGATTTGTACATGCTTGACTGGGTGGGCGAAGAGTATGACCCCGAAGAGTTTGACATCGCTGCCGTAAACGCAGAGCTGGCGCAATTCGCCCCCACGCGCACAAGCTGGGGGCGCTGAGCGCCTGCGCCCAATGACTGTGGGCAGTACACACAACACGCGTGAATTAAAATGAAAAAAGGCCGGCTGCACACATGCAGCCGGCTCTTTTTTATATTCCTGTTGCGCCGGCTACTGGCCTACAACCACGAACTGCGCGCTCACCCAGCCCCCCTCCGTGTTCTCCGGCGTGGTGGGCAAGCCGCCCAGGCGCACCCACTGGCCGTCGTCCGAAAGCGCAAGCACGGGGAATGTCTCACCCTTGTAGCCAAAACCGACAATCGGCGCGTCTGTGTTTGGCTCGGCACGAATACGCACGCGCCAATCGGCGGTGACGGTGGCAAAGCCGGCTGCCGGCGCCGACGCAGCCTCGCTCACAGGCGCCGTCTCCGTAATGGGTGCGGCAGTCTCGAGGGTCGGCTCAACTGTGGGCTCTACCGTAGCCTCCGCACTCGGCTCCACAGTCACCGTAGCCGCCACCGTCTCCGTAATCACAACACCGCCCTCCGGCGTGGCTGTGGCCGGTGCAGGTGTGAAGGTGGCTGTGGGGGGTGGTGGCGTGGGCACCTGCACAATGCGCAGGTCTGTGATGTCGCCGCGCATGGTCACCAGGTCCACAGTCACCCAGCCGCTGCCACTCTCCAACTGGGGCAGCTCGAGTTCCAGCCACATGCCGTCGGAACTGCGCCCGGTGACGGGGTAGCTTTCGCCATTAGCAAGCCTGCCCAGCAGCGTGCTATAGACAGATGGCTCCTGGCGCACACGCAACGGACCCTTAATGACTGTGGCCGTAGCCTGATCTTCCGGCGTGGCTGTCGCAGCCGGTGTGGCAGTCGCAGCCGGCGTGGCAGTGGCAGCCGGTGTAGGCGTGGGCAGGGTGACGGAGAGAGCTGTCGCCACGGGAATTGTGCTGCCGGGCGCTATTTGTGCGTCATCACGCGTAATCGGCGCACACGCCACCAGCAGGGCGGCCGTTGCTGTGAGAACTATCATGCGCTGCAACCAGATTTGCATAAAGACCCCTTCAAGAAGATTCAATTCGTGTGGCAACCTATCGGTCGCGCGGTTTTTGCGGTGCATCATACTGTGCCCAGGGCGCAGCGCCATTGAGTATGGCATAGGTGTGCGCGCTGCCCAAATCAGCAGCGGGGGCGCCCCTTCTCACTCTCAACACGACGCAAGGCGCAGGCTTCAGGGCACATCTGCTTCCCAGCGGCCCGCCTCGGCCAGGGTGACACTGTCGTAAACAATCACAAGAATGCGCGCACCTTCCCGCAGCGCCGCAGCAGGCAACTCAATCTGGTAGGTATCGCGCATCACCTCGCCCGGCAGCCACGTTGTGGTGGGGGCCACCATGCGCAGCGGAAAGAGATCCTGCTGTGCGGGCGTGCCTGCGGGCAGCGCAAGCGTTGCGCCCGCCCCATCCACCACACGCAGCGAGAGTTTGAGCGTTTGCGCCAGGGCGCGTTGCGGCTGCCAATAGAGGGCAAGATCAGCCGTGCGCCCGTTACTGCCATCCAGCAACGCCAGATCGTAGCCAATCAGGTTGAGCGCGCCGTCGGCAAAGGGCTGTTCGGCGGGGTGCTGCGGTTGCTGCGCTTGCGCCTGCCCACGCGGCCAGACGCGCACCAGCGCGCCCTCGCCACCAAAACTGAAGGCTTCCTCAATGCCAGGCAATTCGCGCGTCAGATAGGCGGGCGCGCCGCTTGCCATGGCTGCATCAAGCCACGCGCGCCGCGCCGTCTCGTCATTGGCTACAACCGGCACAGCATTTTGCGCGCGCCCATGCGCCGCCTGCATGTAGCGAATGGCCGTCATCTCGCCCTCCAGACCCAGAACCTGGCTGCCTGGCGCAAATTGGGGCGCTGAAAGCGCGAGCGCATAGTCGTGCGTGGCCCAGCCGGCGCGTGGCGGCAGCGGGGCGCGCCCGCCTGCACCCAAGGCTGCCGCGGCAAGCAGCACCAACGCCAACAGTGCGCCCACCCATGCCCCTGCGCGTCTCCTTTGCGCAGCCAAGGCTGCCATCTGCATAAGACCGCCCAAACCCACAGCCAGGCAGAGCCACACGGGCAACAGGAAGACCTCCACATCGCCCACGTGATAGAGCAGTGCAAAGAGCAGATTGGTTGCCAATGTGAGCGCAATCAGCAGCCACGGCGCGCGCGCCCCGCGGCGCAGCAGTCCCAATGCAATCCCCAGCACACCCAGTGCAGCCACCAGCCAGCCCATCTGCGTTGCGGCCAGTATCAGCCAATCGCCCGGCTTGCGCTGGACGGCGAGATCATTGGCGCTGAAGAACGCGCCGTAGCGGCGCGCCAACACATGATCCCAAAAACCCTGCCACGTGTTCACATAGCTGCCGTTGAGATCGGCCACGCCCATGGTCGCACGCAAGGGAATGTAGGCGTAGAGCAACAGCGGCAGGATCAGCGCGCTGCCGCAGAGCAGCCAGAGCCTGCTGGGCCGCCGCAGCACAGGCACTTGCCACAGCAGATAGACTGCCAGCGCGGGGAAGAGCAGCACCATAGTGCGGTGGTGTGCCAGGCCGAGGCCGCAGAGGGCCGCCAGCGCTATGATGAGCCGGGGCCGGCGCGCGGGCGGCGCGTCAGCCGCGATCAGCGCAAGCAAGAGAATCAGCGCGGCCAGGAGCAGATGCAGCGCGTAGACTTCCGCCACTGTGGCTTGCGCCCACCATACGGGGCCCAGCCCAAACGCAAGCGCTGCGCCCACACCTGCGGCGGCGCTGGCCCAGGCAGGGCCACCTTGTTTATGCGCAATGCGCTGCGCCAGCGCGCAGACAACGCCCACTGCCGCCCCGGCCAATAATGCGCTAAGCAAGTTGACGCGCCATGCCCACTCACCCACGGGGAAGAGCAAGCGGCTCCACGCAAAGCCCAGCAGCGTGTAGAGCGGGTAGCCTGTGGGGTGGGCAATGCCCGCCGTGGGCAACACAAGCTGGAACTCCAGCGTGTCATCAAAGAGCGTGACAATGGCGGGCGCCGTGCGCAGCGCGTAGGCCGCTGCAAAGGCTGCCCCCACAACGAAAGGGAGCAACCGCGCAGCCGGATGGGGCTTGCCGGCGACAAGCTGTGCGTGCTGGGCGCGCTGCGCCTCTTGTTGGGTGGGTGGAGTTGTCACTGTGGCCTGAATGCTGTATAGAGAAACATGGGAAGTGGGCGCAGGTTGCCGCCCGTGGGCGGTGATTGCGCACCACTTTGGCAAATGCCAACCGCTCTGCTATCATACCTGCCTGGCTTGAGCCGCCCCCAATTCACGCTGCGCCATCTTTCCTGCTGCGCGGCTCGATCCAAGTGAGCTCTACCATGCTGCAGATGAATCTGCGAATCCGTATGCTGCGCAGTTGGCGGCTGGCAATTACTCTTCTCATTCTAACTGTGGTCTGGCTAACGCTCTGCTTCACCCCGGCGTTGGCGCAGGATTCTGCAACGCCTGCGGCTGTGGCAGGCTTAGCGTCGGCCACCCAAACACCACAATCGCTCCCGCTTGTCTGGTATGTGCTTGCCGCTGGTTTGGCAATGCTTGTGCCGGCCGGTTTTGTGCTGCTTGCCTCCGCCACCCTCTCGCAGGGGAGCGCCTGGAATGCGGCGCTGGGCGGGCTGGCTGCGGCCGGGCTGGCGGCCTTTGCCTACTGGGCCGTGGGCTTTGCGCTGCAGTTTGGCGGCGTGGGGCTTGTCTACCAGAATCCCGAATTGCGCAACCTGGTGTGGGAGTGGAGCCCCCTTTCCTCGGAGTGGGGCATTGGCTGGGGCATGGCCGGGTTGGCTGGCTGGTTTGTCTCCGGCGCAGGCGTCACAGTGCTTGCCTATTCGCTCTTCCTCGCGCACCTGCCCTGGGTGATTCTGGCCGCGGCCCTGCCCGTGATGGCGCTGCGCGGCCGCGCACCCTCAACCGTCACACTGGTGATTGCCGTCGTCATGGGCGGCATTGTCTACCCGCTTGCGGGTAACTGGGTGCAGGGGGGTGGCTGGCTCAACGCGCTGGGGCGCAATATGCAGTTGGGCCACGGTTTTGTGGACCCCGGCGGCGCGGGTAGTGTGCATCTCGTCGCGGCGGGCTTCGCACTCGCCGCACTCACGGTGTGGTCCACTCGGCGCACGGCGGTTGTGCATGAGGCGCTGCCACCCGCCCACCAGCCGTTGCTGGCGGTGGTGGGTGCGCTGCTCATCCTGGGCGGTGGCGTGGGCTGGCAGTTGGCAAACCCGCTGCAGGTAGAGACGATGGGCAGCCTGGGCATGGTGCGCGGCGGCGTCAGCCTGGTGCTGGCAGCGGCGGGCGGCCTGCTCTTCCCCCTGCTCTACACGTGGTTCGTTACAGGCAGCAGCGAGCCAACCCTGGCCGCGCGCGGCTTTGCCGCAGGTTTTGTGGCCGGACTGGCAAGCGGCCCCTTTGTGCAGCCGGGCATTGCCTTTGTGATTGGCCTGCTGGCGGGAGCCACTGTGCCCTTCATTGCTTATCTCCTGGATGGCCGCCTGCGCTTGCAGGATCGCACGGGCGTGCTTGTGAGCAGCGGCGTGCCTGCCCTTGTGGGCTTGCTCCTGGTTGGACTTTTTGCCGATGGACTGGCGGGCAGCGGCTGGCAGGCCACGGGCGCGGGCAGCTTTTTGGGTGTCAGCGGCCAGGGCGTTTCGGGCATGTTGGTGAGCAATGGCTTCCAGGCCGACTTCCCTGGGCAGATTCAGGCGCAGATTATCGGGATTGTTGCGCTGGGCTTGTGGGGCTTCCTGGCCGGGCTGATTGTTTGCGTGCCGCTGGGGTTGCTCTTCCATGCGCTGCTTACCCATGAGGAGCCCGTCGTTACGCAGGTGGCCCCTATGCCGATTCCGCAGCGCAACTGGCGTGAGGCCAACGTGACGACGACCACCATGGAGACACTGGCGGCAGTGCCTGGCGCACCTTATCGCAGCGCGCAGCCTGTGACGGATGATTCATGGCGCACAGCAGGGGCATTCCCGGCAGCGCCCGCCTATCAGCAGCCGCTCTATGCGGCGCCCACCGCGACACCCTTTGCCGCGCCGGCCACCGCGCCGGCCAACACGCTGCCCTATCCCGTGGCCGATACGCAGTGGCCCGCCGACGCGGCGGCTGTCTATGCCGCCCAGCCCGCACCCGAGCCCGCGCCGCCGGAAACGCCACCCGCACCATGGCAGCCGGACGAGCAAGTGAATGGGCAAACATGGCGAACGCCGGAAAGCCCTGCCGCCGCCGAGAACGCGCGGGCCGATGCGCCATTCGTGTATACGCCGCCGCCCGTCGCACCCGCACCCGCGTCACAGCCGGCCGGCGATCCCTATCAGGAGATGGAAGCGTCGCAATCGCCCAGCGCAGGCACGCTGCTGGATGCTGCGCTGGAGAATGGCGACGCCGCCGAGGCGCAACATGGGGCGTCCCCTGCCGCTGCACTTGACACAGACGAAACGCAGGTGGTGACCTTTGTGGGTGGCTCGCCGCTCACCCGCCGTCGCCGCACAGCGCTGCCCTCGCCGCCCAGCGAAACACCCCACGGTTAGCCAACACAGGCAGCGCTCCGCAGATTGTACAAAAAACAAGTGGATAGCCACCGATGGAAGCTCTCTCGGTGGTTATCCACTTGTTTTTTGCAGAGTTGTCGTCAATCATGCAGGCGCAAGCGCGAACCGGTCGAGCGCGGTATAGACAGCCCCTTGCGGCCGCAAGTCGCTTTGCATAAAGGCGATGTGGTCAACGGCCACCTTGCGACTCCACGCGCGCAGCGAGGCGCTTTGGGAAGCGCGCAAAAACTCCTCGCCAATGCGTGCCGGCGCGCCGGCTGCTGCGCCGCGCGCAATGCGTGCCAGCGTGAGGTGAGGTTGCCACGCGCGCCCCTCGGCAACAAAGCCCGCGTCCATGGCAATTTGCTCCACGCCGCGTTGCAGCGCGGCAAGCCGTTCCTCACCACGTGCCACGCCAAGCCATAGCACGGTCGGTCGATGATCGTTGGGGAAACAACCCAGACCGCTCACTGTGATCTCAAACGCGCCGCTCGACTTTGCCAATGTGCGCAGGCGCGCGGCTACGGCCGCGTGTTGTGCGGGCGTTGTCTCGCCCAGAAAGCGCAAGGTGAGGTGCAGGTTGGCGGCGGGAATCCAGCGCACGCTGCGCCCCGGCTGCGCGCCGGCCAGAACTGTGGCAAGGCGCTGCTGGAGCGCAGCCAGATCGCTCTGTATGGAAGGCGGCAGGTCAATCGCCACAAACGCGCGCATGGGGATGTTGTGAACCAGTGGGGTGCAGAGCAAGCCGTTGGAATGCGCCGCTAGAGCAGGCGGCGGCGCGAGCGCACGCGCATGTCGTCATATTCGCGCTGGGCGCGCGAACGCATGTAGACCACACTTGTCAGCAGGCCCAGGGCGCCCAGCCCCGTGGCGCTCAGGAAGATGAAGCAGAGCAGCAACACGGTCAGGTTCTGGGCCGAGGGCGCAAGCAGATTGCCCAGCAGCAGGTTGGTGGGCGGGGTTGCCGTGGGCCAAGGTGTGAGGCCGGGCGCAATGCCCTGCGGTTCGGGCGTGGCGGCAGCCGTCACCACAATGTAGAGCGAGGTGGCTGTGGGCACAAGCTGATCGGGCAGCGGCTGGGGTGGGAAAGACGTTGGGTCAATGGGCAGGTTGTTGCCAAATGCCGGATCCACAGTCCACGTGGGCGTGGGCGTTTCGAGTAGGCTTTGGGGCTGCTGCGCCTGGGCCAGTGGATCGGCGGTTGGGAACTGCCCGGTAAATGCAGGGTCAGGCGTGGGCGTGCCGTCAATCAACGGATCGAATGTGGGAAACTGCCCCGCCAGCGCCGGATCAAGGGTTTGGCTTGCACCCAGTGCCAGAGGATCGACAGTCCACGTGGGGGTGGGGGTCTCCAGCGGGCTCTGGGGCTGCTGAGGCTGGGCATATGGGTCGGGCGTATTGGTGGCAAATGCACCCGGAATGGTGGCGGTGGGCACCATGCCGTCGAAGCCAATGGGTTGTGTGGGGAAGAGCACGACGGTGGGCGTCATCCCCACAGTTGTGCTGAGGGTGGCTGTGGGGCTGGGGACTGGCGTGGGGCCAATGCCGAGGCCATAGCCGCAGCGCTCGCGCGCCTCGCCCGGGGTTTCATCGCTGGTCACTTCCTCCAGGCGGAAGCAGTAGGCCTGGCCCGCGCGCAGGTCCGTCACGAGCAGATCATAGAGCGCGCCCTGGTCGGGGCCGCCCTTGGCGTTGAGGAAGGCGAGGCGACGGTAGGCGCTGCGCGCTTCATCCACGCCCTTGAGGTACAGTTCGAAGCCCGCTACGTTGTACTCGCTGGCCGTGCTCCACTCCAGCAGTACCGCGCTTGAGGAGGGAATGACGTTAAAGTATTCAAGCACCAACGCGGCGCGCACCGGCAGGGTCAGCAACAAGGCTGTCGCCAGCACAAATGCCCCCATGAGCAGGGCGCGCAAGCCGAGCGGAAGGCGTGGCGCTGCCGCTGCATCGTCAGTCTCTACCTTGAAACGCGCACGGGGGCGCAGCATACTTTTCATAAAGAAACATCGCGCACGAGCGGCAGAGACAGGGTTGTCACCCGCGCGCGCCGCATTCCAGAGTGATACCACAATGTAACATACGCAACGCGCTGTTGCCATACGGCAAACGATGTATTGTCTGCGCATGGTGCAATGGATTGGGACCTTGCGTTGCCGCGCGCCCGCTTGCCGCAGGCCAGATTCAGGAGCGCCCCGCCAGGTAACCGACATCCTCTACGCGATCGGCAATGGGCACATCGCCCCCGAAAATCACACGCAGGTCGCCCTGCTTGTCAATGACATACGTCCAGCCGGTGTGCTCAATCAGGTAGCCCGCAGCGCTGTCGTTGGGATCGACCACCACCTTGTTGCTGTAGACGCCGAAATCCTTTGTAACCTGTTCCAGCTGATCTGCAGCCACGGAGACGCCGATGAAAGAGGGGTCGAAGGCTTTGACATAGGCGCCCAGCCGCTCGGGCGTATCACGCTCGGGGTCTAGCGATACAAAGACGACGGCGGTCTCTTCGGCTTTGTCGCCAAGCTGCTGCTCCACCTGAATCATATCGGCCAGCGCCAGTGGGCAAATGTCGGGGCAGGAGGTGTAGCCGAAGAAGATCATGACCACCTGGCCCTGCAAATCGGTGAGGTCGAAGGGTGTGCCGTCGGCGTTAACGCCGCGCAACGTCGGTGCAGGGATAACCGGGTTGTAGGCCGTGCCCTTGAATTCGTGGGGGCGGCTGCATCCAGCAAGGATGACGAGCAGCACCAGTGCGGCAAGTCCAGCGCGTCGTTGGGTGGTGATTCGAATTTTCACAGTGTGTCCATATCCGGCGGCACGTCCAGCAGGGATGCCAGCAGCGCAAGGATTTCGCGCGCGGCGTCGGCGTCGAGGCCGCTGTTGTACCAGACGCGCATCTGCATGAAGAGCGTCTCCGTGAGCGCCACCCACGCCTCTTGCTCCTGCGCGCCTTCGCCTTCCTCTGCCTCGGCCAGCGCCTCATACTCGGGATGCTGCATCAGCCATTCATCAAGCAGAATCTCAGCCGCGGCTGGACGCGGCCCCCAACTTGCCTGAAAGCGCCACTCTTCATCCAGCACAAGCAGCATGGGCAATTCGGCGCTCTCCATGTCCACACCGGCCTCTTCGCCAAGAAGCCTTTCAAGCAGCGGCAGCGCGCGTTCATCCACCACACGCAGGTCGGCGCGCGGCATGGCCTTGGCAATGCGCATCCACAGAGGCAGCAGCACCGCCGTGTCGGGCAGGCCCGCACCCACCACGGCAAGGAAGTTGACCGTGTCGGGATAGTAGACCAGTTCGGCCTGGACATCTGCGGGGATGCGCGCCTCGCCAATGCGGCGCTGCAAGATGCCGGCGCTCGGCTCCTCGCACTGTGTCAGGAACTCGGCGGACGTGGGGCAGAGGGTGTAGGCCAGTGCGCCGATCTCGGGCATGGCGAGAGGTGTGGGCGGCAGAATTACGGTGGCAGGTGCTTCCGCCTCCGGCGTGGCAGGCAACGTGTCAAAATCCACTGTGGGAAGCCATGCGTCGGGCAGGGTGGTTACGGGTGAAACGGGCGTCATTTCCATGCATTGCATTCTATCACAGGGGGCGCGTGCCGCGGCACGCGCCCCCTGCCCGACAGGGCTTCGCGCGTGCCGTGGACGCGGTGCACGCGCGAAGCCAGCAACCGCACCCCTTGACACGCGCGAGATAGGGTGTTATACTTGGCATACCCCTCCCCACGGGGGGTGGGGAGTGTGGAGGCTATGATGCTCGATTCAACCAGGAAGCAGGAACTCAATAATCGCCTCAAGAGCGTTGAGGGACATATCCGCGGCATCCAGCGTATGGTTGAGGATGATGTCTACTGCATGGATATCATGAAGCAGATCAAAGCGGTGCAGCAGGCGCTGGAACGCGTCTCGGCGCTGACGTTGGAGAATCACCTCAACACCTGCGTCACCACGGCNNTGCGGCCACTGCACCGCCACCATTGAGCGCGAACTCAAGATGATGGCTGGTGTGGAGTCCGTCAAGGCCGAGCAGGAGAGCAAGAAGGTGACTGTGGAAGTCAGCGATCATGCCGTGCTGGCGGCCGTAGAGGCAATGCTCGACGAAATCGGCTACCCTGTCGAGAAGTAGGTTTTTGGGAGCGCGTGAGTGGCGGAAGCGGTTTCCCGA
>DIAV01000233.1:1150-5076 GCA_002415895.1 Anaerolineales bacterium UBA5069 | reverse complement strand
GGGATGACCTGCACCAATTGCGCCAACACCGTCTCACGCACGCTCAAGCGTGTGGAAGGGGTGAATGACGCGCAGGTAAGCTACGCCAACGAACGCGCCACGGTGGCCTATGATCCCGCACGCGTGCAGCCCGATGCGCTGATTCACGCGGTGGAGAATGCGGGCTACGGTGCCACGATCGCGACTTTGGACCTACCCATTGCGGGGATGACCTGTAATAATTGTGCGAACACCATTAGCCGCACCTTGCGGCGCGTGGATGGCGTACTCGAGGCCGAAGCCTCCTATGCCAGCGAGCGCGCGCATGTGCGTTACCTCCCCTCCATGGTGGAGGTGAGCGACATCAAGCGCGCCATTCGCGACGCGGGCTACAGCGTGATTGAGGTGGCTGGCGACGATGAGGCGCAGGTAGACGCCGAACAGGCCGCACGCGCCGCCGATCTGGCCGAGAAGCGGCGCAAGTTGATCGTGGGCGCCGCGCTCACCGCAATGATCATGGCGCTGAGCATCCCCGAGATGGTGGGTATTCACCTCGATTTTCCCAACCGCCTCTGGCTGATTGCCGCGCTCACCGCGCCTGTGCAATTCTGGGTGGGGCGCGATTTCTATGTGGGCGCGTGGAAAGCGGCAAAGAATCGCACCACGAATATGGACACGCTCGTGGCGCTGGGTTCCAGCGTCGCCTTCTTCTACAGCCTCGCGATTTTGCTGCTGGGGCTGGACACCATGCACTACCACGTCTACTTCGAGGCCGCGGCGATGATCATCACCCTGATCATCCTGGGCAAGTATCTTGAAGCGCGCGCCAAGGGGCAGGCGGGTGAGGCCATTCGCAAGCTGCTGGGGCTGCGGGCACGTACGGCGCGCATTGTGCGCGGCCTGGGCGCGGCCGCCGAAGAGGTGGATGTGCCTATTGACACTGTGCTTGTCAACGACATTGTGGTTGTGCGCCCGGGCGAGAAAATTCCTGTGGATGGCCGCATTGCACAGGGGCGCAGCACCGTGGATGAGTCGATGATCACCGGCGAGAGCCTGCCTGTGGACAAGGGGCCTGGCGACGTGGTGATTGGCGGCACGGTCAACGGTACGGGCAGTTTCCGCTTTGAAGCAACGGCTGTGGGCAAGCAGACGGCACTGGCGCAGATTGTGCGCATGGTGCAGGAGGCGCAGGCCAGCCGCGCGCCCATTCAGGCGCTGGCCGACAGGGTGTCGGCCATTTTCGTGCCTGCGGTGATCCTGCTGGCCATTGCCACCTTCCTTGCGTGGTACTTGTGGGGCGCAGCCGTTTACTACCCCATGGAGAGCCGCCTGGGGATCTCGCTTATCTTTATGGCCAGCGTCTTGCTTATCTCCTGCCCCTGCGCGCTGGGATTGGCAACGCCCACGGCAATTATGGCGGGCACAGGCATGGGCGCCGAGCGCGGCATCCTCATCAAGAATGCTGAAGCGCTGCAGCGCGCGGGCGACATTACGACCGTGGTGCTGGACAAAACCGGCACGATTACGCAGGGCAAGCCCGCCGTTACAGACATTGTCGCGGCGGATGGCGACAGCGCCGCGCTGCTGCGTCTTGCTGCCAGTGCCGAACGCGTGAGCGAACATCCCCTGGGCGCGGCCATTGTGCAGCGCGCCCAGCGTGACGGCCTCACACTGAGCGAGCCAACCAGCTTTGAGTCGGTGACGGGTCGCGGCGTGGTGGCGCAGATTGACGGGCGCAGCGTGGCCGTGGGCAGCCCCGCCTTTATGACAGAGCGCAATGCCAATGGTTATGACCCCGCCGAGGCCATTCTGCTCATGCAGCAGCAGGGCAAGACGGCCATGGTGGTTGCCGTGGACGGTGCGATTCAGGGCGTGGTGGGCGTGGCCGACACGGTCAAGCCATCCAGCGCCGAGGCCATTGCCGCGCTGCACGCGCTGGGGCTGCGCGTGGTCATGCTCACCGGTGACAACACGCGCACCGCGCACGCGATTGCGCTACAGGTGGGGCTGGACCCCGCGCGCGAGGTCGTGGCCGAGGTGATGCCCGGTGACAAGGCCGCGGTGGTGCGCGCCGAGCAGGATGCAGGCGGTGTGGTCGCCATGGTGGGCGACGGCATCAACGACGCCCCGGCGCTGGCGCAATCCGACGTGGGCATGGCGATTGGCACGGGCACGGATGTCGCGATTGAGGCCGCCGACGTGACGCTCATGCGTGGTGACCTGCGCAGCGTCCCCCAGGCCATTCGCCTGAGCAAGCGCACGCTGCGCGCCATCAAGCAAAATCTCTTTTGGGCCTTTGCCTACAACGTTGCGGCGATTCCCCTGGCGGCGGGGCTGTTTGTGCCGCTCCTGGGGCCGGCCATGAAACTGAACCCGATGATTGCCGCGGGTGCAATGGCCTTTAGCAGCGTTTTTGTGGTGACAAACTCGCTGCGGCTGCGGCGCACACAAATCTAGCGTGATGCCCGCAGAATAACAACATCTCAACGCAAGGGTGCGGAGCACGCCAGGCAACGCAAAGCGCTGCAACAAATTGACACACGCTGTGTCGTTGTATTGCCTTTGCGTTGAGATGTTGTTTCCATGCATCTGCATAGCACACTGTCGTGCGGTGGGGGCGCACTCATTGTGAAGATCATTCCATGTACAACCGAAGCCGATTATGCACGCGTGCGCAACTTTCTGCGCACGCTCGACTTGTGGAGCGTGTGTGCACTGGTAGCCTATCCTGTTGCGCGCCTTGAGTATTGGCGCTGGCACGTACGGGAAGTAGCGCCGCAACCGCCCATGGCCGAGACGCTGCTGCTGGTGGAATTGGAGGGCGAAGCGGCGGCTGTTCTTTCTCCCGAAGGTTGGGGCGACGCGCTCTTCCACGTGCGCCCTGACAAACGCACCCGCGACTTTGAGGCCGCGCTGATTACAGTTGCCGAGGAACGTCTGGCGCGCGTCGAGGCGGACGGCAGTCGCATGCTCGAAATCTGGGCGCATGCGCATGACGCCCTGCTGCCCACGCTGCTTGCCGAACGAGGCTATGTACGCGGTGCATGGCCCGAATCCGAATGGATGCGCCGGCTTGATGGCGCCACAGAACTGCCCGCGCCGCATGTACCTGCGGGCTACACATTGCGGGCGCTGGGCAACGCGCAGGAATTACCCTCGCGCAGTTGGGCATCATGGCGCGCGTTTCATCCCAACGAGCCGGACTCTGCCTATCAGGGTTATGACTGGTATGCGCGCAACATTCAGCGCAACCCGCTCTATCGGCAGGAGCTTGACCTTGTCACAATTGACCCCGACGGTGCGGTTGTCGGCTTCTGCACGGTTTGGTACGACCCAGCCACGCGACTGGGATATTTTGAGCCGGTGGGGGTTGTTCCAGAGCACCAGCGGCGCGGTCTGGCGCGCGCCCTGCTGCTGGAAGGCATGCGCCGAGCGCAGGCAGTCGGCGCGACATGCATCACCGTGGCCGGTTACAGCCAGGCAGCCAACGCACTCTACGGGCAGGTGATGGGTGGACAGCCGCTCGTCAATTCGCAGTGGCGCAAGCAGTGGCCCGCATGACGAACGGCGACGCGAAGGCGCGCAAAAACACGAAGAACACAATCAGCAGGATTCGCTAAACGCCGCGACCATTTGTTGTTCTTGGCGCTTCTTTACGTGCCTGCGTGGTCGTTCCATAAAGCGCGCATACGATTATGGCGAGGGTTGTGCTCCACCTCGGCAAGACCCAGCGCCTCGAGAAGGGGCGGTATGTACATGCCAAAGCGGCCGCGAAAACCGCGCTTTGTACCATACCAGCCGCCGATTGGGTTATCGGGCGAGCGTCCCCACGCCTCGACGGTTCCCGGTTTGGCATCCTTCTGTTCGTCGGCGCTGCCCAGTTCCATCCAGTCGCCATGCTGTTGGAGCATGGCGTGCAGGTCCTCAATGCAGCGTGCGTCATAGTG
>DIAV01000233.1:0-1060 GCA_002415895.1 Anaerolineales bacterium UBA5069 | reverse complement strand
TCCCGATAGATGGTATAGCTGGACGTGCCGGGCGGCGTAAGCAACTGCCAGGGATCCTCTTTGGCGCCTGTGCCTGTGGCCATGGGACTGCCTCCTTTGGATTAGAAACGGGGTGGGAGGACCATTGTAGGCGACTTGTGTGCGCTACGCCACCACGCAACATATCCACCCCCAAATGCGTTACGTTTATACTTCACACGTTTTCGTTCCGAAAGGATAGACCATGTTTTTTACCATTGCACGCGCCGCTGCACGCCCGCTTCTCTGGGTAACTGCACTGCTACTGCTGCTGGGGGCCTGCGTGCCGCCGGACACGAGCGACGCGCTGCCCACTGCGACTCCAGTGCCCACAACCGATGCTGCCGCGCCACCTGACGCCGCGCCGGCTGAACCAGTGACCGCCACAACCGCAGTGACCGAGGCTGTCGCGCCGACAGTCAGCAGCAACCTCATGCTGACAACGCCTGTCACTGTTGAAATCACCACGCCCATTTCGCCTGGGCAGAGCATCATTGGCCCCGTGGGTGAGCCACAAATGCACACCATGCCGGCCGCACCAGCGTCACACTCCACAGACCACGCCGCGCACATGGCACAGAGCGATGTGCCGGTGGATCTGGCCTTCATTGACGAGATGACTGAACATCACCAGGGCGCGCTGGATATGGCGCAGGCGTTGCTTCTCAACACAGATCGCCCCGAACTGGTGGAGATGGCCAATGCCATTCTTGCCACACAGACAGCCGAGATTGAGCAGATGCAGGCGTGGCGCGCTGCCTGGTATCCCGATGCCCCGCTGAGCGCAGGTGACGCGATGGGGATGAGCATGGGCGACATGGTGGTTAGCGACGACGCGTCAATCCCCTACGACCAGCGCTTTTTGCAGGCAATGATCCCGCACCACAGCGGCGCGGTGGCGATGGCGCAGATGGTGCTGGAGCAGGGTGAGCGCGCCGAAATCAAGCAATTGGCCCAGGCGATCATCAGCGCGCAAGAGGCGGAAATTGTGCAGATGCAGGCGTGGTTGCAGGAGTGGTACGGGGAGTAGAAAAGCGGGAGT
>DIAV01000008.1:675-5223 GCA_002415895.1 Anaerolineales bacterium UBA5069 | reverse complement strand
TCTCGACGATGATGGCCTGCCCCGAAGCTGTGCTAACCCAGGCCGCAGAGTTCACGACCGCGCTCGACAGCGCCACCGAGTTTGTCGCGCGCGGCAGTGCGCTCCTCCTGCTGGACGACAACGACGTGGTCGCCACCTTTGTCAGCGCCTCGCAGAATCTTGATGACACATCCTGGCAGGTAATGGCCTACAACAATGGCAATGAGGCTGTGGTGGGACTGCTGGAAGGCACCGAAATTACGGCGCTCTTTGACAGCAACGAGGGATTGAGCGGCAACGCCGGCTGCAATGAATACTTTGCCTCGTATCTTGCAACGGACGGCGCGATCCTGATTGGGCGCGTCGGGGCCACCTTCCGCTTCTGCCCTGAGCCAAACGGCGTCATGGATCAGGAAGCCGCCTATCTCGACGCGCTGCGCACAGCCACCACCTATACCATTGAGGGCAATACGCTGGAGATGCGCGATGCGAATGACGCAATCGCCGTGCAAATGGTGCGCGTGCTCACAGTGAATCTGCCTGAGCCGCCCGCTGGTGTGCCCACAGGGCGCGTGACCGCCGCCAATGGCGTCAACCTGCGCTCGGGTCCCGGCACCAACTTCCCCGTACTGGCTGTGGCGCCCCGCAATGCCGAAGGCGAGATTGTTGGACGCAGCGCAGATGGTCGCTGGTGGGTGGTTGCCGTTCCGTCCGCGCCTGGTGGCAGCGCCTGGGTTTCGTCCGATTTTGTGGCTGTGAGCGACGCCGATGAAGTACCGGTAATCGCCGCGCCTGCGCCGCCGGTTGTCATTCCGGCCCCCACTGCAATTCCGTGGCCCACACCCGCCCCGTGGCCTACACCCACACCTGTGCCCGCGCCGCAACTCTCCTTCACCGTTGCGCAGAGCACGATCAACCAGGGCGCCTGCACCACAATCCAGTGGAACGTTGAGAATGTGCAGGCAGTCTGGGTCTACCCGCCAGGCCAGCCCTACCGCAACTTCCCACGCGTGGGGCAGGGCAGCGAGCAGGTTTGCCCGCCTGTCACAACCACCTACGAGATGCGCGTGCTCATGCGCGACGGTTCAGTTACGACACGGCAGGTTACCGTGAACGTGACGCCGGCGGCCCCGCAGAATCCGCTTAGCGGCACCGCATGGCAGGCAGTCAACTTCAACAATGGGCAGAACGCAGTCGTGACGCCAATCGAAGGCACAAACCTCACCCTGCGCTTTGAGTCCGGCAACCAGTTGAGTGGCAACAGTGGCTGCAACACCTTCAGCGGCGGTTATTCCGTGAGCGGCAACAACATCTCCATTGGCGCACTGGGCGGCACACAGATGATGTGCGCTGATATAGATGGCGTCATGGATCAGGAAGGCCAGTTCCAGGCTGCACTGCAATCGGCGCGCACCTTCCGCTTTGACGGCAATCGCCTGGAGTTGCGCACAGCGGGTGATTCAATCGCCGTGATCTTCACGCGTTTGCAGTAAGCTTCACACCCCCCTATAGTTGAGTACAAAAAGAGAAGCCCTGTGGCGCGCCACAGGGCTTCTCTTTTTGTGAGACATATGTGCTATACTGCGCGCATGCGCATGTAGATTCATGGGAGTCTAAAATGGGTCAGCTACCACTCCTGAAGCCCGAACAAACAGAACAGACCAGTGAGCACGTATCTACGCTTCTGGAGATCGCCAATCAGTCGACGTCTTTTGGGCAAGCAGTCATTGTCAACCAGGATAATCGTGAATGGCTGCCCTCGCTCGCAAGTGAAAGCATGCAGTTGATTGTGACCTCCCCCCCTTACAACATTGGAAAAGCGTACGAACGCAGACAATCGCTGGAAACATATCTCTTGCAGCAAGCGGACGTGATTCGCGAATGTACAAGACTGCTCAGCCCTCACGGATCCATCTGCTGGCAAGTGGGCAACCACGTCGTAGACGGAGAGATTATTCCTCTCGATATCGTTCTATACCCTTACTTCAAGCAATTGGGACTCAAGCTTCGCAACCGCATTGTATGGCAATTCGGGCATGGACTTCACAGCACAAAGCGGCTGTCTGGTCGATACGAGACAATTCTCTGGTTCACTAAAGGTGATAATTATACGTTCAATCTGGATGCAATTCGAGTGCCCTCAAAGTACCCGGAAAAGAAGCACTTTAAGGGCCCTAAAGCCGGACAAATCTCCGGCAACCCGCTTGGCAAGAATCCCTCCGACGTGTGGGAGATACCAAACGTCAAGTCAAACCACGTCGAAAAGACCGAGCACCCTTGCCAGTTTCCGATAGAACTTGCCGAACGGCTGGTGCTGGCCCTGAGTGACACGAACGACAAAGTTCTCGACCCCTATATGGGGGTAGGGTCAACTATTATCGCGGCGCTTAAGCACGGACGCGACGGATATGGAAGTGACATTGACGCGCGCTACGTCGAAATCGCCGAGCAGCGTGTGGAAGCGCTGTTGGGGGGCACACTCAAGATGCGCGAGATGGGCAAACCAATCTACGACCCCGAACTCCCGAATGGTGGACACTAATGCAGATTGTGTATGAATACTCCCACCTGAATGGTCTCGAATACATGCAGGTTCACAGGTCTGCACTGCTTAACGAGATTCGCCAGGTCATTGCACAAGTGGATGCTGAAGCGTGTCGCACCAAAGCGTCAAAGGAAAAGCGCCGCAACACTGAGCTGTTGTACGCCCCGATTGACATGAACCAGGCAATGAATGAAGGGTTTGCGAGATTCGGCTGGCGAGAATCTCGCACGAGTTATTGGGTCACGTCTGACGCGCAACTGATTCGCAAGACAATGCACCTCCCCGAAGCTGAGCAGAAACTGGCAATCGAATCGGCGGGCCTTCAGCCATTCTCCTCATATAACCAAACGGACTTCGTCAAAGACCGCATCGCTGTTGAAATTCAGTTTGGAAAGTACGCATTTGTCGCATATGACTTATTCGTTAAGCATATGGCCTTCTATATCGGTGATCAGATTGATGTGGGTGTGGAAGTCCTTCCTATCAAGTTAATGACCCAGAAGATGTCGTCAGGCATTGGCTATTATGAAGGTGAACTCTATAATCTGGTTCGCCAGGGACGCGGCGTTCCAGCAGTGCCGCTTGTTCTATTTGGTGTTGACGCATAACCTCCGAGACGCCCATGACCCCCAACAGCGCAAGCACAGCCGGCCGCTCACTCGGCCGCACAATCGGCAAGATCGTCAAATCCAACACACACTACGATTATGTTTGCCAGGTCTTCTGCCGGGGCGAGGTGGAGCAATTGCCTCTGCCCACCGACTACGCCCTGGGCGCATTTGTCACAATTGACCTGGAGCCGCCCGACGCGTCGCCCGACGCCGCCTTGCCACCCACTACGCTCACCGGCAGCCAGCCTGTTATGACGCGCCTCGTAGGTGTCATCTACGACACCATTCTCTTTAACCCCGATTTTGGCAGCCTGGGCCCGCGCCTGAGCCAATCATCCGAACTGGAAATCTTCTCGCCCGACTACCTCGCTGAGACAGTCACAATTGTGGGCGTACTTGCGCTGGGCTGGCAGACCAGTGACGGTTGCTACCATCAAGGCGTGCCGGCGTTGGCGGCCACCATCAATACATCTGTCGCCTGCATGGGTGAGGATGGCCTGGTGGCGTTCCACACCGCAATCGGCACGGGGCACGCATCAGGCAACGGCGCAACGCATGGGGGGAATGGAGCGAGCGCAAGCGCCGGAAGCGTCTGCCTGCACTACGTGCCTGTGCTCCTGAGCATTCGCACGCCCATCGTCACGCAATTGCTCATGGACATTGTAGACCGCCTGACGCCGCACTTTCCCCAGCAGACGCGCGCACTCACCGTTATGCGCAACAATCTGGCGTGGAAGAGCATTGTGGAGCCCGCACGATGAGCGCAACCGAAATCACGCCCGCCGAGGCCATCGGCATTGTCAAGGGGCCAGGCGAAACATCCCACGAGTTCACCTTTATTGCGCCCGACCCCGATCGCAAGGTGCCGCACGGCGAGTTCGTCTACTACAGCACGCTGGCCGACGGCGTCGAACGGCGCATTCTGGGCCGCGTGACAGGGCGCAAGGCTGTCAAGATCTTCCCCGATTCCTTCATGGCCGACCCGCTCGTCTCCCCAGCACAACTGGCCGCGCTGCTGGGCTACGAAAGTGCCGCGAATGAGCTTTTTGAGCTGACAGTCACCGTGCTCGGCTATTACGACGCGACTATGCGCGAGTTCATCAACCCGCGCGTGCCGCCACAGGGCGGCGCGCCCATCTACATTGCCGAGGATGCCTACCTCGCCGCCACCCTCAGCCGCACGCAGCAGGGGGAGGTGGGCAGCGCCTTCCTGGGCAGCCTGCTCAGCCGCGCGCCCAACGCCGTGCCCATTGCGCTGGATGTGCGCGGCTTCACGAGCACCCACCTTGCCATCCTTGCCAGCACAGGCAGCGGCAAAAGCTACCTTGCCGGTGTGCTGATTGAAGAACTGATGATGCCCCACAACCGCGCCGCCGTGCTGGTGGTGGACCCTCACGGCGAGTACGGCACCCT
>DIAV01000008.1:0-606 GCA_002415895.1 Anaerolineales bacterium UBA5069 | reverse complement strand
ACGCTGGATCTAGGCGACCTGCGCTACTTGCTCTCCAATATGTCGGACAAGCAATATTTCCAACTGGGGCGCGCCTGGCGCATGGCGCAACGGGATTACAAGACGGGCTATACATTTGATCAATTTCTCTACTGCGTAAAACAGTCGGCCGATGCCAAAACACACGATGCAGCAGAAGGCGAAGATGATCCCACAACGGGCGGCCTGATCTGGCGCATTAACGGGCTGAAGAATAGCAATGTCTTCAGCAATGTGGAGAATCTTGAACTGAAGGAGCTTTTCAAGCCGGGCCAATGCACGGTGCTCCAGCTTAACGAGGTGCCGCAGCGCGAGCAGCAGGTCATCGCCGCCGTCATCCTGCGGCGCGCGTATCAGGCACGCGTCGAAACCGAGAAGAAGATTGCCGGCCGTGGCGATGCCAACTTCTTGAACTTTCCCCTCTTCTGCCTGATTGAAGAGGCGCACAACTTTGCCCCGGCCAACGCCGACGCCGTCTCCACTGAACAGCTCAAGATTATTCTTAGCGAAGGGCGCAAGTTTGGCGTCAGTGTGGGGCTTATTTCGCAGCGCCCCGGCAAAATCGACAGCGACGTGCTCAGCCAATGC
>DIAV01000338.1:12113-12858 GCA_002415895.1 Anaerolineales bacterium UBA5069 | reverse complement strand
CCGCATCCTCAAGCTGGCGCGCACAATTGCCGATTTGGCGGGTGTGGAGAGTATTGCCATGCAGCACCTGGCCGAGGCGCTGCAGTATAGGCCCAAGGTGGTGGAGGGGTGACTGTGCCGCCATCAAACGCACGCAAGGCGCCGGCGCGTGCGCGACGACGTCTTGCCGTCTGAACGTTTTCCTCCAAGTCAAACCCCCGCGCTTGACCCCCTGCCCTGCCGACGCCGGCGGAGCTCCCGCCTGCGCCGTGCCTACTTCGCTGCGCGTCAGCGCGCTGCCAGTTCCTTGCGGATGCGCGGCAGCACTTCGGCGCCCAGCAGTTCGATGCCCTTGAGGAAGGTGGCGTGCGGCATGCCCCCGACATCCATCTGCAGGATCTGCCGGGAATGTCCGAGGAGCCGGTGCAAGTGCAGGATGCGGTCGGCGATCTCGTCGGGGTCACCCGCAAAGGCCATACCGCCGGGCTCCAGGTCGGCGGCTCGGCCTGCGGGCGCCCGCATGGGCCGGCCAATCTCGGCCGAGCCGGTCTGGAACATGCGCGCCTCGTGCTCAAGGTAGGTTCGCTTCGCCTCACGATTGTCCTCGCCGACGAAGCCGTGCACGGCCACGGCAATGTCGGCGGCGTCAGCAGCGTGGCCCGCCTGCGCCCACGCTGCGCGGTAGGCACGACCATACTGCCCCCAGTGCTCCGGCGTGCCACCCAGGATGCCCAGGAACATTGGTACGCCCAGCTCGGCAGCGCGC
>DIAV01000338.1:0-11878 GCA_002415895.1 Anaerolineales bacterium UBA5069 | reverse complement strand
GGGCGGCGCCGGTGAGGGCCACTCCACGTGACGCGCGCTGCGCGATTGAGTTCCAGGAGCAGCTCGAGCTTGGAGCTGAAGAGCATGTCGTAGTCGCGCTCGTCCAGATCGAAGATCGGGAAGGTGATGGCCGACGAACCGCGTCCGGCCACGACTTCAATCCGGCCGGGCGCAATCGCCGCCGCGGTGGCAAGCTGTTGAAAGACGCGGATGGGCTCGTCGGTGGAGAGCACCGAGACCGTTGCGCCGAGCTTGATCGTACGCGTCGCGGCCGCCGCCAGGTTAACGAGCGATGTGGGCGACGAGACCGGCATCGACTGCGTGTGGTGCTCGCCGAAGCCGAAGAAGTCGAGGCCAACCGCTTCGGCCAGACGCACCGCTTCAAGTGCGTCGCGGATGGCCTGGGCGGTGGGACCGTAGCCGCCGTCGGCGGTGCGCGGCGTGTTGCCAAATGTATAGACGCCAAGTTCGAATGGTTTCATGGCTTCCATGGTCTTTGTTTCTCTTGGTTGGCGGGAGGCGGCGTTCGATCGGTGAACCGAACGACGTGCTACGACCGCTGCGCGATCTTGAAGTGGATGAACGTGCAGTGCGGCGGAATCGCGCGCAGGTCGGCCTCTGTCGGCACACGGTCCGTTGGCAGCCCGATTGGCAGCCTGCGTGCCGCCGCCAGACCCAGCCGCGCAATAAACTGCTCCAGCGTGGCAGACACAGCCTCGCGCTCGTGGATCACCGTGGGGATCGCTTCCACTTGCTGCCGTTTGAGCAGGAGTGTGACCGGCCTGCCATCGCGCAGGTTGGTCCACCAGCGGGCCGTGCTGAAGGCCATTAGCTCATCATTGTCCCAGACGAAGTAGCCAATGGGGATCGTGTAGGACTTGCCGCTCTTGCGTCCGATGTAGCTCAACAGCATCAGCATCCCACTCAGCAAGCCGTGCAGCGGCGAGCGCAGCAGGGCGCGCATCAGCGGGTTGATTGCTCGAAACAGCCACAGTGGCGCCGCCGGCTTGGGCGCTTCGTTTCCAGCCGACGGCCGCTGCATGTGTGTCGTGGTTTCCATTCTTTGTCCTGGATGAGGGCAGACGCCGACGTGCATTCGCCCAGTGATCTTTCCTAGCAAGCGGCGCTGTGTCGCCCGGCTAGAGCGGCACGATGGCGGAGCGCCCGTAGGCCACAAAGGCAGCCAGAACCAGCAGCACCATATTGATGGCAATGGCCGACCACTCGCGGCGGGTGGCGTGAAAGCCTGCCGCCAACAGCATGATCAGGGCCAGGCCGGCCGCCGCGAGCGGGGTCAGCCAGGGCATGATCCCGGTCAGCGCGGGCAGCAGCAGCCCCAGCCCGCCCAGCAGCTCGGCAACGCCGATGAAGGTGGTCAGCCCGCGCGGCAGATCCTTTACCCACGGCAGGTTGGCACGCGCGTAGTCATAGCGGAACGCCTTGTTCACGCCGGCAAAGATGAATGCCGCACCAAGCAGCACCTGCACAATCCAAAGCACACTATTCATGGGAACCTTCTTGTCTGGTACGTGGATGGGTTCAATGGAGGTTTCGAGACTGGGGGAGCGGCTCGTGCCGCTCCCCCAGTCCGGCTGCGCCTATGCGCCGACGCGCAGGACGATCTTGCCGCCGGCGCGACCACTATCCAGCAGCGCGTGGGCCTGCGCGGCCTCCGCCAGCGGGAAGACCTGGGCGACGACCGACCGCACGGTGCCCGCGTCAATCAATGCCGCGATCTCGCGCAGTTGGGTCGAGTTGGCCTGCGTCATAATCCCACTGGCGCGCACGCCCCGTGCGCCCGCGGCCTCCGCGTCGGGCTGGCCCATCGTGGTCACCAGGATGCCGCCAGATTTGAGCACAGCGAAGGAGCGGGTCTGCACCTCGCCGCCCACCAGGTCTAGTACCACATCGACGTCATGTACGACCTCCTCGAAGCGGGTGGTCGTATGGTCAATCACCTCGGCGGCGCCCAAGCCCCGCAGGAAATCGGCCTTGCTGCCCTCCTCGGTGGCGATCACGCGCGCGCCCTTTGACGCAGCAAACTGTACCGCAAACGAGCCGACCCCGCCTCCGGCGCCCTGGATAAGGACCGTCTGTCCGGCCTGCAGCCCTGCAACGTCGTTCAGCGCCTGCCAGGCCGCGAGCGCCGACAGAGGCACCGCCGCTGCGGTGACAAAATCCACGGTTGCCGGCTTGGGGGCAAACTCGCCCACGCCGATGCGCGCGTACTCCGCATAGGCCCCCTGCCGCACCATGTTTGAGAAGCCGTAGATGGCGTCACCCACCGCAACGGTCGACACATCCGGGCCCAGCTCCTCGACGACGCCGGCGAGGTCGAGGCCGGGGATGAGCGGCAGGGCAAAGTTCACCATCTGCTGCAGGTAGCCCACGCGCGTCGAACGATCCACCGGGTTGACGCCGGCGGCATGCACGCGCACCAGCACCTCGCCCGCCTCCGGCGTGGGACGGGGCGCCTCTTCGTAGACCAATACTTCGGGACCCCCGTAGCTGTGCAAACGAACTGCTTTCATCGTGTTCTCCATTTGGATTGTTGCGTGGGCGCCGTTACGCCGCGGGAAAGATGAGTTCGACCTGATCGCGCTGGGTATGCAGCGCCCAGTAGAGCGGTGCAATGTTCTCCGGCTCGGCGTCGGGCTGCTGGCCAATCCAGGCGTTGATCGCGACATGGCCAACCTGAACGCCCCGCTCGGCCAGCGCGCCGTGCAGGGCGTGCACCCAGTTGCGCAGCCCGGCTGTGGCAATGCCGATGTTGCCCATCATCGGATTGGGGTAGACGGACGACGCACCGGTGGTGAAGAGCAGCGTGCCGCTGCCGCGCGCGAGCATCTCCGGCAGCACCTGTTGCACTGCCGTCAGAGCGCCGTAAATGTAGAAGTCGATCTGCGGCTGGAGGTTCTCGACCGTCACATCGACCGGCCCCGCCACCGGCAGCGAACGGTTCGCGGGCGAGAACTCCAGCACATCCACGGGGCCAAAGCGCTCCTTCACGGCTGCCAGGGCGGCAATCAGCGACGGCCGATCGGCTACATCGGCCGGGAAGCCCGCCGCCATGATGCCCTCGTTGGCCAATTCAGCTACAAGCTTGTCGAGCTTTGCTTGCTCGCGGGCGAGCAGTGCAACATTAAATCCATTCTTTCCAAAGGTGCGAGCAATTGCCAAGCCCATACCGGGCCCGGCACCTACAATCGCAAGCGTTGGCATGGTGTGACTCCTCATCTATGGAAGCGATCGACGAGCTGCAGGGTCGCCCTCATCGAATATGACACTTGTTGTCTATAAAACTACTGTTGACTAGACAACAAGTGTTTGCTATACTAAAGATCACTTGAAGCCATGTCAACCAGCAGATTGGCGGTTTTGTTGCCTAGACAACAGAGGAGGGCAAAGTGTTGGATACCGTACTACAGACGCCCGAACGGATCGACCCGCGTGTCAAGCGAACGCGCAAGCTGATCGTGGATGCCTTTGTGAGCCTGCAGGCCGAGAAGAGCTTTGACGACATTACCATTCAGGACATTGCCGCGCGTGCGACAGTCAACCGGGCGACCTTCTACGCCCACTTCCCCGACAAGTATGCGCTACTCGACGATCTGATTCGCGAGGGCTTTGGGCTGACGCTTCAGGCGCGGTTGAGCGCGCGCATGGACACCACACCCGAACACCTGCGCCAGCTCTTTCTGGCCGTCACCGACCACATGAGCTCGATTGAGACGCGCTGCCGGCGCTCCTTTAAGATGTTCGAATCGCTCGTGGAGGCGCAGATCAAGCGCCAGCTGGGCGAGCAGGTGCGCGCCTGGCTCGATATACAGCCGCTCGCGCATGTGCAGCCCAGCCGCCTGGCAATTGCCGCGACGCTGATGAGTTGGTCACTCTATGGAGCGGCAGTGGAGTGGCGCCGGCAGGGGGGAGAGCAGTCCGCCGAGGACTTTGCGGCGGAGGTACTGCCCTTGATCACCGCACCCGTGTCTGTACTGGGCAATTGACGCGACTGACAGTGGCAGATTGCGCGTACCCCTGCCCCAGTGGCGATTACGGCAATCCGGCATGGTCTTCCAGATTTGCAGCCGCATAGAACCGATGGGGTCGTAGTGCGACTTCTTGCGGCGCCACGCCGCCGGATGGAGGCTCCGCCTCGACGTGCCGCCGCTTCGCCTTCGTCCATGCGCCCGAGGCGCTGCAGTATAGGCCCAAGGTGGTGGAGGGGTAGGCACATTGGCCATCGCGCAGTTGGCCTGGCGCTGTGCTCCGTCTCATCGGCCAGCAAGCCTGGCGACTTGCCCACAAGTTGTCCCGAACCATAGACGCGCACAGCGAGGCGCTTCGAAGCGCCTCGCTGTCACAGCTACTGCTCTGGTGTTTGCCAAATGCGCCTGCTAAGGCGCTATTTGGCGTTCGCGTTCAGCGTGCGAACGTAAGCGATTACGTCCATCAGGTCCTCATCCGAAAGCGCCGGGTTGCCCCCCTTGGAAGGCATGGCCACGCCGGTGGTGTTGGCTGGGTCACTCGGGTCGCGCCCCTTCTTGATGAAAGCGAGCAGGTCTTCATCATTGGCCCCATGAATGAAGGTGCTCGTCGTCATATCCTTGCCCAGGTTCGGCACGCCCACACCGCCTTCACCGTGGCACGCAAGGCAAGTGGTGCTGAATATCTCCTTGCCCTTGGCGGCATCACCCGCGGGCGCTGCCGCAATCGGCGCAGCGGACGGTGCGGCGGCGGCATCGCTCTCCTTGTCATCGCCACAGGCAGCCAGAAGCGTGAGAACAAAGACAATCAACATCAGGACAAACACGCGGGACTTGTTAGGCATCGTTTCTCTCTTTCAGTTTGAGGCGCCGTGCGCCCATTTACAGTTAATGGCAATTGTATCGCTGTCAGGCAAGCCTGGGATTGGGTTCAGTGCAAACGATAGCGCTGATCTCGCGACGGTTTAGTGGTTGTGTTGCAGCATTTCGGCACGCATGCGATTCCAGTCATAGACGTTGCCATCCATTTCCTCTGCCAATTGCTTTGCCCTGCTTTCGATAGCGAAGGCGGCTACACCATGACCCATGGGTGAGTGAATATTGGAACTCACGACATAAAGTGCAGTCTCGGCGTCAATCCACTCGTCACTCCAGTAATCGTGCACCCAAAGGCCGGCTACCTTCAGCGCCTGATGGTTCTTCAGGTGGCTCACCATGTCGCCAATGTCATCAAAGGCCAGGCTCTCGAAGCGGCCAGGCTCAATCTCGACAGCGTAGCCCGCGGCAAAGCGAGGATCGCTAATGATCATGTTGCAGTCAGCGCAAACATCCTCACCATAGCGAATATCGGGGGGCGCGGGCGTTGCACTCCCCACCGCACACCCTGCCAGCACAAGCAGCACCAGCGCAACGGTCCACCACCTTTTTTCTGGGCGCAGCTTCTCAGCCATTGTGTACACTCACTCTACTATCCTTGCCATCCCTTGCGTTTCCCATTGCGTCCATCTGCGATGCGCCTGTGATTCAGCACAAAACGGGTGAAACGATGCGCAACGGCCAACAGTCGCGTTTCAGCCAGACGCCGATGGTTCACGCACGCGCTGAACATCGTGTGCGTGCCACGCGGGGCCGGCGCTAGAAATCGTTGCTTGTGTCAAAGCGCACGAACGCCGCCACGCCGGGGAGCACCGCCCAGATCACCAACACGCCAATAAAGATCAACGGCAGCTTGCTTCCGTACTCCTGCATTGCAAAGATGCCGGCCGGGCCCAGCACGTCGAGTGTGGCATTGATGTTGAGAATGGCCGCCATCTTGAAGACCTGAAGCGGATTGGCCAGTGAGAGCCAGAAAAGCCCGTTGATGGGCATCCGCATGGCGACAGCCGTGCCCATCATCCCCAGATCACCCAGGAAGACAAAGGCAAGCCAAAGGAAAAGGCCAATGCCAACGGCCACCCCCGCGCGCCGCGTGAGCGCCGAAACAAGAAAGCCGACACTCAGCATGACCAGGCAGAGTGCGAATGCCAGACCGACGAGAATCAGGTAGCTCCACGGGTCAGACGCACCGCTGCCGTCAATCGCCAGCACCAGCCCCGAAATACCGAAGCCCAGCACCAGCGAAGCGAAGAGACTCATTGTCAGCCCCAAATACTTGCCCACATAGACCTCAAGGCGAGTGATTGGCTGCGCGAGCAGGTAGGCCATGGTCTTGCGCTCCTGTTCGCCTGCGAGCGACTGCGCGCCCACTGTCAGCGCCATGAGTGGGACAATGAGCAGCACCAGATTGATCAGGCTGGCCGCGGTGCGGCCAAAGCCCGCAAAGCCCGCAATGCCGGAACCCGACATGGCAAGGTAGCTCAGCCCCAGCGACAGCCCGATAAAGGCGAGCGTATAGAGCAGGAACCAGCGATTGTGGAGCGCGTCGCGCAGTTCCTTGCGCGCAATTGTCCAAACGGTATGCAGATCCATCCGCTTACTCCACCTCGAAATCGGTGATGTGGATGTCGGCGCGGCTAAGGCTATGAATTGGCTGCGCCTTCTCGCGCGGGAGCACATCCACGAGCACGCCCACGCCATTGCGGCGCACAGTGAAGCCGTCTGCCTTGAGCACATGCAGCGCGGCATCCAGCTTGTCCGGCGCAATGATCAGCTTGACCTGCGTGCGCAGGCCCGCTTCTTCGGCAAGACGGTAGGCAGGACAGCGACCAATCACCTTGCCGGTGTCCATGATCAGCACTTCATCCGCCAGCGCCTCTACTTCTTCAATGCGGTGTGAGGTGAAAATGATTGTCTTGCCTTCGGCCTTGACCTGGCAGAGCAGGTTGAGGAACTGGCTGCGCGCGGCGGTGTCGAGGCTGGAGGTGGGCTCGTCGAGCACCAGCACAGGCGGATCAGCCAGCAGCGCAAGGGCCAGCGCCAGCCGCTGTTTCATGCCACCCGAGAGCGCGCGCACAGGCTTGGCGCCGTGGTCTGCCAGCCCCACCTGCGCCATCACCAGCGGGACGCGTGCCATATCTGCGCGCTTGAGTTGCGCAAAGTAGTAGCCGCTCTCCAGCGTTTTCATGTCATCGTAGAAGGCGAGTTCCTGGGGCACATAGCCGAGCAGGCTGCGCGCCTGCCGTCCCTGCGTGCGGGCGTCGAAACCATTGAGCGTAATACGCCCCTCGTAACGCAGCAACCCCAGCAAACACTTGATGACAGTGGTTTTGCCTGCACCATTCGGCCCCCACAGCGCCACTGCCTGCTGCGGCTTGACGTCGAGTGAGAGATCGTCCACCGCGCGGTAGCGGCCAAATGTTTTTGTCAGATGTTCAAAGTGAATCATCAGTTGATGCTCGTTCGCAGAGTGGACGGTGTATCGCGAGGCATAAAGCTGCGCAGCCCCAGAGTCAGCACAACGGTAGCGGCGGCAAGGAGCAGCAAAGCGACGACCAGATTAAGCGCCACAGGCGGCGGCGCCATGCCTGACACCGGTGGCAACGCCGGCGGGCGCGTCAACGGGTGTGGGTCCTCCAGCAGTGGGCGCGGCGCAAAGATGGGAAAGGCTTTGGCGGCCAGGTCAATCGCGTCGGCGGCGGGGCTCAGCTGGAAGAGGCGTAGTTCGGGGTGACGCGCTGCCATGTCTTCATACAGGCTTTGCGACACGTAGGGCATGTCGCCGATTGCGTCGCCATCGCCGTCAAATCCATGGTAGTCACTCCAGTAGTTGCCGCGCCCGTCCAGAGCCCACTCGTTCTGTGCCAGTTCGCCCCCACCCGCAATACTCAACTGCTCACCGTTTTCCAAAAAGACATTTTCCGTATAAACGTTGTGGCGCACGTTGGGCAGCAATACGAGGGCGATTTCGTTGAAGGCAAAGAGGTTGTTGCGAAATGTGACGACGGCGTCAGGCCGCAGGGGCGAACTGTCGCTGTAGACGCCCACACGATCGTTGACAAAGCGGTTGCCCTCGATGGTGGCGCGGTTGGTTTCCTTCAGCCCCAGGCCATAACCGCTGGGGCCACGATTGTCGGCCAGCAGGTTGTTACGCACCGTATAGTTGCTGCCATACATCAGGTAGATTCCCACGGAATTGCCGCGCAGTACGTTGTTTTCGATGATGTGATTATCGGTGGACATGAAATGCAGGCCGTAGCGTCCATGCTCCATGACGTTGCCGCGCACGATTGTACCGGGCGAGTACCAGACAATGGCGTCACGCGTCTCCTGCAGCGTATTGCCTTCCACCAGCGTGTCGGCGCTGTAGAAGAGCTTGAGCCCGTCACCTCGGCGCGACTCCAATAAATCCATGCCGACGACCGTATTGCCGCGAATCACGCCGCGCGGTGCATTCTCGTAGTAAATGCCGAAGAGCGCGTCATCAATCTGATTGTCTTCCACGGTCACGTCTGCGGCGGAGACGCGCACCGCCGCATCTTCACGGTCCAGCGAGAGGCCGGTGCCGCGCAGCGCGAAGCCACGCAGCGTGACGCCCGGCGCGGTGATATGCACGACGTTGCCGCTGCCGTCCCCCTGGAGGATGGCAGCGCCGTTCCCTTCCAACGTCACGCTCTTGTCAATCAACAGCGGCGCGGCATAGGTTCCGGGCGGCACAGCAATGACATCGCCCGGCGCTGCCTGCGCAATCATCGCTTGCAGATCAAATGCAGGCGCATCTGCACGCGCCGCAACGCCGTGCGCGCTGCGCGTGAGCAGCACGCACAGCGTGACAGCAACCAGGGATGGTGGCAGAATGGCGGCGAAGTTTGGGCGGAACATGCGCAATCTCGTACGTGCGGACGCGAATCATCCAGGGCTGAACACAGGGTTGAAGAGCTAGGCCGCTTGTTCAACAAGCGGCTTGTAGGCGCGCCGGTGGAAGTACAATCCCGCCAGAATCAATCCAGAGGCGACGAACGCCAGCCAGAGTCCCCAGCTGGGCATGGCCACCGTGCTGAACTGCGCAATGACGCCCTTGCCCAGCACCGGCGGCACGAACGGGTCGACGCTACTCGAAAGGGGCGCTGTTGGATCAAGGTTCTGCCCAAAGTTCGCCAGCCAGTACTGCAGGTCCACCAGGAAAATGACGGGCAGGAGCAGCGCAGGCAGTGCAAGCAGCGCCGCCCAGCGGTTGTGAACGAGCACAGCAGCCAGAATGAGCAGCGAGACGCCCACAATGCCGATGATTGAAATCTCGCGTTCAAAGGATGCGGCTTCATCCAGCGGGCGCATGCCGATGTAGTGGTTAAGTCCATCAATTTCGCCCACGTCACCCTCCAGACGGTTGACATAGGCCTGCACTGTCAGCCCCTTGGGGTATTGCGGCGCATGCAGCGTCAATTGCCACCAGGGCAAAACGAGAGAGATGAGGAGTAATATGGCGGCCGCGGCAAAGAGCAGCGTGGGCGTCATATAGCGTGCCCGATTCGCCTTAAGCTCATCCGCCGGCACGCGCGGGCCAATGATACGATCTATGTCTCCGGACATCGGAGGTTCCTCTCAACAGGTTGCAATGCTGGCCGGTGAACGCGTTGATCGCGGTGATCGTCCGACAGGTTGGCTGGCGACTGCGCTGCTCCCCCGTTGCCACAAGAGAAGTGTAACAGTCGCCAGCCAACGCCATTTGTTACGGTTCAACAAACATGTAACCCATCATCTCCAGATGCAGCGCCGAACAGAACTCGGTGCAGTAGTAGGTGTAGGTGCCGCTGTTCACCGCATCAAACTCGAAGCTGGTTGTCTCACCCGGCTCAATGCTCAGGCTGATGTTGTAACCGCCAAGCTGGAAGCCGTGCGTGGCATCATGCGCTGTCTCAAGGTTGGTGATATGCCACGTCACATGGTCACCCTGCTTGAGCGGCACATGCTCGGGCGTCAGGTGCGAGCGAATGGCCGTCATGTTGACTGTTACATTGTTGCCGTCGCGCACAATGCTCTCTTCGCCGGCTTTGGTGGCAAATTCCGAGGGCGATTGCGTCAGCGGATCCCAGCCGACTTCAGGATAGGTGTTCCACGATTCAATCTTGTCGGCCTTGATGATTTGAGCATAGTGAGGTTCGCCAATGCCCATGGGCATGTCGTAGATCACCTTCATGGGCCCATCGCCGCTAATGTCCAGCAATTGCAGGTTCTGTGGCAGCAGCGGGCCAACGCTGACAAAGCGATCCACCGCCCACTTGTTAAGCGCCACCAGATATTTGCCGTCGGGGCTCACAGTGTCGCCTTCGGCGGCGGCAATGTGGCCAACGTTGTACTGGACGGGTGTCTTTTCAAGCAGTTTGTAGCCCGCCGGGTCGTCGCCACCCAGTGACCACTTGGTTAGCGCGCTGTCCAGGAAGAGGCTGGTGTAGGCATTGCCCTCACCGTCGAATTGCGTGTGCAGCGGCCCCAGGCCCAATTCCACCTGTGCGACCATGACTTCATCAAAGGGGAGCACCGGCACGCCAAACTCATCGGGCGTGGCATTGCCGGCGGCAATTGCCTTCTGAATCTTGTCAAAGCCGTAGATCGTCACATGCGGGTCCAGCTTGCCGGCCACAACCAGGTATTTGCCGTCGGGCGTTACATCCGCTCCGTGCGGGCTCTTGGGTTCGGGGGCCAGATAGAGAATGCCCTCTTCGACGGCCGTGGCCATGCGAATGACGCGCATGCCGTTCATGACTTCGTACTTGCCTTCGGTGGCAGCCACTTCGGCGGCCTTGTTGATGTTGAAGATGTGGAGATAGTCAACATCGCGCTGGCTTACGCCTGCCTCAAAAGGTGGGTTGCCCTGCTCCACACCGCCTGTTGCCAGTTCGGTGTTAAAGCTGTTGCAGAAGGCCCAGCCTTCGGAGACGAGTTTGCCGGCATCGCACAAGTCCTGCCAGTAGGGCGGTATCTCGATGCCGAATGAGAGCTCGGGGTCAATGCGGCCTGTCTCGCGGTCAAACTTCCAGGCGGTCATCAGGCCGCGGTATTTCTCCTTGTACTCGCTGATGGGCGCGAATTCCCAGCCCAGCGGTGTGGCGTACTGGCTCTCTTCCAACACATATTCCGTGTTGGGCATGACAAATGTCGAGCCGTGATTGTTGATGAGCAGCGGGTTCTTGACAATCTGTTTCGTTTCGTAGTCGCGCAGGTCAATCACGGCAATGCGTGCGCTTGCCTTGTCGTTGATGAAAAGCCAGTCGCCGTCGTATTCGCCACCGGTCTCACTCAGGGCGGGATGATGGGTGTCGCCCGTGCGAATTTCGACGCCGTTAACGTTGCCCTGATTCAGCACCGTCTCGGAATCGGTGGATCCGTAGCCGTAGCCCTGCCATGATTCGGGGGTGAAGACAGCGATATTCTTAAGAATACGCATGGAGGGCATGCCAATCGCAATGACGTTGCCCGAATGCCCACCCGACGCAAACATGATGTACTCATCAAGTATGCCGCTGGGGGTGTAGGTCATGAGGGCGGCGCGAATGTCATCGGGCGAAAGGCCACGTTCCGACGCAACAGCCAGGGCGTCGGCGGGCAGCGCTTCCCCAAGGTCCTCTGCTGCGGGTTCTTTGTCGCGCCCACAGCCCACAAGCATAAGGGTGAGCAGTAGCAATGTGAATGCAATCCAAAGACTCTTTTTCATGGGGTTCCTCCTCAAGGAGCGGTAATCGGGCGAGGACAAGTGTTGACCTGCCACTTCCGGTGCGTTACAGGAGTGGCAGCACAAAGAGTGGAGCAGCACGCAGGTTCGACATGGCTGCCGAGCCTGATTCCACATTGCTTACAATCGGTTTGCATTTTCGGTAGGCGCGCTGGAATGGCACAGAGTATACGCTTGAAATCAACGCGGCCATCCTTCCCAGGCTGAGTCATTCGTGCAGGGTGCAGAGCGGGTCCGCCAGTTGAAGAAAAGCGTTGTGCGCAGGAGTGTCTGTCTCTTATACACATCT
>DIAV01000188.1 GCA_002415895.1 Anaerolineales bacterium UBA5069 | reverse complement strand
TGGTTATTGGTAATAGGTAATTGGCAATGCTCACCTCTACATCGACGGGTCAAACTCAAAGAACCACTGGGTGTCGAGGGCGTCAAAGGTGCCGTCGGCGCGCAGTGCTTCAATCGCGGCGTTGAAGGGCGCCACGAGGTCGCTGCCGGGCGTAAAGATGAAGCCGAAATCCTCACTCTTGATGGCATCACCCACAATCTTGAGGGCGTCGGGGTTGGCCCCGATGTAACCGCGCCCGCTGGCTGCGTCCACCAGCACCATGTCCACGTCACCGGCAATCAACGCCTGCACCGATGCGCCGAAGTTCTCGAAGAGCTTGATGCGCGGGTTGCCTTCATCGCCATCCAGAATGTCATAGACGGCTGTGTAGAAGCCTGAAGTGCCCGCCTGCGAGCCAATCAGCAACTGGTCGTCGGCGGCAAATTCGGCAGGTGTGGTGAAGCGATCCTCAGCGGCCTTGACGAGCATAAACTGCTGGCTTGTCATGTAGGGGGCGCTGAAGTCCACCTGCTCGGCGCGCTCTGCGTTAATGGTAATGCCGTCCATGCCAATATCGAACTGCCCATCCTTGACGGCGGGAATCATGGCATCCCACGAAGTGACGTTGAAGTTCACGGTGCAGTTGAGCAGGCCACAAATTGCGGCCATGGCGTCATATTCCCAGCCCATGGCGTCGCCGGTGGTGGGGTCAATAAACTGTAGCGGCGTGAAGTCATTGGCCATGGCGGCCTCAATGACGCGGCCGCCCAGGTCGGGCAGGGCGCCGGTGTCGGCAGGTGCGGCGGCTTCGGCGGCGGGTGCGGCTGTTGCCTCAGCAGCAGGCGCCGCTGCAGGCTGGACAGGCGCACATGCGGCAAGCACAAGCACAAGCAGCAGGAGAAGAGAAACAAGTTTGAGCGCGCGCGTTTGCATTGGGTGGCTCCTTGGCAGTTGTAATCAGGTTGGTACTGATGGTACGGATGAAACGCAGACAGTAACAGGACTCTACAGGGCAGGTATCTTACCGCAGGCAGGCGCGGCGGGCAATTGCGTGCGGCGCCTCGAATACATCTCCAAGTGGGGCGCAGGCGCTGGTTGTGGCATACTTGAGGCACCCACACAACGGGCCATTCTCGGGAGCCGCCATGCAAATCCTTGTCGAGCAGGGGCAAGTTGAAGGGATTCCCACGCTGACCATGGCGCGCACAGACCAGCGCACCGCACCTGTCGTCATCTGGACACCGGGCTATAGCGCCGGCAAGGAGCAGGGGCTGACACTGGGCTACAAACTGGCGGCGGCGGGCTTTTACTTTGTTGCGTACGACCCCATCCACCATGGCGCGCGCGCCGACGGCAGCCTTTTTCCTGCGCCGGATGCGTGTGTCTTCCCGCCCGAGACGGGGCTGGACACGTGGCTTGTCTTCTGCCGTGTCATTGAGCAGTGCCTGGCCGATATGCGCACGTTGCTTAAAGCGCTTCACGGCGACGATCGCGCCGATATGACTCGAGTGGGCGTCAGCGGCCTTTCCATGGGCGGATGCGTGGCTGCACTGGCCTTCGCCGCACTTCCGCAGGTGACCTGCGCCGTGCCCATGATTGGCGTGCCCACCCTTGCCCGTCGCTGGCGCGATCTGCTGGACGAATGCGCGCTCTCTAGCGCCGCCTGGGCGGACGCACTGGCGCAGCGCAAGCAGCAGACGGACGCAGCAATGGCATGGATCGAGGGCTTTGACGCCTCGCCGCGCCTGACTGCCAGGGCGCCGCTACCGCTCTTCTTCATGAACTGCGACTTTGATCACGATCAGCCCAAACAATACGCGATTGATGCGGTGCGCACCCTGCGCCCGGCGTGGGCCGCCCAGCCCGAACGATTGCGGCTGGGCCTCTACCCAGCCGGCCACACAGTAACGCCCGCTATGGAAAATGACGCTGTCGACTGGTGCAATTGTCACCTGCATCCAAACACACTTGAAAACAAGGAGAAACCATGAACACAATTGAGATTCCCGGGCTCAATGGCCCCGGTGTGTGGGATATCGCCCCCGTAGACGCCGATTTCAGCGACGGCGTCCTTTCCATTACCGCACCCGGCGGCACCGATCTCTTCACCGATCCCATGGGCAGCACGATTAAGGACGATGCACCCCGCATCGCCTTCCCCGCCGACGCGCGCTTTACGCTTTCGGCGCGCGTGAGCGTGGACGCCTTCGTGTCCACCTTTGACGCGGGCGTGCTCTTTGTCTGGACCGACGCGCTGCGCTGGGGCAAACTCTGTTTTGAATTCTCGCCCCAGGGGCAACCTATGGTCGTGACGGTAACGACCAATGGCGTCTCGGACGATTGCAATCATGTACCGGTGACACAGGACCACGTCTACATGCGCATTTCGCGCATGGACCCTGCGATTGCCATGCACTACTCGCTGGATGGCCAAACGTGGCACATGGTGCGCTACTTCGCGCTGGCGGGGGCCACTTCGTTTGCGGTGGGCTTCTCGGCGCAGTCACCCACGGGCAACGGCAGCACGGCGCGCTTCAGCGAGATCCGCTACAGCACCGAGCCGATTGCCGACCTGCGCTCGGGGGTATAGGCGGCAAAGCTTCAGCACCCTTGCACTGTGGGCAGCGCAGTCAGCACAACAAAAGGCCGCCTCAGACAATGAGGCGGCCTTCTTTGATAGTACCCCCGACAGGACTTGAACCTGTGCTTCTAGCTCCGGAGGCTAGCGCTCTATCCACTGAGCTACGGGGGCGCGGGTACACATGAATTGCTGCGCCATTGTGCCACAGATCCGGCCCCCGGGCAAGGCAGAACGCCCCTTGCAGCAAGGCGCCACTGGCGCAACCTCGCTGTAATCGTTCATTCGGCGGCCTCATGCAATCTAGAGTACAATGCCGCCCATGTACCTCAATCGCGACTACAAACCACGCCGCCGTTCCAAAGGCGCATGGCGTTTATGGCCCCTCTATCTGCTCATCCTCGTGGCAATTCTTGTCTATGAGCAGTGGGACGGGCGCGACAGCGAAGGCTCCTGGCTCTTTCAATCCATGCGTGGCCCCACGCCCACGGCCACGCTGGGTGCAGTCAACTTCCTGGCCGATGCGCAGACTGCCCAAATCACCGGCGACTTCGACGGCTCGCTCGAGGCGTTGGCGCGCGTCGTAGCGCTCGATCCATCCAACGCAGATGCCTTTATCGAGCTATCGCGCCTGCACCTAATCTTTCAAGACATTCCCAAAGCGCTGGAGGAGGCACAACGTGCTTTCGAGCTTGCGCCCGATGATCCCGAGGCGCTCAACACACTGGCACGCGCCCTGGACTGGAGCGGCGATTATGAGCAGGCTCTCGATCGCGCGCTGGATTCGCTTGACATTGATGCCGAAAACGCCACCACATTGGCCGTATTAGCCGAAATCTACACCGACGTGGGCAGTTGGGAGACAGCCGACACCTACATCAACCAGGCGCTCGCGGTTGACCCGCGCAATGTGCTGGCGCTGCGCAACAAGGGCTATCTGCTGGAGCGACAGGGTGCCTACACCGAGGCCGTTGCCGCCTATCAGCAGGCCGTGGAAGTGGCGCCCAACCGCTTTGATCTCTACATAGAAAAGGCGCGCCAATACCGCGTGGGGCTGGAGGATTTTGAGGCCGCGATTGCGGCCTACCAGGAGGCCGTCAACGTCTATCGCTCGGCGATTACGCTGGACGCACTGGGCGACGGCCAGTATATCGCCGGCGACTTCCTCTCGGCTGTGCGCACGCTGCGCGAAGCCGTGGATCTGGACCCCACCTACGCCCCTGCACAGGTGCACATGGGCATGGCGCTCTTCTCCCGCCGCAACTACGAAGACTCGGCTGCTGCCTTTGAAGTGGGGCTGCCCGTCCTGGGCGAAAGCGCCCGTGTTGAGCAGTTCTATCGGGCGGGCATGGCCAATGTGCTGAAGGACCCGCCCAATTGCCAGCGCGCGTACCACTGGTTTGACAAGGTGCTGGAGAGGGACGAAGGCAATGCCGATGCCATTGAAGGCAAGGGCTTCTGCGTAGAGAACGCCACGCCAACGCCCGAAGGC
>DIAV01000202.1:966-16048 GCA_002415895.1 Anaerolineales bacterium UBA5069 | reverse complement strand
GCCCCATGGCTTTGACGGCGGGGAAGCCGCCGTTGCTCTCGCGTATGCTCTTGGCAATTGCGCGCGCAAGGCTCACATCATCTGTGGTCAAATAGAGATTGTAGGCAATCAGGAACTGGCGCGCGCCGACGACGGTTGCACCTGCGCTGCCGATGCGTGCCGGGCCAAAGTCGGGCAGGCGCGCGGGGGTGGTGATTTCGTCCACGAGCGCCTCAAATTGCCCCTTGCGCAGTGTGGCCAGGTTTCTGCGCTCGGGCAGGCGCGCCGACGCTTCATAGAGATAGACGGGAATATCCAGTTCGGTGGCAATGCGCTCGCCCAGGGCTGTTGCCAGTGTGGCGCACTCCTCGAGGGTGATGCCTTGGATGGGCACGAGGGGCACAACATCGGTGGCGCCAATGCGGGGATGTTCGCCCGTGTGCGCAAAGAGGTCGATCAACTGTGCAGCCACCTTCACGGCTTGAAAGAGCCCCTCCACAACAGCCGCGGGCGCACCGGCAATGGTCACGACGCTGCGGTTGTGGTCCCAATCGCGGCTGGCATCCAGCAGCAGCACGCCGGGCGTCTGGATGGCGGCGATGATCGCGGCCACCACCTCCGGGCGGCGGCCTTCGGAAAAATTGGGCACGGCTTCAATGATGACGGCTTGCGGAGAGCCATGTGGCGAATCGGTCATGATGAGATTCCTTGACATCGGTTTGGTGGCGCGCTCGTGGGTGATTGCATTGCGATGGTATCATGGCAGCCATGCGCGCACCAAGCCCTCACCCGATTGCCATGCAGAACCCGCATAAGCATTCTCCACAAGAGACCGATTCCTGGGACGCCTTTGTGGCCCGTCAGCCTGCGGCGCACGTTCTGCAGCTTGGCGGCTGGGGCGCGCTCAAGGTGAGCGCGGGCTGGCAAGCGGAAATTGTCACGCTGCCTGTTGCGAGCGCGGGCGCACAGAGCGCCGCAATCGAGGCGGGCGCGCTGTTGCTCTTCCAGCGGCGGCTGGGGCTGACGCTGGGCTATGCGCCGCGCGGGCCGCTGGTGGATTGGCATGATGAGGCCGCAGCGCGTGCCCTGATCGACAGCCTGGTGCAAAGCTGCCGCCGCCACGGCGCTTCGGTGCTCAAACTGGAGCCCGAGCTTGTGGACAGCGCAGAAAATCGGGCGCTGCTGGCGCGCCTGGGGTTGCGCCCCAGTATGCAAACCGTGCAGCCGCGCAGCACCATTCGCCTCGACATCTCCGGCAGCGAAGACGAAATTCTGGCGCGCATGAAGAGCAAGTGGCGCTACAACGTGCGCCTGGCCGAGCGCAAAGGCATTACCGTGCGCCCCTGTGGGGAGGACGACCTGCCCGCGTTCAATGCCCTCATGGCCGAGACGGCGCAGCGCGATAACTTCGATGTGCATACGGCCGACTACTATAACACCGCATTCATGGTGCTTGCGCCCGAACACGCCGTTTACCTTATGGCGGAGTTCGAGGGGCGGCCCGTGGCGTCGATTGTCGTGTGCGCCGTTGGCAAAATGGCGTGGTATTTGTGGGGGGCGTCCAGCGATCGCGAGCGCAACCGGATGCCCAACCACGCGCTGCAATGGGCGGGCCTGCGCTGGGCGCGCAGCCGCGGCGCGACGGTCTACGATTTTTGGGGAATCCCCGACGAACTGGGCCAGCTTGCCCAGGGGTTGCGCAACGGTGATGGCGGCGGCACGCCTGTGGACGCAATGCCGGTGGATGTGGAGATGTTGCCCACCCACGGGCTGTGGGGTGTCTATCGTTTCAAGCAGGGCTTTGGCGGTGAGGTGGTGCGCACTGTGGGCGCGTGGGATTTGCCCGTCAACGCAGTGGGCCACGCCGTCTACGCGCTTGGCCTCAAGGCGCAGGAGGCGCAGCGAACGCTGCGCGCTGTGGCGCAACCGCCGCAGCCAGATGTTGAAGCCGTGACCACGCCCGCTGCCTGGCAGGCGGCACTGGCTACGCTGCCCAATCCCCATGTGCTGCAAAGCTGGGAGTGGGGAGATATCAAAGCGCAGACGGGCTGGCAGGCCGAACGCGTGCTGTTAGCTGGCGGGCGCGCCGCGGCGCAGATGCTTGTGCGTGAGCCGCTGCCCGGGCTGCCCCTGCGCATTGGCTATGTGCCCAAGGGGCCTGTGCTGGACTGGCACGACGGCCGACGCGTTGACGAGGTGCTGGACGCGCTTCAAGCGCACGCGCGCCGCCGCAACTGCGTCCTCGTCAAGATTGACCCCGATGTGCGCGAGGATTCTGCCGAGGGCGCGTCGCTGCTGCGTAAATTGCGGGCGCGCGGCTGGCTTTTCAGCGCCGAGCAGATTCAGTTCAAGAACACGGCGACGACCGACCTGCACGCCGACGACGAGGCGCTGCTGGAGCAGATGAAATCCAAGGCGCGCTACAACGTGCGCCTGGCCGAGCGGCGCGGGATTCGCGTGCGCGTGGGCACGGAAGCGGACCTGAGCGTCTTCTATACGCTGTATGCCGAGACGGGCGCGCGCGATGGCTTTCTCATTCGCCCGGCGGACTATTATGACACAACGTGGCGGCGCTTTCTCGCGGCGCAGCGGGAAACAGCCAACCCGGCCGGGGGCGCGCTGTTGCTGGCCGAACATCCTGAGGAAGCAACGCCGGTGGCGGGGGTCTTTCTGCTCAAGTACGGTGCGGCGACATGGTATTTCTATGGGGCGAGCAGCGAGCGCAGGCGGCGCGACATGCCCAACTATCTGCTCCAGTGGGAGGCGCTGCGCTGGGCGCGCGCTGAGGGCTGCACGCTGTACGATTGGTGGGGTGCGCCAACCCGGCCGGAGGATGCAGACGACGCCATGCAAGGGGTATGGGGCTTCAAGCAAGGGATGGGCGCCACGCTGCAGGTGCACGTGGGCGCATGGGACTATCCCGTGTCGCAGCCACTCTACCGAGCCTATGCGCAGGCTCTACCGCGCGCCATGGCGCTGCTGCGCCGCATCCAGAACTATACGGCCTGAATAAAACATCTCAACGCAAAGGCACGAAGGACCGCTAAGAAGCGCAAAGAACGGTAACCGTCATACGATGCAGTTGCCGTCCTTTGCGCTTCTTTGCGTTTCCTTATGCCTTTGCGTTGAGATGTTGTTGTGCGTTCCAAACTCGGTTCTTGTCAGGCTCGTGGCGTAGCGGGCGGCGCGGCCTGGGGGCGCGTGGCCTTGATGGATGTGTTGCAGTAGGGGCAGGATGCCGTTGCCGCGCTGCGCCAGATGACGCTTTTGGTGTCTAGCGGCGCACCGCAGCCCGGGCATTGCGGCGGCAGGGCGGTGGCACGCGTCTCTTCCAGAATCTGCGCGCGGGTGACAGCTTCTTCGCGCGCGGTGTTCTTGTCCAAATAGGACGCAATGAATGCTTGAGACAGCCCGCTGATTGCCACAAGGATCAGGATACCTGGAAACCACCAGCCACGCAGTGCAATAATGGCTAATCCAATCAGCCAGATGGCGCTTTGCACCTGCTGCCATTTGAAGGGCAGTTCCGGCTCATTCTTTTTGTCTGGCTTTGCCATTGCAGCGGCTCCTTGGTGCGCGCGCCGGGGCAATGCACCCAGGCGGGTAGGAATTGGTCTGTGAATTAAGTCGAGAGTTGTCTCGATTGTAGCACAGCTGAACTCGACCCGTGACGGGTAAAATTATGGCTGCATTTCTCCTGCGACCGGCTGTTCGCTGTACGAAGGACCGTGCTAATGGTATAATAGCCGTCCCGTTACAGCAGGCGCCTAGAGACACTACGCACAACGGGGATGCACGGTCGCGGCGCAGATGGGTTCAATCGGGGTTGAAGCAGGCATAGGGTGCGAGGTCGCGTGTGGCAATGGGTGCACAGGTATTTTCGTCTGAAGAGCATTTTTACAAAGTCATGGGCGAGGTCTTTGCCCAGGTGAAGGCAGTGCCTGAGAATGTGCACGATATTGCGCACAGCAATCTTGTGATTCGCATCCGCGCGACGGGGCCGGAAGCCGAGATTCTGGTGGATGGCAGGCAGCCACCGCTTGAAGTCTTCTTTGGGGCGCGGCCCGGTGATGCCAACATCGAGATATCGCTCGCGGCCGACTTGCTCCACGCGCTGTGGCTGGGGCAGGAGAGCACGCGCCAGGCCTTTTTTGGCGGCAAGATCAAGACGCGCGGCAACATGCTCAAGATGATGAAGCTGACGGACCTCTTCTATCAATGCGAAAAGGTCTATCCTGCGATTGCGCGTGCCCATGGGTTGCTGTAAAACGCTTTGACAATGGTTGATGCCGTCCAGTAGAATCGTGCCGCCAGCCTCGGTTCCCGTGCGTCCCCGGCTGTGGACGGGAGGATGGTTCGCATGAGTGCAATCGACGAAATCAAAGCCCGCGCCAATGTAATCGACCTCATTTCGCGCTATACACCGTTAAAGCGCGCGGGCAGCATCTACAAGGGGCTCTGTCCCTTTCACAACGAGCGCACGCCTTCATTCGTTGTTTACCCCAACTCAGGTACATGGCATTGTTTCGGCTCCTGCGGCACAGGCGGCGACGTCTTCTCGTTCCTTATGCGCAAGGAGAATCTGGACTTTCGCGAGGCGCTGGAGCGGCTTGCGCAGGAGACAGGCGTATCGCTGGAAGAGCAGGAGCAGGAACAGGACCGCACGCAGAAGGCCGCGCTCTACGAGGTCAATGAGGCGGCCGCCAGGTACTTCCACGACCTGCTGCTCCACCATGCGCAGGCGGCGCCCGCACGCGCGTATCTGGAGCGGCGCAACCTGGACGCCATGACGGCCGATTCCTTTCAGATTGGCTTCTCGCTGGACCAGTGGAGCGGGCTGCGCGACTATTTGAGCAGCCGCGGCTTTGGGCTGGACATTCAGCTTGCGGCCGGGCTTGTGAAGCGCAATGAGCAGCGCGAATCGATCTACGATGCGTTTCGCAATCGCGTCACCATCCCCATCCGCGACAGGCAGGGGCGCGTAATTGGCTTCGGCGGCCGCGTGCTGGACGACAGCCAGCCCAAGTATCTGAATACGGCCGAAACGGCGCTCTTTCACAAATCACATGTTGTGTTCGGCATTGACAGGGCGCAAACGGCCATTCGCGACGCCGACCAGGTGGTCATCGTCGAAGGCTATATGGATGTGATTGCGGCGCACCAGCACGGTTTTGAGAACGTGGTGGCATGTATGGGCACCGCGCTCACGCCCGAGCAACTGCGCCAGTTGCAGCGCTATACGCACAACTTTGTGCTGGCGCTGGATGCAGACGCCGCGGGGCAGGCGGCGACAATCCGCGGCCTGAATCAGGCGCGCCAGTCGCTCACGCGCGTGAGCAAGCCTGTGCTATCGCCGGGCGGCCGTGTGCAAATGATGGAGCGCCTTGACGCCACGTTGCGCATCATCTCCATGCCCGATGGCATGGACCCCGACGATGTTGTGCGGCGCGATCCTGCGCTTTGGCAGCAACTGGTGGCACGCGCATTGCCGTTGGTGGACTTCTACTTTGCGGTGACGAGCCGCCGCGTGGACCTGGGCAGCGCACAAGGCAAGGCCGAGGCGGTGGCCGAACTTGCGCCCCTGATTGCCGAGGTGGACGACGAAGTCGAGCGCCAGCACTATGTGCATCAATTGGCGCGCCTGGTGCAGGTGGAAGAGTTCATCATTGAGTCGCGCGTGCGCGCGGCGGCGCGCGCCACCCAATCGGAAGCTGCCGCTGAGCGCAAATCCAGCGGGTTGTCTGAAGGCGAACGGATAGACCGCCCATCTACTGGCGCACCAGTAGCGGAGAGCGGCAAGAGCGACAAGCGGCTGTCTGGCCAGCCTGCGATTGAGGTTGAGGATCATTTGCTGGCGATGATGGTGCGTTCTCCGGACTCGCTGATTTGGCTGGCGCAGCGCGCCGCCGAGCTGAAAATTGAGCCGCCTACGGATGCCGATTTGCAGCACGCCGAAAATCAGGAAATTTTTGGCGCGCTCAGACGCTTCATTATGAGCGACGAATTATGGGATCTGGAAAGCTTCCAGGAAAACCTTGCGCGGCCCTTGCACGCCAAGCTGGGCAGCCTGGTTGCCTATGGTGCAGCCCTGCCGCCCCGCACCGATCCGGAGTTGCGTGAGGGCATGATAAAGGATATAGTCCACTTGCGTTTACAGCGGCTCAAGAACGAGAGTGTGGCCATAAAATACCTTGTTGATGAAGCGCAGCGCAGTGGCGAAGTGGCCTCAGCGCGCTCTTTGGGCAGTGTCTATGGGCGCATACAACGGGAGCTGGATCACTTGCAGCCTCTCAAGCTGCGCGAGAACCACAAAAACGGCGATCGGCGGCGCAATGCCAGCACGACACGCCTGGGTTGATGAGAATTTGAATCAAGCACGTACTTTAGAACATACTGCCTCTCATATTCGTTTCCCACGTATGTATTTCGGCTAAGATCAAAACCGCACGTCACGCACGAGGATTTGCGCATGGGATTTTGCGTACGGGGCTTTGCGCACGAGGGATTGCGCAGGTGCTGTTGAATTGCTATGCGGAGTGATTGCTGTGGATCAACTGAAGCCAGGTTGAGGCGGGGTTGAAGTGCAGTCGCTGTCCAGCAGTCGTTTGAGAAGGTGGCCCGTATCACCCGCGGGCAAGCCGGCGCCATCCGCTGGTTGTGAAGGAGATCAATGGCTAAAGCAACCCGCAATTTGCCGCAGCAGGAAGGGTCTAATACACCCGCCGGCGGCAATCGCGATGATTTGGAAGCCCTCATTCCCAGATCTCCGGTCGCTGAAACAAATCATGACGACCGAGACGAGAACAGCACGCGACCCCGCGACGCACGTATTGAACGCGCGCCCAGGGCCGGAGCAGAGAGCGAACTCGACGAATACATTCATCTTGGCGAGCCCAAAGAGGCCGAAGAAGATGACCTGTTTGCTGATGTACCCGAGTTGGCGGAAGAAGACGCAGCACCCATCCCGCAAATTGGGCGCAATACCCGGCTTGAAGAAGAAGTTGAGCGCGAGAAGAACCTGCCCATTGAGAAACTGATTGAGGATGTGCCCGAGCTGGGGCTTAGCCTTGATCCAGTACGCATGTACCTGACGGACATTGGCCGTCACCCGCTGCTTACGGGCGAAGAGGAGATTGCCCTGGCGTGGCGCATCCACGTGGGTGTGGAGGCGCAGGCTGTACTTGATGCGCAGGGGCTGACAAATGTGCGCGGCCTGCTTGATTTGCTCGATGAATTTGTGAAGGATGGCGATCAGGCGTTGCAGGAGGTGCCTCTGGACGCGCACGAGGCGGCCATTCATGCTGATATTACGACAATTCTTGGCAGCATGTATGAGTATGTCGTCAAGAATACGAGCGAGCGCGAAATCGACTGGGAGGCCGTTGCGAGCGCCTTTCTGCACATTGAAACGGAGAACGCGATACCCGTGCAATCGCGCACGCTGGCGGGGGCGTTCCACTCATTGCAGCAAATTGTGGGTGAATTGCGGGCGGCCGGCATTAATGACCTTGAGCGCACAAAGGCACTCATCCAGATACGCAATGGTGAACTGGCGCATCGCCGGCTGGCCCAAAGCAATTTGCGCCTGGTTGTCAGTGTTGCCAAGCGCTATATTGGGCGCGGCCTCAACTTCCTGGATTTGATTCAGGAGGGCAATCTGGGGTTGCTGCGCGCGGTGGACAAGTTTGACCATACGCTGGGCTTCAAGTTCAGCACCTACGCCACATGGTGGATACGCCAGGCCATTAGCCGCGCGATTGCCGATCAGGCGCGCACCATTCGCATTCCCGTGCACATGGTGGAGACAATCAACCGGCAGGCGCGCATCCAGCGCAGCTTGCAGCAGGAACTGGGACGCGACCCCACGCATGAAGAGCTGGCTGTGAAGATGGAGTTTGTTGAGCCTGCCGATGTTGAACTCGTGAACTATGCTCTGAAGACCGACACGCAGCTTGACATTGAAGTGGAGCGTCGTCTTGAGCGTGCCGCGGCCAAGGTGCGCCGCATTCAGCGCCTGAGCCAGGAACCGCTAAGTCTGGAGACACCTGTTGGCAATGAGGAAACCAGCAGCTTGGGCGACTTCATTGAGGACGACAGCCTGCCCGGTCCTGTGGATTCCGCCAGCCGGCGCATGTTGCGCGACCAGATGGCCGAGATTCTGGACGGCCTGAACGAGCGCGAGCGCAAAGTGCTGGAGATGCGCTTTGGCTTGCAGGACGACATTCCACGCACGCTGGAGGATGTGGGCAAGGAATTCAATGTGACGCGTGAGCGCGTACGGCAGATTGAGGCCAAGGCGCTGCGCAAGCTGCGCCATCCCCTGCGCAGCCGCAAGCTGCGCGACTTTCTGGCATAGATATGCGCTTTTGCGCGACGCGGCGGAAGACGCCCGCTTGCAGATGAGGTGCGTGGGGCCTGCGAGCCGCGCACTCGGTGGGCGCAAAGGGAGATGCAAATCACGTAGCGGGGGGCGTCCAGCCCTCCGCTTTTTGATCACCGCCTGCGTACAGCGTGGAGACGGTTGTCGGAAAACCAAGGGCTGGAAGCCTCCCGCTACGTAGCTGTAGCGCAACACCTGAAGCAAAATTCAGCGTTGACAACCCACATGCCGTGTGATACCCTTGTGAAAAGATATAATGATATAACTTACTTCTGCTTTTTCCTTGCTTGTCACCATGTCCGTCAACCACAATGACGCGTGACGCGGTTCCACTCTACTTCAGAATTCGCGAACAACTTCGCAGCCAGATCCTCTCGGGCGAGTTTGCCCCTGGCTTCCAGTTGATGACTGAAGCAGAACTCAGTGCTGCTTTCGGTGTCAGCCGCATTACGGTGCGGCGTGCCGTGCTAGATCTTGCAGCGGACGGACTGGTCGAGCGCATTGCGGGCAAAGGGACGTTCGTTGTTGCCCCTCGTCTCGAGCGCGACCTCGCCCAACTCACCTCCTTCTCGCAGGAGATGCGGCGGCGCGGTCTCTTCCCAAGCGATCGCGTGCTTGAAGCGCACGCCACCCTCGCCGGTGAAACTGTGGCGCGCGCGCTTGAAATGCGGGCCGGCGATCCGATCTTCGTCCTCAAACGCGTGCGCCTTGCCAATGGCGTACCCCTGATGCTCGAGCACTGCTATCTGCCGCTGGCCCTCTTTCCCGGTCTACCCACCGTCGACTGGACGCAGCAGGGGTCCCTCTACAAGTTGATTGTTGAAGGCTATGGCACGCCCCTGGTTGAGGCCCACGAAATCATCGAGCCAATGCTCGTGCTGGCGCAGGATGCAATCCATCTCGGCGTCGAAGCAGGCGCCCTGGCACTGCACCTGGAGACAGTAGTCTTCAAAGCAGGGCCCATTCCCGTCGAATTCACCGACACTGTCGCTCCTCAGTCGCGTTCTCGGTATTATGTCCATCAGGGCCAGTTGACAGCGGCAGAGGGTGGGTCACCTACAGCCTCTATCCGCAGCTTTGGGGTTGTCTTGCCCTGAAGGGCTGAAATTACAGTCGTGTGTACTATTCCTATCCACCCATTCTTCTTGAGCAGGAGGAACTGATGCGAAAGTCTCTGAAGCCCCGGGCCGGCGGCTGGATGTTGGCCCTGCTGATCATGGCCGCAGTTTTGCTGGCCGCATGCGTACCGGCTGCCGCCCCTCAGGCGACTGCGCCGGAGGCGGGGGCAGTCACGCCCATCCGTGTATTGACGATGCAACAGGCAGGGCCCACCCCTGAGGAAATGGATGCAATTGCCGCCGAGTTCAATGCGGCTCATCCCGAAGCCAAGGTTGAACTGACATACGTGGCCTACGACGCACTACATGACAAGATCGTCACTTCAGTTTCGGGCGACAATCCAGCCTATGATGTTGTCCTGGTTGATGACATCTGGTTTGCACAGTTTGCCGACGCAGGCTGGCTGCTTGATGCCACCGATCGCGTGGATGAAACCACCAAGAATGAAATCTTCCCGGCGGCATGGGAGATCAGCACCGTGGGCGGCAAAATCTACGGCATGCCGTGGCTGCTGGACCAGAAGTATTTCTTTTACAATACAGAAATCCTCGCCGCCGCAGGCTTTGATGCGCCACCCACCACGTGGGAAGAACTGACCGCCATGGGCAAGGTGATGGTCGAAAAGGGCCTGGTCGACTATCCGACAACCTGGTCATGGGCGCAGGCCGAAGCAGCGATCTGCGACTATGTAACGCTTGTTTTCGGCAATGGCGGCGAACTGTTTGATGTCGATGCCAAGCCCGTCTTCAACCAGGGGAAGGGCGTCGAGGCGTTGACCTGGATGGTCAACAGCATTGCCGACGGCACCTCCAACCCGGCTTCCATCTCGTCGGTTGAGGAAGATGTGCGCAACGTCTTCTCGCAGGGCAAGGTGGCCTTTGCCAGCAACTGGGTCTATATGTACGACATGGCGCAGAACAACGCCGACGAATCGTTGATTACGGGTAAGGTGGGCATGGCCCTGATGCCGGCATTCCAGGCAGCCAAGGACGCGGGCACCGCCAGCGCCACGATTGACGGCTCGATGGGCTTTGCTGTCGTTGACAAATCGCCCAACAAGGACCTGGCCTGGGAGTATGTCAAGTATCTGACCTCGAAGCCTGTGCAGACCAAGTATTCGGCGCACCTGCTGCCTATGTGGCAGACAGCCTATGCGGATGGCCCCGAACTGGATGCCCTGCTTGCGATCAATCCGTCGAACCCGGTGACAGTGCCCATGTTCAAAGAGCAGTTCCCCTTCTCGCACGTGCGTCCCAAGGTCCCCTACTATACGGAGGCCTCGCTGGCCATGCAGATCGCCATTCAGGAAGCGCTGAGTGGATCAAAGACACCGCAAGAGGCGTTGGATGACGCGGCGGCGAAGATTGTGGAGATGCAGACCAAGTAGCCATTGCACCACACGGGCTGGGGGCCTTAAGGTCCCCAGCCCTTTTCGAAGGCGCATCCCATGAGTGAGCTTGCAGCAGCACCTTCAGCGTCACCCCCGCCCCGCAGATGGATTGCTTCCACGCGCACGCGCGACGCCGCAGTGGCGTGGGCGCTCATTCTTCCCAGCCTGGTTGTCATCCTGGGCGTGGTGCTCTACCCCTTAATCGAGACCTTCTTCATCAGCTTTTATGACAGTTCACTGACAGCCCCCGACGCGCGCGAATTTGTGGGGCTGGGCAACTATATCGGATTCATGCGCGACGGGGCCTTCTGGGAGACGATTGGGCGCACGACCTACTTCACTGTCATTTCGGTGGGGGCGGAGATTGTATTGGGCATTGGAATCGCGCTGCTGATCAATGCCCATGAGTTTGGCTGGCGATTCCTGCGCATCAGCCTGATCATCCCGTGGGCGGTGCCCACGATTGTCAACGGCACGATATGGCGCTGGATTTACAACGCCGACTACGGTGCGCTCAACGGGCTTCTCTATCAACTGGGTGTCATCGAGAAGTATGTGCCCTGGCTCATCCAGCCCTGGCGCGCGATGAACCTGGTGATCGTGGCGGACGTCTGGCATAGCGTCCCCTTTGTGGCGCTCATCATCCAGGCGGCGCTGGCCACACACCCCGCTGAACTGCACGAGGCCGCCGCGATTGACGGCGCCACCGCCTGGCAGCGCTTCTGGCGCATTACCATGCCGTTGTTGCGCCCGGCACTCCTGGTGGTGCTTGTGGTGCGCACCGTGGAGGCCTTCCGCGTCTTCGACATCATCTACATCATCACACGCAGCGGTCCTGCGGCGGGCACAATGACCATCTCGTACCTCAGTTATCTGGAGACCTTCAGCTATCTCCATGTGGGCAGCGGTGCGGCCTTATCGTTTATTGTTTCGGCATTTGTGCTGGTGGCCGCGCTTGTCTATATGCGCCTGCTCTCTTCACCGGACCTCGCGGAGTAGCCCCATGATCGCGCACCGCCGAAACCTGCTGCAGCGCATCCTGCTGATCTCACTGACGCTGCTGCTGCTCTTTCTCATCTACGCACCGATCCTGTGGCTTTTCATCTCGAGCATTTCCACGCGCGCCGAATTGCTTGCCGTTCCGCCGCACTGGATCCCCACGCAGGTCACCTTCGCGAACTACGCCAACATTCTCTTTGGCGGGCCGGATGCACCCCCGGCGGCACGCGAGTTTCTCTACGCCATGGGCAACAGCCTGGTCGTTGCCTCGGCTGTCACGCTGATCAGCCTTGTCGTTGGCACCATGGCGGCCTATGCCTTCGCGCGCATTCGTTTCCCGGGCACCAACGTACTGCTGGTCGCCGTCCTGGGCACACGCATGTTGCCCGGGCTTTCAATTGTCATTCCGCTCTACATCATTGCTTCGGCGCGCGGGTTGCTGGATACGCGCACGGTGCTGGTTCTGCTCTACCTTTCCTTTACTCTCCCCTTTGTGATTTGGATCATGATCTCCTTCTTCCGCACCATTCCTCTTGAATTGGAAGAAGCCGCGCGCATCGACGGCTGCTCGCGTATTGGGGCCATGCTGCGCATTATTCTGCCAATTTCCGGGCCGGGCCTGGTCTCTACCACCATCTTCGCCTTCCTGCTGGCGTGGGATGAGTTCTTTATTGCACTCCTCTTTACGAGCCGTGATGCAAAGACTGTTCCGGTGGCCATTGCCGAGTTTACAGGTCGCTATGCCGTCGACTATACGGCCATGGCCACGGCGGGCGTGCTGGCCGCTATTCCTCCAATCGTTCTGGCGATTGTCTTCCAGCGCTACATTGTGAGCGGGCTCACCAGCGGGGCGGTCAAGGGATAACCGGCATGTTCAGCGTACATACTGACGCACCGAGTGCCACGCTGGACGCGCAGAGCCTTCTTGTGGGCATTGACATCGGTGGCACCAACATTGCTGCGGCCAGTTTTACGCCGGATGGCACGCTGCTGGCGCGCACCGGCGGGCCTACGCTTGCCGCGCGCGGCGGCGATGACGGCATCCGCCGCATTCTTGCCTTGATTGACACCCTGCAACAGCAAAGCGGGGGACGCACTCTGGCCGGTGTGGGCGTCGGCTCCACGGGTCCCATCGATCGCCTGCGCGGGCGTATTCAGAACCCGTTTACATTGCCCACATGGGACGATGTACCGATTACGGAGGCACTGCAGGGCGCGCTGCATGTGCCTTGCGTGCTCGAAAACGATGCCCACGTGGCGGCATTGGGCGAGCTGTGGCTGGGCGCAGGTCATTTGGCACGCACGCTGATCTATATCACCGTTGGCACCGGTGTGGGGGGCGCGCTGGTTGTGGACCGCCATCTGCATGTGGGTGCGAATGGCATGGCCGGTGAAGTGGGCCACATGCAGGTGGATCCCACCGGGCCGCTTTGCTATTGTGGCGTGCATGGCTGCGTTGAGTCGTTGGCTTCGGCAACGGCCATGGTGCGCTGGGTGCGAGCACATCCCGATCTGGCCGCGAGCAGCCTGCCGGCGCGTGTCGATGGTGATGCGGAGCAGTTGGAAGCGCGTACGATTGCCGAAGCTGCGCGCGATGGCGATGCGTTGGCGCAGGCAGCCATCCAGCGCGCGGCGTGGGCGCTGGGGGCTATGGCGCGCAGCCTGACGCTGGCCTTCTCTCCTGATCACATTGTGCTGGGCGGCGGTGTCATGCGCAGTTTCGATCTCTTTTTGCCGACCATCGAAGCTGCCGTGCGCAGCCTGAACTTCTATGTGCCCGTCCATGATCTGCGCATTCTGCCGGCAGAGTTGGGATTGAACGCCGGCGTGGCGGGTGCAGTGCGCGCCCTGCTTGACCGTAGTTTTCCAGACCAAAACGAAAGGCTTTGAGACCTAAATGGCATTCATTGATGAAATTCTTGAACAACCCGAGGCGATCCGGCGTGCGGTCAACAGTCTTGCCCAGGTTGAGGATCAACTGGCGCCGATTCGCCGCCGTATTGAATCGGGAGACATTGATCGCATCGTATTTAGTGGCATGGGTGGCTCCTACTCCGCAGGCGAGCCGCTGCTGGTGCGGCTAAATCGCAACGGCAAGGCGGCCTTTGGCATTAACGCGGCCGAACTTCTGCACGCGCGCGGGGGCGTGCTGACCCCTTCGACGCTGCTGATTCTGGCGACCCAATCAGGCGAAAGCGTGGAGACTGTCAACGTGGCCGAACGGTGGCACGGTCAAGCGACCATTCTCTCGCTCACGAATCGCGGCGATGATGCGGTGTCGCGTTTGGCCGATTTCCCCTTTGCCTTCAATGCCGGGACCGAGGCTACCGTTTCCTCCAAAACTTACACCGGCACCCTGGCCGCGCTGGCGCTGATTGGCACAGCGCTGGCAGGTGAGGACATGGCGCGCACACGGGCAGGGCTGGACGCAGCGATCGAGGCCGTTGCACAGGTGCTGCAAAACCATGAAGCCGTGGGCGCACAGCTGCTTGACGCCCTCCAGATCGACACGCGGCTCATGCTGCTGGCACGCGGGCCCTCAATGGCGACGGCGGCCAACGGCGCGCTGATCCTCAAGGAATCGACCCATATCTTCACCGAGGGCATGAATTGCGGCGAGTTTCGCCACGGCCCGATTGAGGCAACGGGCCCGGGTTGGCCGACGCTCGTTTTTCTGCCCCATAGCAATACGCAGCAGTTGACGGAACGGCTGGTGCGCGACCTGCTGGATCTGAGCGTGCGCGTCGTCGTTGTGGGGCCCACCAACCCCGACCCGCGCGCCGGCCACGTGGCGCTGCCCGCGCTGGACGCCGACATTGCCCCGATTGCAGAGATCGTGCCTGTGCATATCCTCGCCTACCACCTGGCACGCTCCTTTGGCATGGTACCGGGCCAGTTCGCACGCATGGGCAAGGTGACAACAAGCGAGTGAAGCGTGAAACTCTGCAAAGCCTCGTGACACTGTGGCGCGAGGAAAACGCGCGTGCTCGCGCGCGTATGTGGGGAATAGGTTTTGACAAGTGCGGCCCCTGCTGGTAGACTTTGTCTTCGTGGCCTGTGCACGGCGCGGGCCACGAGACAAGTGAATATTCCTCGGTAGCTCAATCGGCAGAGCATTCGGCTGTTAACCGAAATGTTGTTGGTTCGAGTCCAACCCGGGGAGCCAACACGCTGAACAGCGGGCAGAAAGCGCCTCGACCATGCATGGTCGAGGC
>DIAV01000202.1:631-959 GCA_002415895.1 Anaerolineales bacterium UBA5069 | reverse complement strand
TCGGCTGTTAACCGAAATGTTGGAAGTTCGAGTCTTCCCCGAGGAGCCAGATAGTCGTTGAAAGTCAACGTGCGCCCTTCCGCTCAGTGTTTTTCACTGAGCGGAAGGGCGCACGTTTGTGATTGGGCCCACGTCCGTGGGAGGACGTGGCCGCCAATGTGCAGACGATGCGCGTATGGCCAGGGTCAAACTTCCGACATTCCGGTCAGGCCCGAAATTGGGTAGCCGGAACGCCATTTTCGATTGTGACGTGACTGCCAAATGATGTCTTGGCAGTCATGCCACCTGAAAGGTGGAGTCTGACAATGCTCTGGGACAAGGCACTCGA
>DIAV01000202.1:0-526 GCA_002415895.1 Anaerolineales bacterium UBA5069 | reverse complement strand
GGTTACTGGCTGGAAACGCGACGCAACCTGAGCCCCAATACGGTGACCGACTATGCAGGCACGTTTCGGCGCTTTCGCAAGTTCCTGAACAGCGATGTGCAATTTGAGGCGATCACGTCGGACCAGGTGCGGCTCTTTCTGGCCTACATGGCAGACGAAGGGTTGAGCCCCAAGACCGTGAATAACGCGTGGATTGCGCTCTCCAGCCTCTGGACGTGGGCCGAGGCTGAACTGGGAACGCCTCACCTGCTGCACAAGCGCATCAAGCTGCCGAAGTACAACCGTCCTGTGATTGAACCCTATCCACGCACGGACATTGGCGCACTCTTGAACGCTTGCAGCGAGAACGCCGAGTGGAGCCACGCAACGGCAGTAAAGTGAAGAGCGTGCGCCACTGGAAGTTGCGCGACCGCGCTGTCATCCTGGTGCTCGTCGACACGGGGATCCGCGCGCAGGAGCTTTGCGACCTCGTGGCAAAGGACTACGACAACACGCTGGGGCGGTTGCAAATACGCCATGGCAAGGG
>DIAV01000201.1:2431-2928 GCA_002415895.1 Anaerolineales bacterium UBA5069 | reverse complement strand
AGGAAAAGCAAGAATATGACCTAAGCTCAGCAAATGCTTTTCCTTTGCGTTTCTTTGCGTTCCTTCGTGCCTTTGCGTTGAGATGTTGTTTTGCCGTTGAGCTTTACCTTTGATTGAGCCATCATGCGCGACCCTTCGCAGGTCAACATCCTCGGCATACCCATTGATCGCGTAGGCTATACGCAAATGCTGGCGCTCATGGCGCGCTGGATCAACCAGCGGCGCGCCACAGGCGCGACAGCCCTGCCTGCGCGCCAGATTTGCACGGTGAACCCCGAGTTTGTGGTGGATGCCCAGCGCGACGCGGCCTTTCGCCAAACGCTGCTGGATGCCGACCTGCGCGTGGCCGACGGCGTAGGCGTGGCATGGGCCGCCAGCATCCTGGGCGCACCCGTGCCCGAGCGCGTGACAGGTTCCGACGGCATTGACCGCATTGCCGCCGAGGCGGCGCGCGCGGGCTGGCGGCTCTACTTTCTGGGCGCAGGGCCGGGTGTGGC
>DIAV01000201.1:0-2340 GCA_002415895.1 Anaerolineales bacterium UBA5069 | reverse complement strand
CAATTGAGCAACTGCTGCGCGCCGCCAACCCCGACGTGCTCTTTGTCGCCTATGGCCACCCGCGCCAGGATTTCTGGATTGGCGTGCACCGCGCCGAACTGCCCTGCGCCGTGGCGTTGGGCGTGGGCGGGGCGTTCGATTACGTCACAGGGGTTGCGCCGCGCGCGCCGGTGTGGATGCGCCGCGTTGGCCTGGAGTGGCTCTACCGCCTTGCTGCGCAGCCGTGGCGCTGGCGACGCATGGCAAGGCTGCCCCTCTTCGTGCTGCTCGTCATCCGGCAAAAGCTGCGCGGCGCGTGATCGCCGCCTGCGCGCCGGCCGACCTGATCACACCGTAATTGTCTTGCGCTCATGGGCGAAGGCAACACGCGCCCCCATCACCGCGAAGATCAGCATTGCCAACAGCCTCCCCACGCCGCTGGCCGTAAAGACCAGCGAATAGCCCACGTTATCGGCCAGGTAGCCGCCAATCAGCGGGCCGATGACGGCGCTGGTGAAGACGGCCGTTTGGTAAAGCGCCGCCGCGCGCGGCCGCTGATCATCCGGCGTGAGCAGCAAGAGCATGTTGAAGTTGGCCAGCGTGAAACCCGCCCACACAAAGCCCGCAAAGAGATTGTTGATCCCCACCTGCCACGGCGCGGTGTAGAAGTTCCACAACACCGGCATCAGCGTAATGGAAAACCCCGTCACCAGGAAGATCCACACAGAGCCTTTGCGGTCGGTCAAGCGGCCAAAGAAAATCTGGCCAAAGAGGCCGGCCAGCGCCGACGCCGAGGCCACCATGCCCACGCTCGCAGCCGTGCCACCCAGGTGTGTGACCAGATAGACATTGAAGTATGGCCCCGCAATCTGGAGCGACATATTCCACACAAATGCGCTCACCACAAAGGCGGCCAGGGCGCGGCTGCCGCGCATGATCTGCCCAATGGACTGCGCCTTGGGCGCGGCTGCGGCCGCCGGATCGCGGAAGGGCGGCTCGACAATTCGCGCATACGCGCGCGTCGCCAGCATCCCCGTAATGAACGCCAGCGTAAACGCAATCTGGTAGCCCGATAACGCACGCCCAGTTGCAGCAGCACTGGCGCTGATGATCCAGCCCGCCAGCGGCGTAATCAGCAGCGTTGCCACACCCATGAGGAAGTTGCGCAAGCTGAAGTAGCGCCCGCGCATGAAAGGCGGCACAAGATCAGCCGCCAGCGACGTGATGGAGGGATCCGCCAAATTGAGGCCAAAGGCGCGCAGCGCCATGATGGCAACGATGATGGGGATCGCAACCGCACCATCGTGCAGCAGGAAGGGCAGAATCGCCATCAGCAGCAATGGGCCGCGGTACATGGTGCCCACGCTCCAGAGCACGATGGGCAGCCGCTTGCCCACGCGCTCGAGCAGGCGCGCACCCGGGAAGAGCGCGACCGCGCCCGCCAGATTGCCAATTGCCGAGAGAATGCCAATTTGGCTGGCGGAGGCGCCAAAGGCCAGCGCAAAGAGCGGAATAAAGGAGAGCGCAAACGCTTCACTGGTGGATGCCCAGATGCCATCGTGCCAAAAAGTGCGCAGGTTGTTCTGCTGCACAAAAGTCATTGGCCGCGTAATCTGGCGCGTGAGCAGGCTGTCGAGGGGGCTGCGCAACATGGTGCGCCACGGCGCAACGGGCGGGCCAACAACCTGCGCCGTCTCGGCGGTGGGATCTCGGTTAACATCAGGCAGGGGGAGCGCTGGAATGGCTTCGGCAGGGACTTCGGCCGCGACGCTGGGTGGTGGATTCATAACGAGCATTATACGCCTGCCGCCACTAATGTGGCCTTTGGCGCAGATACAAAGCGAGGCTTCTATCTCTGGAAGCCTCGCTTTGTATCAACATGCCAAGCACGCCTTTGTGCTACTTGATCTGCATTTCCAGCACGTTGCCGGTGGCTTCGTCAATCACCACTGTTGCTGTCGCGCTGTCGCTCGCAAGTTCCACCACCCAAACGGACTTGCCATCGCGCTCGTCAGGTGTTGCCATTTTGGAGACAACGTCGCCGTTCAACTGGCCGTTGACTTCGTCCACTGCAATCTCAATGGCCTCGCGCGCACTCACAGGTCCCGCCTGCTCGCCACCCTGATTGCCCCGCTCAGCCGACTGCGCGGTCGGGGCCGTGCTGCTGGGGCGCTCGCCCACAGTCAAGTCAACATTCACTTCCTCGCCGTCACGAATCACACCCAGCGTAACCGTGTCACCGGGAGACGTGGTTGTCACGAGCAGCGCCACAAGATTGTCAAAGGAACGCACATCCTCGCCATTAAAGGAGACGATCAGGTCGCCGCCCAGGCTTGTGTCGGGGTCCGCACCCTGAAGGCC
>DIAV01000335.1:24555-24870 GCA_002415895.1 Anaerolineales bacterium UBA5069 | reverse complement strand
TGAGACCAACCCGCGCGAAAAGGATATGACGTTCCTGGGACACACATTTGCCTAAATAGCGCCACCTGACCTGTGATGCCGCCGACTGAGCCCCCCCAGGACGCAGCGTCTTAAGGCCAGCAACAAGATGCGTTACCGGTTTTGCCCCCCAGCCGGAAACAATTCTGAATTTTCGTGGCCACGTGCCGTCGGCTCTCCCTCCCCAGCCGGCCGGCACATCCAAACCTAGTGTAACAAGCGCCGCCGGTTCAGTTCACCCCCCCAGCCGGCCGGCGCTGGCAAACCAAGTGTAGAAAGCACCGACCGGCTAAGTTC
>DIAV01000335.1:11144-24472 GCA_002415895.1 Anaerolineales bacterium UBA5069 | reverse complement strand
AAGTGGTGTTCGTACCCTTCGGCTTCCCCTCCCCAGCCGTGCGGTGCAAATGCATGTGGCGCAAGCCACAACACAGAAGGCGTTTGGGTTCAATGCCCAAACGCCTTCTGTGTTTGCCAGGCAATTACATACGGTGGGCTGGCTTTTGCAGTGCGCCATTTTATCCCCTGCGGTGCTGCCAACGTCCCCACGCATTGTGTTACAACATCGGCGCGTACTACCGTTCATTGTGAAAAACGCGACGAAATGGACGCAAAGCCACTGCAAGCAGGGCCCTGCTTTGTGTAGAATGAAAGGCAGCGGTATTGTTTGGGTATATCGGCTTTTTTGGAGCGTCACACGTGAGCGAGTTGCAGTTGAACAACCCTATGATCAGCCTTGAAGCCTTCTATGTGGCCGCACTGGAGCGTGGTTATGCTGTTGCCCTATGGCGACAGCCAGGCACTTTGCTTCCGGTGGCGCTGGCCGCATCAGCGGCGCGCCATATTGAACGCGTGCGTATGACGGAAAGCCGGCCCGGCTTTGTCTTTGCACCCTTTGCCGAAGATCGCCCCAGTCTCTTTCTGCCCGCGCATCATTTGCTGGACAGGGATGGACTCCACACCGCGCAGGGCCAGATTCCGCTCACTTTAGCCCAACCGGCGCACAATGCGCCCCGCTGGTACACGGCTCCTGATGCGCCGCACAGCGCTCTGGCCGCGCCTGCTTTTCAGCAATTGGTTGCCGATGCGATTCACTTCATTCGCACAGCGCACATTGCAAAGGTTGTCGTCTCGCGTACGGCCCCGGTGCAGTTGCCGCCGGATTTTGACCCCGTCGCCCTTTTCATTGTCCTGTGCCGCCGCTATCCCAATGCGTTTGTCTCGCTTGTCACAGTGCCCGGCGTGGGTGCATGGCTGGGCGCAAGCCCCGAATTGCTCCTGCGCAAGCGTGGGCAAGCGCTTTCCACAGTCGCGCTGGCCGGTACACGCCCCCTGCCCGCCGACGATTCGCTTGCCTCTGTTGTGTGGGGTGCGAAGGAACAGGACGAGCAGGAGATGGTGAGCGCCTATATTCGCACCGTATTTGACAGTGCCGGTGCAAAACAGGTTGTAGAAGAGGGTCCTGCCACAATCGCCGCAGGCGGCATGGTCCACTTGCAAACGCGCTTTGCCGTCGAAGCAGCGGGCGACGCGGATCCGGCGCTGGCAGACAATGTGCTGGATCGCCTGCACCCCACGTCAGCGGTGTGCGGCATGCCTCGCAATGAGGCGCTGCAATTCATTCAAGCGCGCGAAGGCTACGATCGGGGCTTCTACAGCGGCTACCTGGGCCCGGTCAATATCGATGGCGCATCCACGCTCTATGTCAATTTGCGCTGTATGCAGGTGCGCACCACCACTGCTGCCCTCTTTGTGGGCGCCGGCATCACCGCCAAGTCGGATCCTGCCGCCGAATGGCGCGAAACCGAATTGAAGGCACGCACCATCCTGGATGCCATCGCCGAAACCAATTCGGTGACCACATCGCCAGAACCAGCGCGCAGCGTCGACTTCCATCCTGAAGCTTTGCCTGTCTAGCCCCGCCTGCGCGCATGGCCACGCCGCTCTCGCAGCACCCGCCGCAGCTTCCGTTATCAGAGACCAACGCGCCCGTCGCTGAGCCTGCAGCGCCGCCGGCGACGCTGGCCGCGCTCATGATCGACACGGCCGTACGCCTGGGCGTGACAACCTGGGTCATCTCACCTGGCTCGCGTTCGGCGCCCCTCACCGCCGCGCTGGCGCAGCGCGACGACATCACGCGGTACGTCATCTATGATGAGCGGAGCGCGGGCTACGTTGCGCTGGGCCTTGCCCAACAACTGCGCGCACCCGTTGGCCTTGTTTGCACGTCGGGTACGGCTGCACTCAACTACGGCCCCGCTGTAGCCGAGGCATTCTATCAGGCGATCCCGTTGCTGGTGCTCACAGCCGACCGTCCCCCGGAGTGGATTGACCAGCAGGACAACCAGGCGATCCACCAGAACGGACTCTATGGCGCGCACGTGCGTGCGTCCTTCACGCTGCCGGTGGATGACGGCCACCCCGACACGCGCTGGCACGCCGTGCGCACTGTGGCCGACGCGCTACAAATGGCCACCAGCGCAACACCCGGCCCTACGCACATCAACGTCCACCTGCGCGAGCCCCTATATGCCGCAGCACGCGCACCCATTGTGCGCCCGCAACGCCTTGCCACGGCGGCCCAAACCGCGCCGCAACTGGCCGCTGCCGAGTGGGATTCTGTGCGCACAGCCATGGCGGCAGCGCGCAGCGTGCTTGTGGTTGGCGGCCCGCAGCCGCCCGACGCACGCTTGCACGCAGCGCTTGCCAGCCTGGGCGACGAACACCCGCTTGTTGTCATTGGCGACATCACCGCCAACCTGTGGCCTGCTGCAGGCGCCATCCAGCAATGGGACGCGCTCCTGAGCATGCACGACGCGCCCGCGCTCCACCCCGAGCTCGTGATCAGTTTCGGTGGCCCCGTCACCTCGCGCGGCCTCAAGGCGCTGCTGCGCACGCACGCGCCGCAGGAGTTTTGGCGCGTGGGTCCAGGGCTGCCTGCCCCAGACACCTTCCAGACACTGAACCGCGTCCTGCCCCTGCATCCCGCCGACTTCTTTGCGTCACTTGCCAACAAACTGCAGGCCAATCCAGGCCAACGCGACGACATGCAGGCCGCCCGCACTGACTACGCGAATCAGTGGCGAGGGCACGCGCGTGCCACGAGCGCGGCATTAGGGGCCGCCCTTGACGAGCTGCCCTTTGGCGAGTTTGCCGCCATGCGCGCCATCTTTGGCGCAATGCCCAAAGGCACGCTGCTGCAACTTGGCAACAGCATGCCCATCCGCTACGCCAACCTGCTTGCACTATCCCGCGATCATCTGCCCAGCGCTACCTACGCCAACCGCGGCGTGAGCGGCATTGACGGTTGTGTGAGCACGGCCGTTGGCGCGGCGCTGGCGTCGCCCCACGCACTCACGCTGCTACTTGTGGGCGATCTAAGCTTTTTCTACGACCGCAACGGCCTTTGGCATCGCCATTTGCCGCCCAACCTGCGCATCGTCCTGCTCAATAACCATGGCGGCGGCATCTTTGATATTATTGATGGGCCGCAAACCCTGCCGGACGATCTTCGTCACGACTACTTCCTCACGCCGCAGTCGTTGAAGGCGCAGCGCACCGCCGAGGATCACGGACTGCGCTACTTCAGCGCCGACAACGCCGGCGCGCTGACCGAATCTTTGCCGCGTTTCTTTGCGCCCGCCGACAGCGCCGCAATCCTTGAAATAGAATCCGACATGGCCCTGAACACGTCCACCTTCCGCGCCGTACGTGCGCGCATTGCCCAATTGTAGCGCGCACACAGCCGCCGACCACCCACACGCAGAGGTGAAAAATGACCAAGCAGTCGTCAACAAAGAGCGCGAAGCCGGCGAAGAGCCCCAAGCCTGGCGCCAGCAAGAAAGTGGCCAAGGCAGCCAAGGTCAAGCCCGGCAAGGGATCCTCCGGCAAGAGCAGTGCTGCAAAGTCCGGCAAGGCCGACAAGGTACAATCACCCGCCGAAACGATAGCCTGGCAGCCCCTCAAGGAATACCAGGAGATCCTGTACGAGTATTTTGACGGCATTGGCAAGATAACAATCAACAGACCCCAGAAGCACAATGCCTTCACGCCCCTCACCGTGCAGGAGATGATTGAAGCGATGGAGCTGGCGCGCCAGAACGCCGACATACGCGTCATCATCCTCACCGGCGCAGGTAACCAGGCCTTCTGCAGCGGCGGCGACCAGAGCGTGCGCGGCGTGGGCGGCTATGTGGGCACGGATGAGGTGCCACGTCTCAACGTGCTCGACTTGCAGCGGCAAATCCGCTCCATCCCCAAGCCCGTCATCGCCATGGTGGCCGGTTGGGCCATTGGCGGCGGCCATGTGCTGCATGTGGTGTGCGACCTGACAATCGCCGCCGACAATGCGCGCTTTGGGCAGACCGGCCCCAAAGTCGGCAGCTTTGACGGCGGCTTTGGCGCGTCCTACCTTGCCCGCATTGTGGGCCAGAAGAAGGCACGCGAAATCTGGTACCTATGCGACCAGTACGACGCGCAACAGGCACTTGCCATGGGCCTCGTCAACACAGTCGTGCCCCTGGCCGACCTCGAGGCGACCACCATTGCCTGGTGTCGTCGCATCATGGGCCACAGCCCGCTCGCTTTGCGCATGCTCAAGTCTTCGTTCAATGCTGAACTCGACGGCCAGGCGGGCATTCAGGAACTCGCGGGCAACGCAACGCTCCTCTACTACCTGACTGAAGAGGCCATGGAAGGCAGGAACGCGTGGATGGAGAAGCGCAAGCCTGATTGGGACCGCTTCCCCAAATTCCCGTGATCGCCTAATCGCCTGATCGCCTGATTGCATCTTGCAACGGTGCGCCTGCCATGCTTCGCTTACGCCTCACTCCCCATACTCTGCATTTCAAGCGGCCCGCGCCCACCTCACGCGGGCCGCTTGCAACGCGCGCGATTTGGCTTGTGCACGCGGTTGACACGCGCCGAACAGAAAGCATTGGGCTGGGTGAGTGCGGCCCCGTACAGGGGCTTTCGATCGACGATCATGCAGATTTCGCCGCGCACGCACAGACGCTGATCCATGCGATCAACAGCGCGGCGCTCGAGGTGTGGCCTGCAGAGGATTGGGTTACGTTTCTCGACTCCCTGCTCGCACCCTGGGATGCCCAACTGGCGCGCCTGCCATCACTGCGCTTTGGGGTGGAGTCGGCATTGCTCGACCTGCACAACGGTGGCCCGGGCGTGCTCTTTGACAGCGCCTTTACACGCGGCGCGGCCTGCCTGCCCACCCACGGCCTGATTTGGATGGACACGCCGGAAGGCTTGTTCGCGCAGGTTGACGCAAAGGTTGCCGCGGGCTTTGACGTCATCAAAATGAAAGTAGGCGCGCTGCCGTTTGGCGACGAGTTGGCGCTCCTGCGCACGCTGCGCGCACGCTTTCCCAACATCACCTTACGGCTGGATGCGAATGGTGCGTTTGCACCCAGCGAGGCCCTGCAGCGGCTGGAAGCGCTGGCACCGCTGCAAGTCGAGTTCATTGAGCAGCCCATACGCGCCGGACAATTGGTCCACATGGCAGCGCTCTGCGCCTCATCGCCCATACCCATTGCATTGGATGAAGAGTTGATTGGTCTGGCCAGCGCGGGCGCGCTGAACAACCTGCTGGCTCAAGTGCGGCCGCAGGGCATTGTGATCAAACCGACATTGCTGGGTGGGTGGCGCGCTACTGCTGACGCTGTTTCTGCATGTGAAAAATCGAGTACGGCATGGTGGGCCAACTCGCTGCTCGAGGCCAGCATCGGCCACGATGCCATTTGCCAGTGGACGGCGGCGTACGGCGGCGAGCGTCTTCACGGCCTGGGCACAGGTGCACTCTTCAGCAACAATTTCCCGTCACCCGTCACACTGGTCGGCAGCCAACTGCGCCGCAACGCGACTGCTGCAAGACAGATTCATCGCGCGCTTGCTGCATCGCAAGCGCGCTGGTCGACTTGATTCAGTGGACTACCGCCGCCACAACCGTCATGACGAACGCAACGCTCACAATTCGCGATCACCATTTCGACACCGCAGCGCTGGCAACCAGCGCGGCCCTGCCCAACGCATCTGCAAACGAACAGGCGGCGCTTGACTTTTGCTGCGAGTGGCTCTCGCCTGCGCAATCGTTCATGGTGGACACATCAGGATCAACCGGCGTGCCCAAATCGATTGCGCTCAGTCGCACACAAATGTGCGCAAGCGTGCATGCCACGGCCGCAGCGCTTGAACTACTCTCAGGTATGCGCAGCCTCGTTTGCCTGCCCGTACACGCCATCGCAGGCCGTATGATGCTCGTGCGCGGTCTCGAACTGGGGCTTGCTATGACGCTGGTGGAGCCGGCGGCTAATCCCCTTGCGGCGCTGCCTGCCGACGCGGCCATTGACTTCGCCGCGTTTGTGCCGCTGCAACTGGAGACCCTGCTCGCCGGGCCCGAGCGCGCGCGTGTAGACGCCATGCACGCCGTTCTTGTCGGCGGCGGTCCCATCAATCGTGCGCTGGCAGAAGCCATTGCACCGCTCCACGCGCCCATTTATCACACATATGGCATGACGGAGACGGCAACGCACGTCGCGCTGCGCCGGCTAAGCGGCCCCGCCGGCAGCAACACCTTCATACCGCTGCCAGGCGTGGCACTGCGCCTTGATGCGCGCGGTTCTCTCGCCATTCAAGGGCCAATGACAGAAGGCGGCTGGGTGCAGACCAATGACCTCGTGAATCTGCACAACGACGGCTCTTTTGTGTGGCTGGGGCGGTTGGACAACGTTGTGAACACGGGTGGTATCAAGGTGCACATTGAGCCGCTGGAGGCTGTCCTTGAGACGCTGCTGCCCGAATTGCTTGGCGGCGCATGGGATGGCCGCCGCTTTGCCATCGCCGCGCAGCCTGACGCGCGTCTGGGGCAAATGGTTGTGTTGCTCCTGGAGGGCGCGTCGTGGCCCGACGATGTGCAAGGTACGTTGCTGCGCGCGTTGCGCGAGCGCCTCGGCCCGTACGAAGCGCCGCGCGTGCTGCACTATGCAGATCGTTTTGCTGAAACAAGCACAGGCAAAATAGACCGCGCCGCCACGCTGGCACGGGCGACTTCTGCGTAGCCGCACAAAACTTCAGTGCGGGCCGGCCTCGGCATCACAGCACAATGTGCTTCAGGTCGACGGTGTTGCGGGTGCGACGACGTCACGCAGCTTCAAGTAACCCAGCGTGCGCCACAGTACGCGCATCATCGCATGGCCGAAATCGGGCTTCAGAAACTGGTTGGGGCAACTGCCCGGAATTACGGCAATGCCATTTGCCTGACAACGACGCACCGCCTCCGGCGAGACGCTTGTCAGGTTCGCCACCAACCCGGGTTTCACCTCCATCATGCAGTGTATCCACACATGCCGTACACCAGGCTCAATCCACTGGTCTACAATCATCTCGGTGGCTGTGAGGCCTGCAAGAATAAAGACCGCTTCGGGCGAGGCAGGAATCGCCTTGAGGTCAGGGTAGGAGGGTGCGCCATCCAACGCGTTACGGCGCGGGTTGAAAGCATGCACCTTGTTACCTGCTCTTGCCCCGTTACGGCACAATCAGCACGGGACACGCGGCGTAGCGAAGTACGCTGGAACTGACACTGCCCAGCAGGGCTTCAGCGCTGCCACTGCGCGCGCCGGTGCGGCTTCCCATCACAATCAGGTCGGCGCTATGCGCCTGCGCTGCCGAAAGCAGCGCCTCTGCCGCCGGCCCCTGGCGCAAATCGCCCACCACTTCAAGCTGGGCCCCGTGGAAGACGGCCAGCGCATCATCCACCACCTCGGTCGCAACGGCGCTGTACTGCGCCTGCAGTGCCTCCCACCCATCGGTCCATTCGTAGTCCGTGGGGGGCATGTATGCATGCACAACCACCAGCGCCGCACTTTCAACCCGTGCCAGGTGTTCGGCGAAGAGCAAGATACGCTCGTTGCCCGTTGAACCATCCACCGCGACGATGATGCGCTTGAACATTAAGGCTCCTTTGTGCGTGCGCCCTCAGACCATTGCCATCAACAAATCTACAAACATTCTACTTATCACTGTAGGCGAAGCCGGCAACGAAACAGGTGTCATATGCAAGGTTGCCTGTCGCGTACAGGCTGCACGCCGGCACGGTGATTGAGCCGCAGACTGACTTGCGGAAATCCCACGCAGCACACTGCGCGTTCTGATCGCAAAGGCTCTGGCACTGCATTGGGTCGGCTGCATTCACAATGCCCAGGGATGCGCCCGCATGACGATTATTCCAGTTCCAATACGGAATCATCGCGACGCTCATTCCCGAAATTGCACCGATTCGATCAGGAACAGGGCTGCCCGCCTCAGCAGCAAGGTGGCATTGCGTGGCTGCGCCACTGGCGTTCATCTCCAGCCACCACGCCACACACGTTGTCGATTCGCGACACGCCAACGCGCACGCAGCCGGATCGTCGTCCACGAGCATCACCGACGCTTCGCTCTCACTGTCCCGTTCGACATTCCAGCCATACTGCTGATCTGTGGTTAGCTCGGGGGCCTGGATTTCGGGCGCAGGCGAATCGGCAGCAGTGCGCGCCTCAATTTCAACTTTATCACTGATGCCGTTGCCATCCGAATCTGCCTTCAGGGGATCGGTGTGCCAGATGCGCAGCTCCTCTAGGTCGCTCACCTGGTCGCCGTCTGTGTCGCTGTTGCGCGGGTCCGTCTTGTATGTTGCCACTTCATCGTCATCGAGCAGGCCATCGCCGTCGCTGTCAGCAGAGAGCGCAGCCGCATTGCTGGGCGGCGGCGTGACGCCTGGCGTTTGATTGCGGCTCATTGCATACCACACGCCGGCTGCAAGCAGTACAGCAATCACGACGCCAATTGCCCACCAGCTGCGCAACTTTGTGCGCCCGTTGTCACCTTGTGCGTCGGCGCGCCCAAGCTCGCTCGGCGCCTCGTGCGGCGCCGGCACGTGCGATGGATCTGCTGTGCGACCAGGGACTGAATCCGTGGCGCGTGCCGGCACACGCTCGAGGTGCGCGTCCAGATCGAAAATGTGCCCATCCGCAGAGCGCATAAAGAGCACCGGGATGCCCCACTCCAATGAATTGGAGACGCTGACGCTGATGGCTCGTCGCGCCTCGTCCACAGCGGCATCAACCGGCAAGCCGTCCACCAGCGCCTCATAGAAAGTGCGCGCAAACTCTGTCGCAGCTGTGTCTGTGATTTCGTACTGCATGGCAATGACGGCGGGCACGCCGCCACGCACGAGTGTGGCAGCAGTACTTGAGAAAATATCCTGAATATCGCCGCCCGCACCGAGGCAGGCATTCAGCAACACCAGGCGGAGCGCCTGGCTGCCCGCAAGAATGCGGTTGAACTCGGTAGCTGTCAGCGCGTCGGCCTGGCCATCATCGTCAGCGAAATAGAGAATGCCTTCACTTTGCGTGGCATCAAAGCTGCCATGGCCCATGAAGTGGACAACGTGCCACTGTTCTTCGCGCATGCGCTGGCGCAACGCGCGCCAGCTTTGCCCTTCCACCCATTCAAGCGTAACGAGGCCTTGCGCCGTCAGCTTCCTCAACGCCCTGGCCACTGTAGCCTGTTCAGCACGTACATCAATTGGAGGCAGGTTGGCCGGCGCGGCAATCATGCCGAGCACGCGCAACGGTGGCTGCACTGTGAGCGGTTCCGCAGCGGCGATGATGGGCAAATGGCGTACAATCGGCATATCCACAGCCAGCGCCACGAAATCACCAATGCGCTTGTCAAACATGTACTCCCAGGGCAACGCGGCCATTTCCGCCGACTGAAACCGCAGCCGCAGGCGCAGCCCCTGCCCTGTACTGGCAGCGGTGCGTCGGCTTGTTTCCAGCAGCGAACGAACCTCACCAGCAAAGATCGAGTCATAGAGGGCGGCGCCGAACTCCTGTACGGTCGCCTCCTCGGGCAGCAAAACGCTGCGCCGGGCGCCGCCGCTGCGCAGGAGTGCGATTTGCAGGTCTTTCAGGCGCACCTGCAGCGCGGCGCTATCAAATGGAAAGACATAGGGAGTCGAGAACTCGCCCGCACTCGAATGCACGACGCGCAGCGTGTAGCCATGCTCATCGCTGTTGCTTATGTCAAGTATAAAGTCGTCATAGGTACGCGGCACAGTCACCTCCGGCTGCATAGCACGCACAGCTGCGCTGCCGAGCGATTCGGAGGCGCGCCAACCTATACCATACAATATTACGCACCGCAAGGCTGTGAAAAAGTCCGCCCCCAAACATCTGGGGGCGGACTTTTTCACTTACTGCACAACAGCACACCAGGTGGCGGCGGAAAGTCTATTCCGGAACGGTCGGCAGGTCGTTGTCCATTTCGGCTGCGCCGGCAACCGGCTCTGTCCAGAGCTTGCCGTCGAGATAGTCCTGCAGGTTCGCCGGTGTTACGACAACTGACGGAGTCAGGGTAATCTCCGGCACGTCTTCGCCGTTGAGCACCTTCTGCATCTGATCGATCACCGTCACGCCCATGCGATAGGGATCCACACCCAGCGTCGCGCTGAACTTACCTTCCTTCAGCAAGTCCAGTGTCGGGACATTGCCGTCAATGCCCACGGCAAAGAAGTCCTCGTTAATGACGAGGCCCAGTTGCTCGGCGGCAAGCGCCGCGCCAATGGCCATTTCGTCACTATTGCCATAGAAGACGTCAATGTCGGGGAATTGCTGCAGCGCAATCGCGGCCACTTCCTGCCCCTTGGTGCGCAGCCACTCGCCCGTCTGCTCGCCAACAATCTCCACATTCGGGCAATTCTTCTCAAGGCCGGCCTTGAAGCCACCCGTGCGCCGGTGCGAGAAAATGCTGTCGATGCCTGTCAGGATGTAGACCTGGCCTTTCGTCTCGGCGGCCGACACGCCATACTTCCCGGCGATGAGCTCGCAACTGTAGGCCGCCAGCTTCTCGGCGCCGCCCCATTGGTCATAGCCAATGTAGGTCACAACGTCACCTTCGGTGAAGGGTGTGATGAAGTTGTGCGCCAGAATCGGCACACCCTTCTCGTTGGCAGCCTTCACGGCCGTTACAGCCGAGTCGGTGCCAATCGGGTTGATGCTGAGCGCGTCAACGCCCTTCTCGAGCAGTTGCTGCACGGTTGTTACAAACGCCTGGAAGTCGCCCTCACTCGCGGGCGCCTGCACGTCAATTGTCCAGCCCAGTTCTTCGGCACGCGCCGTCGCACCGTCCACGGTGGCAACGTGGAAGGGGCTCGTGAGCGCAGGGGGCACAAAGCCCACATTGCGCGCCTCGCCCGCGGGGGCGGCTGCCTCAGCAGGAGCGGCGGGCTCTGCGGCTGTGTCGGCCGGCGCAGCGGCAGGCGCCGCCGTCGGCACAGCACAGGCCGACAAGAGCATCACCATTGCAAAGACCGCCAAAATGCCAAACAATCTCATGTGTCGCTGCATGACTCACTCTTCCTTTCAACTGCCATAGACAAAAGGAAACTGCTCAAGTGTGACTGCAAAGCTCCAATGCGCAGGAAGCGCATGACAACCCGCCTGTAGGCACTACGCGGTGCGCCGTCTGTTGAAACGCAGCCAGCGCACTTCGCCCCGCCGGATGACATCCAGCGCCACAGCCAGCACGATAATTGCGCCAATCACAATTTCCTTGGCGTTGCTGGGCACATTCATGTAAACAAGCCCCTGCTCCACAATACGCAGAATGAAGACGCCCACCAGCGTGCCCCAAATGCCGCCCACGCCGCCAGAGAGCGCCGTGCCGCCAATCACCACCGCGGCCACCGAAATCAGGGTCATATTTGTACCGTTCTGATACGCACCCGACTGCAGGCGCGCCATGACGATGACGCCCGCCAGCGCCGCAAAGAGGCTACTGATGCCGTAGATCAGCATCTTGTACCAGTCCACATTTATGCCCGAAAGGCGCGTCGCCGTCTCGTTGCCGCCAATCGCATAGGTATAGCGCCCCAGCTTGGTTTGGCGCAGGATAATCCATGAAATGAAGTAGACAACCACCATGATGATGAGTGGCATGGGCAGCCGCACAATGCCTACATTGACATTGCTCGTAATGAACTCAACAAAGGGGCCACGCCCGATGTTGATGCCCGCGCCGCGCGTCGCGACCAGCGCCACACCAAGCAGGATTGAACGAAAACCCAGCGTCACAATAAATGGATTGATATTTAACCCCGTAATAATGAGACCCTGAACCAGGCCAATCATCCCACCTGCAAGCACGGCAATGAGCATACCCGCCCACGCCGGCATACCCAGCGCAAGTTGCCCGCCCGCCACATTGCTCCCTGAAATTAAAATCGCGGCGAGCACGCCCGAAAAGGAGACCATCGCCTCAACCGAAAGGTCAATGCCGCCGGTGAGGATGACAAAGGTCTGCCCTGCCGCCACCAGGCCAATCGCAGACGCCTCGAGCATGAGCAGTGCCCAGCTTGTAGGCTTGCGAAAGGCGGGCGCCATGGCAAAGAGCAGGGCGAAAAGTGCCATAAAGACGAGCAGCGGCCCCAGGGCCGAGATCACACGCCCAAAGACGTTGCCGCCGCGTTCGGTGGGCGCAACCAGCGTACTCTCACTCATGTGCATTGTCCTGCGCAGTGGGTGCAGCATCGGAAGAATCGATACGTTCACTCAAACTTGAAATGGGCGACGCAGCCATGGCCGCAGCGAGCACCGAATTGGCCATGCTGCTGCCCGTTGCCATTTCCATAATGCGCTCCTCGGTCGCTTCTTCACGATTCAGGAAGCCGGCAACCTGCCCCTGGTGGATAACCATGATCCTGTCCGCCATGCCCAGCACTTCGGGCAACTCGGAGGAGATCATGAGGATCGCTACGCCGTTGCGCGCAAGTTCGTTGATAAGCTTGTAGATTTCAACCTTGGCTCCCACGTCAATGCCGCGCGTCGGTTCATCAAAGATGAGAACGCGCGGCTGCGTGGCCATCCACTTGCTCAGCACAACCTTCTGCTGCGTGCCGCCCGATAGATTGATGGCAAGCTGATCCTGGCTGGAGGCGCGAATGGCCATGCTGTCCATATAGCCCTGCGCCAGCTCATGCTCTTTGCGGCTGTTGGTAAAGAGGCCGCGCGTCAACCGTCCCAGCACGGCCATCGTAATGTTCTGGCCGGTGGACATTTTGAGCACAAGCCCCTGCTGCTTGCGATCTTCCGTCAGCAGCGCAATGCCATGGTTGATGGCGTCACGCGGGCTGCGAATCGTGACTGCTTTGCCGTCAACGAAGATGTTGCCCGCGTCAATTCGGTCGGCGCCAAAGATGGCGCGCGCCAGTTCAGTGCGCCCCGCGCCCACCAGTCCGGCAATCCCAAGCACCTCGCCACCATAGGCGCTGAAGCTCATGTTGCGCAGGCGCGTGCCCTGCGTCAGCCCTTCCACGCGCAGCACCTCACCTGTGCGCGGCGCAAGCTCTTTGGGGAATTTCTCCGACAAGTCGCGCCCCACCATCAGGCGAATGAGGCGATCCACATCAAGCGCGTGGCTGGACCATGTGCCCACATATGCGCCATCGCGCAGCACCGTAATGCGGTCTGCGACGGCAAAGGTCTCCTCCAGATGGTGGCTGATATAGACAATTGCGACGCCCGACGACTTGAGTTCCTCAATGATGGCAAAGAGGTAGTCAATTTCACGGATGCTCAGCGACGACGTCGGCTCATCCATAATGATGAGGTCGGCCTCGTGGTGGAGCGCCTTGGC
>DIAV01000335.1:8734-10989 GCA_002415895.1 Anaerolineales bacterium UBA5069 | reverse complement strand
TGGGTCACCTGATTCAATTCCTGGTAAATGGTGGTTATGCCCGCAATTTGCGATTGGCGCGTGTTCTTGAATTCCACGCGCGCGCCCTTGAAAATGACCTCGCCGCTGTCGGCCTGATAGACCCCCGAAAGGATCTTCATGAGCGTGGATTTGCCCGCGCCGTTCTCGCCCACCAGCGCGTGCACCTCACCGCGGCGCACCTCAAGCTTCACATTGTTGAGGGCCAGCACGCCAGGGAAGGTCTTGGTGATGGCGCGCATCTCGAGCAGGGGCGCCTCTTTATCAAGTAGAAGAGAGGGGTCGCATGGTGCCGCGCTGGATGCAACCTGAGCTGTCATAACGAGGAGCCTTGCCGACGATTCACTGCATTGCAGGAACGCGCCTGACGCACGAGCGCGTCACACTGCGGAGGTTTGGGGAGAATGATCTTTGGGAGACAGGGATCGATTGCGCGAATCTTCCCAAAGTATACACGAGGCACACCCGTCAAACAACTGGACAATTGGCCAGCGCGCGGCGAAGAAGCGAGGCTTCCAAAGCAGGAAGCCTCGCTTCGGATCCGCTTCCCGGCTACCCGTAAATGTACGCGCCCCCGCCCGCCGCAACCACATCGCCGCGCATCAGTTCCTGGAAGGTGTCAAGCACCTGCTCCACATCCGCCGGGGTGACATGGTAGTTGGTGACAATGCGCATGCGCTGCATGTCAAGCGGATTCAGCAGAATCCCGCGTGTCGAGAGCGCCTCGGCCACCTGCACCGCGTTGACATCATCCCGCGTGACGGCGGCAACAACAATGTTCGTGTCAACGACAGTCGGGTCTGCAGCAAGGCCGTCGATGCGCGCCAGGCCATGCGCCAGTGTGCGCGCATTGGCGTGGTCATCTGCCAGTCGATCCAACATCTCGGTAAGTGCAACGATGCCGGCCGCAGCGAGCACGCCCGCCTGACGCATGCCGCCGCCCAGCAGCTTGCGGTTGCGGCGCGCCTGCCTGATAAACGCCGCGCTGCCTGCAATGACCGACCCCACAGGCGCTGCCAGCCCCTTGCTCAGGCAGCAGGTAACGCTGTCAGCAGCCGCAGCGAGGCGCGCAGGCGACACGCCCTGGGCCACAGCCGCGTTCCACAGGCGGGCGCCGTCAATGTGCAGCATCAGCCCATTGGCGTGCGCCAACGCACCCACGGCATCGGTGTACTCGGGCGTGAGCACGCGCCCGCCACAGCGATTGTGCGTGTTCTCCAGCGCAATGATGCGCGTCCGTGCAAAGTGCTCATCGTCGGCTCGGATCGCGTGTTCGATTGCCGCAAGCGCCAGCGTGCCGTCAGCCAAATTCGGCACCGTGTGCGCCATGAGGCCGCCCACCGCCGACATGCCTCCCTGCTCGTAGTAGAAGATATGCGCGTTGTCGCCAAGGATCACTTCATCGCCGCGCGCGCCGTGGCTCAACAGGCTGATCAGATTGCCCATTGTCCCGCTCACCACAAAGACCGCCGCCTCCTTGCCCAGCATTTCGGCGGCAATGGCCTCAAGGCGGTTCACCGTCGGGTCTTCGCCGTAGACATCGTCGCCCACCTCAGCCGTGGCCATGGCGCGGCGCATGGCGTCGGTTGGCTTCGTTACCGTGTCACTGCGCAAGTCAATTATGTTCATCATTGGGCGTTTCGGTTCCGTAATGGATGCGTTTGCAAGAGTTGCGATGCAGCGCTGCGGTTTCAGATTAGCGATTTGCTTCGGCCCAGTTCAAGGCAGGATCGTCAAGAAACGCCTCAATCGCCAGGAGCAACCGGTCGAGATCAGCATCAGTCACTTCGCCCATATGCGCTATGCGAAATGCCTTGTCCTTGTAGATGCCATACCCGTTGCTAATCTCCATCCCCTGCGTGGCAAGGTAGGCGTTGAGCGCCTCTATATTGATGTTGCGCGTATTCGTGATGGTCGTTACCGTAGGCGAGCGGTAACCCTCCTCGGCCATGAGCGCGAAGCCATGCGTCAGTGCCCACTCCTGCGTGCATTGCGCCAGACGCGCGTGGCGCTTGAAACGCTCGTAGACGCCTTCGGCGAAGATGTGCTCCAACTGTATCGCCAGCGCACGCATGAGCGAGATCGCCGGCGTGGAAGGCGTGGAGTTCTTTTTGAGTGACTTTTCGAGGTTAAGAAAGTCAAAGTACCAACCTCGCCCCTTCACCTTCGCAGCACGCTCCATAAGGCGGTCGCTCACAGCGGCAAAGGCCAGCCCGGGCGGCAGCGCCAGCGCCTTC
>DIAV01000335.1:0-8649 GCA_002415895.1 Anaerolineales bacterium UBA5069 | reverse complement strand
GACGAGGTCGCCATGAAGTCCAGCCCGAGCGCGTCAAAGGGAATCAGCACGCCGCCAAAGGACGAAACCGCGTCCACCAGAATCAGCGTGTCGGGGCTGAGTTCGCGCACCGCGGCCACAATGTCGGCAATGGGGCTGATGACACCCGTACTCGTCTCATTGTGTACGATGGTTAGCGCATCCACATGGCCGTCGCGCAGCGCTTCGCGCAGAGCAGTGCTCACCTGTTCGGGCTTGACGGCTGTATTCCATGGAATATCGACACGAATCGCTTCCTTGTCGCAGCCCACCGCCACATTGAACCAGCGCTCGCTGAAGGCCCCGTTGACAAAGCAGAGCACGCGCCGCGCCACACTGTTGCGAATGGCCGCTTCCTGCATGCCGCTGCCCGACGCCGCCACAATAAACACCCGCCCGCGCGCGCCAAACAGGCACTGCAGCATCTCCTCGCAGTGTTGGAAGAGCGCCTCAAACTCGTCACTGCGATGGCCAATCATCGGCTCCGTTTGCGCTGCCAGCACATGAGGCAGCACGTCGGTCGGTCCCGGGATGAAGAGGCGCTGCGGTGGCTTCATATTCTCTGTCATACGGAGTGGCTCCTCACCATGTTTTATATAGCGCAACACATAGCACAACATGCGCAGCGCGCGCAGAAATGTGCGCTGGCTATTGTGCCATTGAGCGAAACACGCGCGCAACTTGCGCCCCGCGTTGCCACCTTTCAAAATACATTCCAAACCAGCCCACCATGATGAAGTTGGTTCTTTGCATTTCGACTACGCCTGCGCTAGAGTTGCGCAATGGCCGCAACCCCGCACGACATTCGCCCAGAGACCTTCACCCATGATCCCGCGCTACACTCTGCGCCCACGTCAAACGGCGCGCAGAGTCACAATCGCAACCCTGCAGCGCAGGTTTCCGTCCGCAACGTCTGGAAGATCTTCGGCCCCCAGCCCGAGCGCATCATGACGCTGCTGGAGGCCAACGCGTCAAAAGGTGCAGCGCCCGACACAGCCGGCCACATTGTCGCCGTGCGCAATATTTCGTTTGATGTGCAGGCGGGCGAGACGTTCGTCGTCATGGGGCTTTCGGGCAGCGGCAAATCCACGCTGCTGCGCTGCCTGCCGCGCCTGATTGACCCCACACGCGGCGAGATTCTGATTGACGGCCAGGACGTGGCCCACATGGACAAGCACGCGCTGCGCGACCTGCGCCGCCACCGCGTGAGCATGGTCTTCCAGCACTTTGGCCTGCTGCCCCACCGCCGCGTGGTGGACAATGTGGCCTACGGCCTCGAGGTGCAGGGCGTCAAGCGCGCCGAACGGCTGGAAAAAGCGCGCGCCATGATCGAACTCGTCAACCTCTCCGGCTGGGAGGATTATTATCCCAGCCAGCTCAGCGGTGGCATGCAGCAGCGCGTCGGACTCGCCCGCGCGCTCGCCGTCGATCCCGAAATCCTGCTCTTCGATGAGCCATTCAGCGCGTTGGATCCTTTAATCCGCCGCGAAATGCAGGATGAGTTGATCGCGTTGCAGGCGCGCGTCCACAAGACACTGATCTTTATTACGCATGACTTCGCCGAAGCCGTGAAGCTGGGCACGCACATCGCCATTATGAAGGATGGCGAGCTCGTGCAGGTCGGTTCGGCCGCCGATTTGATTTTGCGACCGGCCAGCCGCTATGTGGAGGAATTTACCCAGGATGTGCCCAAGTTGCGCGTGCTTAGCGCGCGCAGCGTCATGCAGCCGCTCTACGGGCCGCCACCGCAGGGAATGCCCGTCGCGGCCACACTCTCACTGGAACGCTGCCTCCCCGTTGTGCTCCAGGCGCAGGACCTTGTACCCGTAACCGATGCCACAGGCGCAGTTGTCGGCACCATCGCGCGCGCATCACTCCTGACCGCCCTCCACCTCAACGCTTAACCTGTGCGCGCAAGCCACCCCCTGTAGCCAATGGCCGGTATCGCCTCCACACTCAAACGCAAAGATGGCATGACAGAACGCGAACGACGCACGCTTTCGTTTGTGCTCGCATGGGCGCTGCTGGGTGGCATGGTCATGGCGTTGCGCTCTGTGAACCCTGATGGCGGCGGCTTCCCGGAACGCCTTGTGTGGGGCCTCAGCGCACCGCTGGATGGCTTCCAGTCATGGGTGATCAGCAACCGCAGCAGCCACTGGCTCTTCGTCTATGGCTTCGACCCCATCAGTCAAATCCTGGACGGTTCACTGCGCGCCATCGAAGCATTCCTGCTAGCCCTGCCCTGGCCCGTGGTGATTGTTGCCCTTTGCGCCGTTGCCTACAAGAGTGTGGGCCGCGCCGTGGCTCTCTTCACCGCGCTGGCACTGCTTGCCATTGGCATGTTCGGGTTGTGGGATGCTGCGATGAAGACGCTCGCGCTGATGGGCGCTGCCGTCTTCATGGCGCTGCTCATTGGCATCCCGCTGGGCATCCTGGCGGCGCGCTCACCCCGTTTTGACACGCTGCTGCGCCCTGTGATGGACGCCATGCAGGTGATGCCCGCCTTTGTCTACCTCATCCCTGTGCTGCTCTTCTTCGGCATTGCGCGCGTGCCCAGCGTTGTGGCCACAATCATCTACGCGCTGCCGCCCGCCGTACGCATGACAGCCATGGGGATTCGCCAGGTGCAAACTGCCACCACCGAGGCCGCAGACGCCTTTGGCTCCACATCCTGGCAGAAACTGCGCAAGGTGCAGTTGCCGCTGGCCATGCCCACGATTCTGCTGGGCGTGAACCAGACAACCATGATGGCCCTGGGGATTGTGGTGATTGCCGCCATGATTGGCGCGGGCGGGCTGGGCGAGAATGTGCTCAAGGGCCTGCAGCGCCAGGATGTAGGGCGCGCGCTTGAAGCCGGCCTGGCGATTGTGCTCATCGCGATGATCTTCGACCGCATCAGCGCGGGGCTGGCGCGCGAAAGCAAGCGCGCTCTGCAGGAGAGCGCGCCCCGCCCGCGCAGCAGCGTGCCGCGCTGGCTCATGCTCTACTTCTTCTGGTCCACAGTGCTGCTGGTGCTGCTCATCATCACCTTCCTCAGCTTCGCCTTTCCCGCCCTGAATGACTTCCCCTCGGCGCTGCATATTTCCATTGCCGCGCCCGTCAACAGTGGCGTCGCGTGGATGCGCGACAACCTCTACCAAATCGGTGACCTGCCGCTGGGCACAGGGCCCTTCAGCGATTTCGTCATTATTCACGTACTCAACCCCGTGCGCGACTTTCTCCTCAACCTGCCCTGGGTTGTTGTACTCTTTGCTGGGCTCATTGCTGGCGCACAGGCGGGGGGCTGGCCGCTTGGGCTGCTCGTTGCCGCATGCGTCTACGCGCTGGGTGGCCTCAATACCTGGAATGAGAGCATGGACACGCTCAGCCAGGTGCTCGTCGCTATCCTGATCACCACAGCGATTGGCGTGCCGCTGGGCATTGCTGCAGCACGCTACAAGACCGTTGAAGGGCTCCTGCGCCCCATTCTCGACCTGTTACAGACCATTCCGCCCTTCGTCTATCTCGTCCCCGTCATCATCCTCTTTAACCCAGGCCGCGTGCCAGGGGTGATCGCCGCCGTACTCTACGCGCTGCCGCCGATTACGCGCCTCACCAATTTGGGCATTCGCCAGGTGCCAAAAAACACTTTGGAGGCCGGACGCGCCTTTGGCTCCACCAGCGGCCAGTTGCTGCGCAAAGTGCAGTTGCCCCTCGCCATGCCCTCCATCATGATGGGCCTCAACCAGACTGTGATGATGGTGCTCTCCATGGTCATTATCGCCGGGCTGGTGGGTGGCGGCGCGCTGGGCTATGAGGCCGTGCTGGGCCTTGCGCGCAGCGATTTGGGGCGCGGCATGGAAGCAGGCCTTGCCATCGTGGCCCTTGCCATTGCGCTCGACCGCCTCACACAGGCGTGGGCGCGCAACAGCCGCCTGGGTGAGGGCGAAAAGCGCTGACGATCACGCCATGGGTCTAGCCCACCTGCGTGCTACATGTGACACCTGTCCCCACACTGCGGGTCAATTGTCCCTTGCAGCGTGACGCAGCGCGGCGTACTGTGTGAGCATCGTTCAGGCGCCGCAATGTCGCGCGCCGCTCGCAAAGACCCGAGGACAATTGGCAATTATGGACATCCGCATTCATCGTGTTGACACCCCCTTTCACAAACCGACGCATCTGGATCCCTGCGAGTGCGCCGACGAAGACTCAATTGAAACAACCACCGAGGAACTTGAAGCCTTTTACGCCGTGCGCGCCATGTTACGCAGCGTTGTAGACTGCCGCCGCGTGGCCATGCGCGATTGCATCCGCGAGTGCAAAGTCCTGCTCGACGGTGACATCTACCGCCCCATCTGCAAGTTCAATTTCCACCAGGTTGAGAAGAGCATCGTCCTGTACAGCCGCGATGGCGCCGAACTCATTCCTGTGCACAATGGCAGCGAAATTGAAGAATACGCCGACGTACTGCGCGCAACTGTGGCCTGGTATGAAAGCGAACAACCCGTCAAGATGCAGGTGCTCGAAGACGAAGTGATGGCATAGTTCCCCCCCCCAAAGCAAACAAGCGTCTGATGGCGCTTATTCTGTTTGCACCTGCACTGCGTGACGAGCAGTGAACGTGCAACACAAAAAAAGGACCCGCCGTCATCGGCGGGTCTATTTTTTCCGGTATACCCCTCAAGTCGCCTATGCGCTCACGCTCTCAGGCGTTTCCAGCGTCGGCTCCTGCACAGTACCCTGGCCGTCGGCCAGCACATCTGCAGGGGTCAACGACCTGAAGAGATGGATCAGCCGCGCCACAATCCCCGTCCAGCCCGTCTGGTGGCTTGCACCAATGCCCGCGCCGTCGTCACCGTTGAAATACTCATAGAACAGGATGGCATCGCGCCAATGCGGGTCATTCTGAAAGGTCTCCGCGCCGCCAAAGACGGCTCTGCGCCCGTTCTCATCCGCAGTGAAGATGCGAATGAGCCGATCCCCGATCTCCTTGGCTGCGTCAAAGAGCGTGACCATATTGCCCGATCCCGTGGGCAACTCCACCTTGAAGTCATCACCATAGTAGGCGTAATACTGGAGCAGCCCGCGAATCAGCAACATGTTCACCGGCATCCAGATTGGCCCGCGCCAATTGGAATTGCCTCCAAACATGCCGCTGTCCGATTCGCCGGGCAGGTATTCCACCTTGTACTCTGTGCCCGCGACGCTGACGGCAAAGGGCTGATCCCTGTGCAGTCTGGAGAGCGCGCGAATGCCGTAATCGCTGAGAAATTGCTCGGGATCAAGCAAGCGCGCCAGCACGCGCCGCAGGTTTGCCTCATTCAACACCGAGAAGAGCCGCCGCCCGTTGACACCCGGCTGCGCGAGCGGATGGATGTTCGTCGCCAGTTCCGGCCGGCGGCGCATGAAGTCGCGCGCCTGCTCTACGATGGAGGGGAAGCGATCAACTGCACTTGCTGGTACAACCGTCACCGCGGCCAGCGGCAACAGCCCTACCATGGACTGCACCTTCATGCGCGTCGCGCGGCCATCGGGCAGCACCAGTACGTCATAGAAGAAGCCATCCGCCTCATCCCACATTTCGTCTTTTTGGTCACCCGCGCGATTCATGTTGCCGGCAATCAAATAGAAATGCTGGATGAAGCGCAGGATGAAATCCTCATAGTCGGGGTCGTCTTCGGCAATCTCAATGGCCAGTTCAAGCATGTTCTGCGTAAAGAAGACCATCCACGCCGTACCGTCGGCCTGTTCAAGCACGCCACCCGTGGGCAGCGGCGAGCTGCGATCAAAAATGCCGATGTTGTCCAGCCCCAGAAAGCCCCCATTGAAGGCGTTGCGCCCCAGAGGGTCCTTGCGATTAATCCACCAGGAAAAGTTGAGCAGCAGGCGGCTGAATGAACTCTTGAGACGGCGGCGATTTGGCCCACCCTGGCTGCGGTCAATCACATGGTTAAAGAGCGTGGCAAAGGCATGCACGGGCGGATTCACATCGCCAAAGTTCCACTCGTAGGCGGGTATCTGCCCATTGGGATGCAGGTACGAGTCGCGCAGCATCAGGTTGAGCTGATCCTGGGCAAAGTCGGGGTCAACCAGCGACAGCGCGATCGTGTGGAAGGCAAGGTCCCATGCCGCAAACCAGGGATACTCCCACTTGTCGGGCATGGAAATAATATGCTCGTTGAGCATGTGATACCACTCGCGGTTGCGCGTGGTGCCGGCACCCCCCCGCAGCGGATTGGAATTATGCTCCTGGAGCCAATAGTCAAGGTCAAACAGGTAGAACTGTTTGCTCCACAGCATGCCCGCCAGCGCCTGCCGCATGACACACGCCTCGTCGGCGCTGGCTGCTGCGGGTGTCAGCGCGTCGTAAAAGGCATCCGCGTCTGCCAGGCGTTCGGCAAAGGCGGCGCTAAAGGCGTCGTCGAAGGGCGCAAAGCCGGCGGGCGGCGTTGTGGTAAGGCGCAATCGCAATGTGGCTGTCTGCCCGCCATCCACATGGACGCGATAGTGTGCAGCGGCCTTGGTGCCCTGCTGCATGGGATCCACGGACGTTGTGTCGCCCGCAACAAGGTAGTTGTTAATACCATCCTTGACATAGGGCGTGCTGTTTTCGCCTGCGAAGAGGCGCGCGTTATTGGTCTCGTTATTTGTAAAAAGCGCGGCCTCTGCCCCTTCCGCATACATGAAATATGTGCCCAAAGTGCTGTCGGTCGCCTCAATCGTCTGATACGCGGGCGCGCCTTCCACAAGGCGCAGTACGGGCTTTGCCTCACCCTCCGCAAGCCCCTTCCACCATTCATTGCGAAACCAAAGATGGGGCAGCACATGCAAGGAGGCCGCTTCGGGGCCGCGGTTCGCAATGTCGATGCGAATGAGAATGTCGTCGGGCGCGTTTTTGGCGAATTCCACGAAAACGTCGAAGTAGCGCTGCTCTGCAAAGATGCCCGTGTCCAGCAGTTCGTACTCCGGCTCGGTGCGCGAACGCCTGCCGTTTGTTTCCACCAAATCGGCGTAGGGAAACGCGGCCTGCGGGTATTTGTAGAGAAACTTCATGTATGAGTGGGTGGGCGTCGAGTCAAGATAATAGTAGTACTCCTTGACATCCTCACCATGGTTCCCCTCAGCATTGGCAAGCCCAAAGAGCCGCTCCTTGATGATCGGGTCCTTGCCGTTCCACAACGCAAGCGCCCAGCAGAGGCGCTGCTTGTCGTCCGAGATGCCGGCAATGCCGTCTTCGCCCCACTTGTAGACGCGCGCACGCGCCTGATCATGCGTGAAGTAGTTCCACGCGTCGCCAGACTCGGAATAATCCTCGCGCACTGTCCCCCACTGCCGTTCAGAGAGGTACGGCCCCCACTGCTTCCACGGCGCTTCGCCCTGCGCATTGGCGCGCATACGCGCCTCCTCGGCAGTGCCCGCCATGTCGGCATGCGTGCTCAGGACATCACTCGTCTTTCCAGTTGCCATTGGTCTCTCCTCTGGCGCACCCACAGTGCGGCAATCAACTGATCCCCAATATCAGCGACCATTGGCCCACGTCCACGACCTGCCCATGAGCGACCACTGACCAAAAGCAAGCAGAACAAGTAGTACAGTCGATGCAATCGCACCCAGTTGCGTATACCACGGCAGATCCATGCGCACCCGCTCCAGGGCTGACTCGGTCTTGCCAATCATTTGCGCCGATTCGTCAAGCTGGGCGCGCGTCGCGGCAATATCAGTAGCGATATCCGTCGTTAGGCCGATAATGCCTGCACCGTCGCTCTCGGCGATTCGATCCCCCACCGATGCCAGTCCATCGCTGATGCGCTGGAGTTGAACCCCCACCGTATCGAGTTGCGCGCTGAAAGTCGGTACATCCGCCCCCGGCAGCCGGTTCAAGGTGATAAGCGTTGTATTGAAACTCTGCAAGGCCTTGTAGACGCCCCCCACCATAGCCTCTGTGCCGGCCACAACGGGCGCAATATCATCGGCCACGGTCATTTGCAGCGCGACGGCGCTGGGGCTGTTGCCATTTGCGGCGATCTCCTCAGCCGAGGCGGCAATCTTTTCCACGGTCACTTGCGCGCTTGCGAGCGATGTGTCCACGCTCTGCAACCCCGCGAGCGCGAGTCCAAGGTACTCCTCTGCCGACAAAAGCAGTGCATCGCCACTTTTGTTAATCGCCTGCCTGCCCCACCATGCGCCCACAATGCTGCCCACAACCAGCAGGAAGGTTGCAATGGAGAGAACGAGCAGCGTCCAGCCACCAATCCGTTTTAGCATGATGATTCTCTTCCGCGAATCAAGCGCATGGACCGCACCTGGAGGCCGCACGCCGCCTGCATTTACGTGGTGGGGTGTTCGTTGAGCGATGCCGGGTCAATCGCGCCCATAATATTGAAGCCACCATCCACATACAAGACCTCGCCAGTGATTGAACTGGCCCAGTCGCTCAGCAAGAAGCGCGCCGCATCGCCCACATTATCCTGCGTTACATTGCCAAGCGGCGCAACCTGCCCCACCAGCCTGAGGCTGTCGCGGAATCCGCTCACGCCCGAGGCTGCCAATGTTTTGATGGGGCCGGCGCTGATCGCGTTGACGCGAATCTTGTCCTTGCCCAGGTCCCACGCCAAATAGCGCACGCTTGCCTCCAGCGCCGCCTTGGCCACG
>DIAV01000317.1:1656-6880 GCA_002415895.1 Anaerolineales bacterium UBA5069 | reverse complement strand
CATTTCGCCTTCGATTTCGGCGCGTGGGACGAGTGCGGCCACGGAGTCGACAACCACCACATCCATGGCGCCGGAGCGAACGAGGGCTTCGGCAATTTCCAGCGCTTGTTCGCCGGTGTCGGGCTGCGAGATGTAGAGGTTGTTGACATCGACGCCTATGCGTGCGGCGTAGGCGGGGTCAAGTGCGTGCTCAACATCGACAAAGCCGCAGATGCCGCCGCGTTTCTGTGCTTCGGCAATCACATGCAGACAGACGGTGGTCTTGCCCGACGACTCGGGGCCGTAGATTTCGATGACGCGGCCCTTGGGCATGCCGCCCACGCCCAGCGCAATGTCGAGGCTGAGGCTGCCTGTGGGGATCGACTCGACATTGAGCTTGGTGGCGTCACCCAGCTTCATGACAATGCCGTCGCCAAAGCGCTTGTTCAGCCCCGCAAGTGTTGTTTCCAACGCCTTTTGACGCCCATCGCGACCCATTTCACGTTCTGCACTGCCCGTAGACGACGTCGCCATTGCGCCCTGTTTCTTCCCTTCAGGTTCCATTGACAGACTGCGTTCAAGTTGAAGTTTACTGTAGTTAGTGTGGAATTGCAAAAGTTTTGCAGAATAGGTGAGCCGCCGCTGCGCCCCAAACAAGCGTGGGCAACAATCGCCTGATTATTGCCCACGCAACACGTCAATTGTCGGTAAAATCAGCCAATGAAAGGCGTGTAGATCTTCTCGCGCAGGATCGCGACGTCGTGGCGCATCTTTTCGTTCTGGCGCAGTTCGGCGGTTATCTTGTCAATGCCGTGGGCAATGGTGGTGTGGTCGCGCCCGCCCATCAATGCACCAATTTGCGGCAGTGACATGCCCAGGTCCTCGCGCAGGAGGTAGGTGGCCACGTGGCGCGCATCGGCAATGGGCTTGGTGCGGCGCGTCCCCGTGAGTTCCTCGGTTGAGAGGCCGTACTGCTGGGCGACAAGCGCCACGACCTTGGGCGCCGAGCAGGGCTTGCGCTGGGGGGCAACGTTGTTGAGCGAATCCGTGGCCATGGTCATATCGAGCACAGTGCGCGAAAGCTGCGCCTGCAGGAAGAGGTGATTGAGCGCACCCTCCAGCTCGCGAATATTGCTGTCCACGCGCTCGGCAATCAGCTTGAGCACCTCAATGCTCACCTGAATACCCATGCGCGCCGCCTTGGTTTGCAGGATCGCCACGCGCGTCTCAAAGTCGGGTGCAGAGACATCCACCTGGATGCCTCCTTCAAAGCGGCTGCGCAGGCGCTCTTCCAACTGCTGCAACGCCTTGGGAGGGCGGTCGCTGCTCATGACCACCTGCTTGCCGGAGGCCTGGAGGTGGTTGAAGGTGTGGAATATCTCCTCCTGCGTGCTCTCCTTGCCGGCAATGAACTGGATGTCGTCAATGAGCAGCACATCCAGCTCGCGATATTTGTTGCGGAACTGCTCTGTTGTCTGGCTGCGGATGGCGCTGATTAGATCATTTGTGAACTGTTCGGAGGTGCAGTAGAGCACATTGTGCCCGCTCGCGACCAGCTCGTTCCCAATCGCGTGCAGAAGGTGGGTCTTGCCCAGGCCTACGCCGCCATAGATGAAAAGCGGGTTGAACTTGAATCCGGGCTTTTCGGCAACGGCTTGTGCAGCGGCGTAGGCAAAGCGGTTGCTGTTGCCCACCACGTATGCATCAAAGGTGTGGGCAGGGTTAAGCTGCGTTTGGACGCCAGCAAAGCGCCTGGTAGCGCTCTGCTGGGCGCGGGCCGCTGCATTCGTGACGCCGCCGCCGGCCGAGCTCGTGGCAGATTGAAGCGGTGCCGCGGGCAGTGTTGCCGCACTGGCACTGTCTTCGGCGCCGGCGCCATGGGTGTAAAGCGGCTGGCCGCCTGCTGCATCCTTCACCTGGCGTGTGCGGACAAGGAACTTGACATCCACACTGCGCCCGACGATGCTCTTGAGCGTTTTGTTAACGAGAGGGCGCAGGCGGTTCTCCAGCCAGTCGCGCGCATAGGTGTTGGGCGTGCCAATGAAGAACTCGCCATCCTCATAGCCTTCCACCCAGGTGTCGTGGAGCCATGTGTGATAGGCATTGGGCTCAAGCTGGAGCTGCAACTCGCCCAGCAATTTCTGCCACGCGGCACGCGCATCAAAGGGATCGGCCGGGCGGACAACTGCGCGGGCAGGCTGTATGACCAGCGCGTCATCGCCAAAGAGCCCGGGCTGCTGAACCGTCGCGCCGTTGTGCGAATATGCAGGCGCGGTCGATTCTGCGTGCATTCTGTGGCCGTCGTTCTGCCGCGATGCTGTGGAGGGTAAACCATCCTCCGCGGCCGCTATATCACTGCTGGCATTCCAGGTAGCGAGCGCTGCGCGGTGCGCCATGCGCGCGGGCTGGGGTGCAGGCGCAGGTGTGCTGGAATTCCACGCTGTGCGTGGGCGAGTTTCTTGCGATGCAGAAGCCCGGGCGTTGCCATACACGCTCCGGGCAGCGTAGGATTTACGGTTCATCCTGCCATCTCCAACTGCGTTGCGCTGTAAAGCAGTGTTGCGCCGAAAAGAGGGAAGCGCTAGAGAAACAAAGCCCACCGGCGGTTGCCGGCGGCTCACATCCCCCGATTATGGACACAAGACTCTCTATCACGGGCGCGTCTATGGACTGTGCGAGCGCTCGCGTACAAACACTTTATGTGAACCAATCGTGCATGGCCAGTACAATGCGCCGGGCCACAAATTGAGAGGAGTCGGGCGGGCATCAATGCGTCAGCGACGGCTCTGCCGGGCGGCAGTCTGCGATGCGTTGGCTGTTAGCCTGCGGCACTGTGCCTCACTCAACTATGGCAGATTCTAGCAGAAGGGGGCGTCAAAGGCAATAGACGACGCCGTGCGGCAGCCGTGCATTGGCCGCTCTTATGGTTAACTGCGGCCTTATGAACTTGCGTTCTACGCAAGATGTAGTCCATTAAGGCCTGGCACGCCACTATTTTTGGTTGGAATGCGTATAGCAAATGCACCAACTTTTAAGGTTGAGGTTTCTGTTGCATATGGTTCAATAACATTCTGTTAAACTTGTCCCCTACTGCCTGTCCGCTTATCCACGTCCCGCCTGAGTTCTCCCCGTACTTATCCCCATGTGGGGATTTTTGGCGTTGTTGGCTGTCAATAATTGCACATGGCGCGCACAACGACAGGCTGTTGCGGGAACCGCACGACACGAAAAATTGATATGCGAAGAGTGGCGGACTGGGGGCGGCGCTGTGAAAGTGGGGCTTGCATGTGGGCGCTATGGCACGAGATGGCTCGCTTGTGACAGTGGCGCCTTTGGCGCATACCCCGCTTTGCGTCACAATGAGCGGAAGTTATCGCTGCACCTCGATGGTGCAGCGGAGCGTCGCAGACCCGCAGTGCGCAGCGTTCGTCAGGGAGTGATTGCGTTGTACTTCAACTTCACAAGCCAGATTGCCAATGACTGGTGGGGCCGCCGCGCATTTCTCAACACGTGGTGGCGCGCCAACGCCCGCGATCACCGCTGGACGCCGCCCGTGTACTCCTTCCTTGAGAGCACACTGGTGCACCGGCGCGATCCCTTGATGAATACATACCGGCCAGACCTTTTGGCGGTGGAAGCTGTCACGCGCCAATCCTTCAGCACCAACATCGGCGGCATGGTCATGCCCACGGGCATGGGTGACAGCATTGTCGCGCAGGCCCTGGCTTTGCATGATCGGCGTGTGGACCCCGCCACCACCTTTCTGGCTATGATGGCCTTTGCCAATGATGAGGAGACGCTGGATCGCTTGCTGGACAGCACGTGGCAGAGTGCAGCCACACACGGCGCGCAACGGATTGTTGCACCTGCGCAGTGGGCGCCTTCATTCAGCTCGGGGCTGCTTTTGGACCACTTTCATGTGTTGCCGCCGCTGCACACGCCCTACAACGCGCCCTTTGTACCCGAACTTATGCAAGGTGCTATGGAACCTCTGCAACACAGCCTGCTCTGGTATTTGGAGGTGGCGCATGCGCCAACTGCCTCAGCCCTGCCGCAAGGCGTGCAAATTGAGAGCTTTGACGTGGATCGTCTTGCCGGCGATCTTTTGCCGCTCGCACAGGCTGCGGCTGTTACGGCGGCTGTGCTCGAGCCGCCCACGGTCGATGAGGTGCGCTTTGCGCTGCGCATGTGGACGGCGCTGGCGATTGGCGCGCCGCTTGCAGGCAGGCTTGTCACCGTTGATGGCGCACCGATCGCCTTCTATGTTACCCAGGCCGACGTAGGGGCAATGCTGCGTCGCTTGCGCGGCGGGCGACCTTTGTGGGCGCGCAGCCTGCTGGCCTTGCGTCCCCGCTTTCACCGCCACTGGCGGTCCGTAGAGGGGCGCGTGCTGCTTGCGGCCTGCATGCCCCATGCGGATGAACGCAGCGTTGCGCAGGCCATGATCGACGACCTGGGCGCGCGTGCGCGGGGCATGGGCTGGCGCACATTGACCATTGGCCCGCTGCCCGAGGGCGCGGCCATCGCGCAGGTGCTGGCAAATGCAGGGGCCATAGCGCGTCAGCGCTACGCCCTCTTTGTGCAGGAGACCTGATCGTGTGGAAGCCGCACTCCTGCGGAATGCGCGGGTTGGGTGCATAATAGGGGTGTCGCCGCGCATCCGTTTGCGGCGGCCTTTGCTCGATTCCAAGTGAAGGAGACTGTGCATGGATTCTGCACTATGGACCCTCTTTGTGGGCGCGGTGATTGTTATCCTTATCCTTTGGATTGTGCGTTCGTCCATCAAAATCGTGCAGGAATACGAGCGCGGCGTTATCTTCCGCCTGGGGCGAGTGCAGGGGGCCAAGGGGCCGGGGCTCTTTTTCATTATCCCCATTCTCGACCGCATGCTGCGCGTGGACCTGCGCACGGTGACGATTGACGTGCCTGCGCAGGAGACGATTACGCGCGACAACGTGACGATTCGCGTCAACGCCGTCTGCTACTTCCGCGTGCTGGACCCTGTGGCTGCAGTGATCAACATTGCCAATTATCAGGTGGCTACGCTGCAAATTGCACAGACGACGCTGCGCTCGGTGCTGGGGCAGAGCGAGCTTGACGAGATTCTGGCGCAGCGCGACGCAATTAATCAGACGCTGCAGAAGATTATTGACGAGCAGACGGAGCCGTGGGGCGTGAAGGTCAGCATTGTTGAGGTGAAGGACCTGGAACTGCCCGAAGGCATGAAGCGCGCCATGGCGCGCCA
>DIAV01000317.1:0-1514 GCA_002415895.1 Anaerolineales bacterium UBA5069 | reverse complement strand
GTCATGTCGCAGGCGCCGGGTGCGCTGCAACTGCGGTATCTGGCCACGCTCACGGAGATTGGCGCTGAGCACAACAGCACGATTGTCTTCCCGCTGCCACTTGAACTTATGGAGGGGCTGATTGGGGGCACACAAAAGCACGTGCGTGAGGCCGGCGCGCCGCCGGTCGCGCCGCTTGTGCCGCCTCAGGCGCCAACACGATAAGGCATGCGGAAACGCACCGGACTGAAAAGCGTTGCGCTGTGCTCTCTGGCCTGTTCAATTCTCCGAGGTTGATTCTGCATGATGAACACGAATAGCCGGCCCCTGGATGTGAAAATCCAGCGCGCCAACAAGCTGCTGCGCATTCAGTGGGCCGATGGCCACAACAGCGCCTATGCGCTGGATTGGCTGCGCAGCCAATGCCCCTGCGCTACCTGCCGCGAGGAGCGCCTGGCGCGCGTGATGGAAGAGGCGAGCGGATCGTTTCGCTTGAATACCGGCGCGCCGCCCAGCGCTGCGATTGTGGGTGCTGAATTCGTGGGTGCGTATGCCATTCGCTTTGATTGGGGTGACGGTCATAGCACAGGCATCTATCCTTTCTCGGCCCTGCGCCAAAGCTGCCCCTGCGCCGTCTGCAACCCTGGCGGCGCGCCACCTCTGATTGCAGACTAAGCGCCATGACGACTGAACCCAAGCCCGCGCGTGCTGAACCGCGTACTTTCGTGACGGATACAGGCGTGATTGCCTATGATCTGCTGGAGCCGCTTGAAGCGCCTGTTGAGGGGGCAAAGCCACAAACGCTGGTGCTGCTGCACAACTTCATGAGCACGGGGCGCTCGGCGTGGGGCGCGCTGTTGCCCGTGCTCAACCGCACGCACAGGGTGCTGCTGCCCGACTTGCCCGGCCATGGCGCGTCGATTGGCTACCCGCCCGGCTATCATCATTGGGCAATTGCGCGCCAACTCGCAGCCCTCATGCGCGCCGAGGATGCCGAAACCGGCCACTTGGCGGGCTGCAGCAGCGGCGGCATGATTGCCCAGTTGCTGGTGCACCACAAGATGGTGCAGCCCGCTACTCTTACACTGGTCAGCACGACACACAGCACGAACCGCGCTGTAACAGGCGCAACGAATGCCCTTGTGCCGGAGAACTTCCAGGCGGGGCGCAAGTGGATGGAAGCGACGGCACGCCTGCACGATCCCTGGCAGGGCGCAGGCTACTACGAAGATGTTTTGCTCCCCGGTTTTCGCGCGTTGCGACCACACACGGCAATTGACCTGCCGCTTGACGCGTTGCGCGCCTTCAACCTGCCCACCTGCCTGATTCACGGCGCACGCGACGAATTTTTTCCCGTGTCGCTGGTTGAGCAAATGGCCGCCGCCTTGCCGCACGCCGAATTGCATATAATTCCCCAGCAGACCCATGCGCTCATCTTCCGCCAGCCGTGGCAGGTGGCGGAGATTATGGCTGCGTTTCTAAAGTGATGCCAGTGCGCGCCGGGTTGCGTAGCGGCTGCTTTAGCTGCCGTACTG
>DIAV01000231.1:6448-9468 GCA_002415895.1 Anaerolineales bacterium UBA5069 | reverse complement strand
TTCTCCACCGATTCGAGCAGAAAGCCCGGGCCGCTGCGATGTTGGCGCAGCTTGAGGTAGACGGAGACGGGGGTCTCCAGATCTGCGGGCAGTTCACGGTAGACCGGGATGAGATTGCCTTCGGCTGCCAGTGTGCGGACTTCATCCACTGTTGGTTTGTATGTCATTGTTCCTCGCTTTGAAGATACATGCGCCGCAAACGCACTGCGCCGGAAAATAAAAAGCCCCGCCTTCGTCACTGTGGATCTCTCCACACGGACGAAGCGGGGCGAGGGAGATCCCCCGCGGTGCCACCCGCATGACCGGCAACAAAAAACCCCTGCGTGAAAGCTCAGAGGTTGCGCCAGTCTCACTTTGCCAGGAACGGGCGCGTGCGCCGATTCCTGCGACTGGATAACGGGTGTCTGCCCGGAGCCTGCTACCCACGCTGCCTGCCACCCGTCCCTACTGGTTGGCCTGCAACGCTTCGCCGCCCAACTCCCCAGTCCATTCACCGCCTGCGCCGCTATCCCCCTCTCAGCACTCAGGGGACTCTCTGGAACTCGCTTTGGCTGCTACTCTTCTGGTTCAACGTTGTTTGTGATAGGTTGTTGGTGGCATTGTAGGGCGCGGCCGTCGCATTGTCAAGCCCGGCAGAGGAAGAAGCGCAGCGCCTTGATGCGCCGTTGCCCATGGAAAGGGAATCCTAGATGGTCGTTGACCTGGAAGCATGGTTTCGAGAGTATGACTGGCAGGTTATGCAGCTTGAGCCTTCAATTTGGATGGGCACCTTTGCGACGGCGCAGGAAGAGGACTTTGACCTCTATGTCCATCAAGACTATGAGTGGATCAACATGGCGGTGAGCCCACTTGCGCCGCGCCCACACGGGCACTTGGGGCCGCGCCTTGCCTTGGCGCTGCTGCGCCTGAATGAGCGCACGCAGATGGTGCGCTTCGCCATTGACGGCCAGGGGGACATTGCTCTCTACGCCAACTTGCCTGCCGAAGAACTGCACTATGAGATATTCGCGCGCGTGATGGACCTGATGACCGCCACCACCAGCGCGTTCGCACCCGCGTTGGCGCGCATGGTTGCCGACGACAGCGTGTCGCCGCCGGAACTCAGTGGCATGCTGAAGTGACAAGAAAGGGTGAGGCTTCCGATTTGGGAAGCCTCACCCTGGGGGGACGCCGTTTTCGCTTCGTTCTCTTTGCACTGTGGGCCTGCAAGCGCATATGGGGGGTGCGCGTCGTCGCTTTGCGTCGCTACCGAATGGCCGGCAGATAAACCGTCATTGAAAGCGAGGGTTCTTCGACGGGGTCGTCGGCTGTCGGTGCGGGCGTGCCCGTAGGGGTGGATGTCGGCCCCGGGTTTACTGCGCAGACGAGAGAAATGTCGTTATCGGCCATTGTCACTGCGCCAGTCTGTGCCAGCGCGCGCCCATTGAGATTTGCGCCAGTATTCAGCGTGATGGATGTAAGCGCAAGGATGTTGCCAACGAAGGTCGTGCCGGTATCCAGGGTTGCGGAGCTGCCGACTCTCCACCATACGTTGCATGGATCGCCACCCGTTACGCTTGAGCTGGGGGAAGTGATGACCGTCGATTCGGATTTGAAGACCCAAACGCCCGACCCGATGAGAGTCAAGTTACCGCTCAGCGAAAAAGAGGTGGCGCAATAGACGCCCGGCCCGAGGGGCGAGACGAGTGTAAGATTCTGCACGCCGGCATATGTCACATCGCAGGTTTGGTCCAGTGCGCCGAATGCCGCCGTGTTTGCTGCCTGGGCCAAGCCGGCGGGTGCGTCAGCATCGTGTATGACACTGGGGGCAAGCACCTCCCCAGGGGGGAAGCCGGTGACATGGGGCGGCACGCCAATGCTGGGGCTCACCCCAAGATCGCCGCTAACGGTGGTTGGCCCCGTATTGCTGACGATCGATCCCGCCAGCACCGAATAACTTGCGACATTACCAAGCACAGGTGATGTAGCCAGCGTGCGTGCAAATGCCGGCATCATGAACTGTTGACTCAGTGTTGCGGAGAGAATTGCCGTAACGACAAGGAACAAAGATACAACAACCGAAAAGCTCTTTCGCATATGTATTGCTATGCCTCCTTGGCAGTCGGACCGGTCAGGGAATCACGTGGTGTGAGGAAGACCGGCAGACTGGCCTTCGGCAGTCGCGCATTAGGTAGATTGTTGGGGCAATATTGCGAGGCACGTACTGTGGATGAGGGGCCACAGCGAATGGGCGCACAAGACAATGGGGAAAGAACCTAACGCACACTACAGTATAGCACACTTTGTTGAATTACGGTGCGACTTGGCGAGATTTCTTGAAACGTGATTTCGGTGCGCGTGTGTGGGCGAGCAAAGCAACCGCATCCCCGGCCCCTTGCCAGTCTGGCGTAGGGGCCGGGGTGAAGGTGCGTCATGCTCTGTGCCGCGCTAGCGTACGATCACGGGCAACCTGATCTGTGCTGTGGCGCAGAGCAGTGTGATTGGCACCGAACGCACGATGGATTGCTCATTGACAATGGCGGCGACTTTGGCGCTGGCATAGACGGCCGTGACGCCTTCCGGTACGATCGCTTCAAGCAGCACGTCTTCCGGCAGGACGTTTGTGGGCGACGTAGCGCTGAGCCACACCACGCTTGACGGCCACACCAGTTCGCCTACTGCGTTCGTGCCGGCGATTGCCACTGTGCCCACTGGAGCCTCTGCCTCCACCTGGGCGGCGGCGTTGAGCAGCGAAACGCTAAAGGTGCTTCCGGCGGAGGCCTCAACCCGCAGCGTTTGGGTCTGTGCTGCACCGGCAGCGCAGTTGGTGTCGATGAATGCCAGGCTGGTGGGGCGCACGAGCAGCCCATCCCCCACAACGAAGGTGACGGGCACTCTGACGGGCGGCTCCAGCACGAGCGGGCTGGGGCTTGTGAGGATGAGATTGGCGGTGTAAATGCCTGGCCTGAGATTCGACGCTTCAAAGCCGAGCGTCACCGCAAAGGGCGTGACAAAGCTGCTTCCGCTCAGACCTAGCCAGG
>DIAV01000231.1:5037-6256 GCA_002415895.1 Anaerolineales bacterium UBA5069 | reverse complement strand
TCGGGCGACATGTACTCACGCACGCCACTTGTGCTGATGAGCACAAGTTCGTCCTTGCTGTCACCGTCCAGATCGCCGGCTGCGCCCACCTGGTAACGATTGTCGTCATCGAGGATATCTTCGAAGGAGGTTGGCGTGTCGTTGAAGCGCTGGCGCATGAAAAGGCGCGGCTTGCTTGTTATGGCAGCGTCCACAGTGCGGAGCATGTAGGCTTCGGCCCAGCCGTTGTTGTTGATGTCGCCCATGAAGATGTAACTTGGGCTGGGGTCAAAGTCGCGGCTGTATTCATCAGCCAGCGCGCCGTTGTCCCACCTCCACACGAAGAGACTGGGCAGGCCGATGGGTGCATCGCGCACCGCGCTCAGCGTGTCGCGGTCGCCGCCGATGAAAGGTCCCATGGCCACGTCCAGCCACGGGCGACTGTCCGATTCGTTGGCATAGACGCGCGCGGCATCGGCGGGGCCGCGCATTTGCCACACCTCCAGCGTGCCCGTGTCCCTGGCGACCAGGGCGATCTCGTCCACACCATCGCTATCCATGTCGCCCAGCGCGACGGCGCTCCAGTCTCTGTTGGATATGGGCAGCCCCACAGCTTCCCATTGGCGGCCATTCTGCGCGCCGACATTGCGCAGGTAGTAGACGGACTGGTTGAAGGCTGTGGGGCCGACTGCGCCCGCGACTGCAGTGCGCGTGGAGAGGAGGATTTCGTCGCCGGGCGTCGTGGCGTCCAGATTGCCTGCGGCAATGACGCCCACGGGCGCGGCCAAGGGAATGACCGCCACGCTCTCCCACGGCACGCCGCCAATGCTTTGCGCAGGGGCCACCGGGCCAGTGGTGACCACAGGATCGTAGATGTCGAGCGTGGTCGCACCGCCTACAGCGCGGACGCCGGCAATCTCCGCGTCGCTGTCGCCATTCACGTCGATCAGCACAGCGTCGGTGTAGCCGTCCACAGGGCTATACCAGGCGATTTCGGTTGTGCCGGTGTACACCGAATCACGCACGTGCATGCGCCCCGTTGCATCAATGTAGACGATTTCGTCGGCAACGTCGCCGGGCGGCTGCGCGTGGGCAAGGCGCGGCAGCAATGCGCAGCAAAGCGCGAGCAGGATGGCTCCCGTGATTGTGTACACAGAATTGCGGGGATTGCGTCGATACTCTCTCATGGGAATTAAGAACGGCGGGCCCGACAATGATACCGGCATGAAAACAACATCGC
>DIAV01000231.1:4495-5005 GCA_002415895.1 Anaerolineales bacterium UBA5069 | reverse complement strand
GGGTTTCACTGCGGTATCACTTTACGCCTTGCCCAGCACCGCAGCCAGCAGCGCCATGCGAATGTACATGCCGTTGCGCATTTGGCGGAAGTACGCGGCGCGCGGGTCACTGTCCACGGTGTAGGAAATTTCGTTAATACGGGGCAGCGGGTGCATGACGATCATGCGCTGCTTGGCCTGTGCCATGAGGCCATCATCCACCACGTAGAAATCCTTCATGCGCTCGTACTCGGAGAGGTCGGCGAAGCGCTCTTTCTGCACACGCGTAATGTAGAGCACGTCGGCATCTGCAACCACATCCTGCACATTCTCGGTAATGGTGTATTTGTGGCCCGACTTCTGCACAACGTCGAGCACATCCTGCGGCATGCGCAGGATGTCGGGGCTGACGAAGGAGAATTCCACATCGTAGTTGACGAGCAGCTTGGTCAGGCTGTGGACCGTGCGGCCATATTTCAGGTCGCCCACCATAGCAATCCTGAGGCCGTTGACATTGTCAAGGTCCTCGAT
>DIAV01000231.1:558-4332 GCA_002415895.1 Anaerolineales bacterium UBA5069 | reverse complement strand
CCGCCCAGGCGCAACATGGCCGCCATGAAGGAGGAGCTGGTGCGTGTGCTGGGTTCGTAAAAGAGGTTGGAGAGGATTTTGCCCTGCAGCAGGTCGGCGGAGCCGAAGCGCTCCACCATGACGCGCATTTCGTGCGCCACACTAAAGATGTACTCGAGTTTTGGTTTGTCAAACTGGCTGACGGAGAGAATGTCCTGGGCGTAGAAACCGTTGTTGAAGTGATCGCTGGGAATGGAGCGGACGTCTTTGAGAGACATGGCCATTTTGAAAGAATCTCCCTACTTAAGTGGTTGGGATGCGTCTTGTTACATGAGTAGCAAGGGCAGTACCGCGGAAAATTGGGTGCGATTTACAGCGGCGGGGCGCACCTGTGGGGCGCGACGATGTAGAGGCAGCAGGGCGACCGTGCTCAGTATAGCACCGATGGCGCGCAAAATAGAAGGTTGCGCGCCCATAACGCGTGCGCCGCAGAAGGCACGCGTGCACCTGTGCAGACAAGCATGGCGATTTGCACGCAATCTTGCTGACGGATGAAGCACCTAACGCTATGCTTGGCCGCAACCATCCCCCTCTTGATTGCTACGCCAGGAACCCGCCACACATGTCTGCTGCCATTCGCTTGCTGATCGTTGCTGCCGACCCACTTGCCCGCACCTCACTCGCAGCCATGCTGAGCACGCAGGAGTCAATTCTTATTGCCGGCCAGGCTGACGCCGGCGACGAATTGGACCAGGTGTGCGCCGTCTATCGCCCCGACGTGCTGCTGTGGGATGCCGGCTGGGATGGTGCGGCCAGCCTGCTCGCCTTTGATACGCCAGTGGAAACCCTGCCACCCATTCTCGCCATCGCGGCGAACGATTCTGTGGCAGCATTGTGGGCGACAGGTGTGCGCGGTGTGGTGGGGCGCAGTGTCAAGGCCGACGTGCTTGCCACCGCAGTGGCGGCCGTCGCCAGCGGCCTCGGTGTCTTCGATCCCACGCCCAATGAAGAAGGCGTTTGGTCGCCCCCTGTCCAAAAGCACGGCAGCAATGAGATGCCGATCGAAGCGCTCACGCCGCGCGAAGTTGACGTACTCAACGCCATGGCCGATGGCCTCTCCAACAAATTGATCGCGCGTGCACTCGAGATCAGCGAGCACACCGTCAAGTACCACGTCAACTCCATTCTGAGCAAGCTGGATGCGCAGAGCCGGACGGATGCGGTAGTGCGCGCTACGCGCGCGGGCATTCTTCACCTCTAACGTCATACCCGAGTGGAAACAGCATCTTGATGCAAAGGTGCATCCTGCACATGCGCGCGGGCTTGCGTAGCGGCGGCTTCAGCCGCCGCTACGCAAGCCAACTCCACCGTGCACTTTCACTGCCGCGCATGGGAATAGAATCCCATGCGCGCGCCAGAATTTGCACGCCGCGCGCGCTTGGGCTATCGTAACTTGGTTGATTTCAACCCAGATCACAAGCGGATCACATCCAGTTTGCTGCAGGCCACTGAATGAGCGTCAAGACAGCCTCCTCCGCACCTCCCATGCCCCTTGCGCCTGCCCCGTTGCAGCGCGCCTTGTGGATTGCGCGCCTCTACTATTTCGGTTTCTTTGCGGCGCTGGGTGCGATTGTCCCTTTCTTCAACGTCTATCTGCAACAGCGCGGCATGTCCGGCACCGAAATCGGCCTTGTGTCGGCGCTTCCACCCATCATCGCGCTCATTTCAAATCCCTTCTGGAGTGGCGTGGCCGACCGTTGGCAGGCCCACCAGCGCGTGCTGGCAACGCTGGCTGTGGTGGCGGGGGTGGCCTCACTGGCCTTTATCTGGGTGTCAAGCTTCTGGGCGATTCTGGCCGTGCTCTGCGTCGTCGCATTCTTTCGCGGGCCAATTTCGGCCATTGTCGACGCGACTGTCATGAGCATTGTCGCGCGCAATCCTGAAGTCAGCTATGGGCGACAGCGGGTCTTCGGCAGCCTGGGGTGGATTGTCGTCAGCTACGGCGTGGGATTGCTCGTCACGCGCTACAGCATTAATGCGATCTTCATTTTCCACGCGCTTATGCTCTCCGGCATGTGCGGCTTGCTCAGCCTGCAACTGCCTGTCGAAAAGCGCACCGATGTGACAATTAGCTATACGGACGGCTTGCGCGCGATGGTGCGGCTGCCCTCCTACCGGGCGCTGCTCGTCTTCATGGCCTGCTTTGGGGCGGCAGCGGCAGCCTCGGGCAACTTCGTTGCGCTCAACATTCTGCGCCTGGGTGGTGCGGCGGCATTCATCGGCATCACCAATTCACTCGCAGCGTTCCTCGAAGTGCCCGTCATGTTTCTGGGGCAGTCGTGGTTCAATCGCGTCTCCTACCGCACCACAATCGGCTTCTGCGGCGTGGGCTTCACACTGATATGGGGTGGCACTGCCTTTGCCACCACGCCGTGGCACATTATGGTTTCCATCATCTTCACCGGCTTCTTCTTTGGCCTCTCATGGATTGCCATTGTGGGATTCGCCAATGACCGTGCGCCCGATGGCCTGCGCGCCAGCGCGCAAGCCGTTGCGCAGGCGGCGCACGGCGGCCTGGGCTATGCGCTGGGCTCCTTTGCCTCGGGTATACTTTGGGATTGGGGCAGCGGCATGGCTGTCTATCTCTTTGCCGCAATCATCGTAGGATTCGGCACCATTGTCTTCATGTTCGGCACCAGTCCACGCGCCACCTACTTCGAGCGCGAGTTCGTGCGCAAGCCATAGACTCGTTGAAAGTTCCTGTATGAGCGTTGCCACGCCTTCATCCATGCCTACAACGCCCCTTGCCCCCGCCGCACTGCAGCGTGCCTTGTGGATGGCACGCCTCTACTATTTTGGCTTCTACGCGGGACTGGGCGGGCTCTTCTCCTTCTTCAACATCTTTCTGCAGGAGCGGGGCATGTCGGGCACGCAGATCGGCCTCATTTCGGCCCTGCCGCCCATTGTCGCGCTCATCTCCAATCCCTTCTGGGGCGCTGTGGCCGATCGTTGGCGCGCACACCAGCGCGTGCTGGCATTGCTGGCGATTACATCCGGCGTGGCATCACTGACCTTCATCTGGATCAGCGGCTTCTGGGCGCTGCTGGCCATTTCGTGCATCGTCACCTTCTTTCGCACCCCCATCATGGCAATTGTTGATGCCATGGTCATGAGCATCATTGCGCGCAACCCCGACGTAAACTATGGGCCGCAGCGCGTTTTTGGGAGCTTTGGTTGGATCCTCTTTAGCCTGAGTGCTGGTTATGTGGTTACCTACTTTTCCATCAACATGATCTTCATTTTTCACTTTGTCATGCTGGCGGGGATGTGCGGGTTGTTGAGCTTGAAGTTGCCGGTTGAGCCGCGCACCGCCGACGCAATTGACTATGTGGCGGGGCTGCGCGCGATGCTGCGCATGCCTTCGTATCGTGCGCTGCTCTTCTTCATGGTCTGCTTTGGCGCGGCCATGGCTGGTGCGTTGAATTTTGTGGGCATAAATGTCATGCGTCTGGGTGGCGCAGCAACGCTCATCGGCCTTACCAACGCAGTGAGCGCGATTGTTGAGGTGCCTGTGCTCTTCCTTGGTCCGATCTGGTTTCGGCGCGTCAGCTATCGCACCACCATTTGGCTGAGCGGAACAGGATTCGCAATTGTCTGGCTGCTGGCCGCCCTGGCTACGGAGGCATGGCACATTACCGTTGCTGCGGCGATTATGGGGGTCTTCTTTGGGCTGGTGTGGACAGCCGTGGTGAGCTTCGCCAATGCGCGCGCCCCCGACGGCATGCGCGCCAGCGC
>DIAV01000231.1:0-318 GCA_002415895.1 Anaerolineales bacterium UBA5069 | reverse complement strand
TGTGGGATTGGGCAAGTGCGCCTGCGGTCTATCTCTTCGCAGGAGCCACCATCGCCGCAGGGACGCTGGTTTTTATCCGGGGCACCACCGCACGCGCAACCAATTTGGAGAAGGCGCAAGCGCAGCCCGGCGTAACACCGGTGTAATGACAGCAGTTGGTCGCAAGAACACTCATTGGTGCATCCGGTAAGCACGCGCGGGCTTGCGTAGCGGCGGCTTCAATGGTGCGTCTCTGAAGTGCGCGGCGATCGTAGTGGGGGGCTTCCAGCCCTCCGTTTCAGACCCTGCATGTCACGACGCTGTCTCTTATACACATCT
>DIAV01000110.1:16783-17083 GCA_002415895.1 Anaerolineales bacterium UBA5069 | reverse complement strand
AGATGTGTATAAGAGACAGCAATTGTATTCAAGAAAGGTGAACAGAACCCGTCGTACCCTTCGTGAATCATCGTTCCATTGCTGCCCGCTCATTGCCGACATCTTTCGGGCTCCCACCCGAACTGTCCAACATCGCACCCATTCATCACTGCAGGAGAGAGTCATGGGAACCCAACCGCGTTACCGCTATTTGGTGATCGTTACGATTTTGCTCTTCGCCTCGCTCGTGCTGTTGCAGGCCTGTGGCCGCGAAGATGCGCCTGCTACGGCAACGCCCCGCGCGGGCGGTGTGGTGGTGGA